>JAEZIA010000118.1 GCA_023416315.1 Actinomycetes bacterium
TTCCATCACCGCTAGCTCCCACGTTCGGCGTCAGAGTGGGCAGCCCGCGGCACGCAGCTTCGCTGTGACACGCGCGATGATCACCTCGGGCCGCCTCAGCATGTCAGCGCTGACTCGAACCACCACCCAGCCCAGTGACTCCAGGATGGCGATGCGGTCGATGTCCCAGGACCGCTGTCTGCCATCGGTCCAGTGTTGAATGCCGTCGTACTCGACTGCGACTTTCCATTCCCGCCAACCCATGTCGACGCGGATCACGACGTCGCCGTAGTCGTCGAAGAACTCGATCTGCGTCTCCGGTGCCGGCAGGCCCGCGCCGATCAGAAGTAGACGGACCCGCGTCTCGCGCGGTGACTCCGCGCCGCCGTCTGCCAATTTCATTGCCGCCCTAAGCCGGCGGACTCCTCGCACGCCAGGACTCGCGTCGGCGATGGCCAAGACGGAGCCGGGCTCCAGCCGGGTAGCGTTCATCAACGCGTCGAGCAGGGGGACGGCTTTGTCGCGCGGAAGGCTGCGGCCAATATCGAACGCCGTGCGTGCCGCCGTGGTGACTCGCATACCTCGGCGCGTGCAGACCTGATCGTCGGCGATCGCATACGACCACGCCACTATGCCTGGCGGTCGATGGCGATCGGCGCGAATGATCTCCGCTGGTGCGGCACCGTCCAACCACTTGGTGCCATGCACCGCAGCCGCCGAAATTCCGGCGAGAACAACATCCGGACCGGCTGACAACCACGCAGCCTTCGCTCGTCGTGACGCCGTCAAGGGCACATCGTTGGCCAGGTAGACGTTGCGGTACACCGCTCGATAGCGGGTGCGCAGCTGGTAGTCGGTGACCAGTCCGCTCTCGATCGCCGACGTCCCGACGAACGGCTCGTCGTGCATGCCCCTACCCTGCGCGACTCGGCTCTCACACGAACACGCCCATCCCCAGGTACGCCGAGAGTGTGGCTTGCCGTTAACCAACGGGCGCGAGACCAACGACGCCCCCCACGCTCGGCGAGCCTCAGCTCCTCAGCGCCGTACTGGCCGCCCCAACAGCGTGACCTCCATCAGCCGGCGGATCGTTGCCACCGAACCCGCCGCCGGGTCGCGGTGGAACAGCCGCGCAAAGTCCACCGTCAACGCGAACGCCGCACCCACCGCATACCGCGCTGCACCGATCTTCATCTCCGGTCGTGCCGCCGTCACCAGCCGCGCCCACGCGTCCATCGTCGAATGTTCGATCGTCTCCAGCACCCGCAAGTCTCCCGGCGGAACATTGTGCCGCTCTGTGTAATACACATACAGCACCTCCGGTGACTCGATCACCCGGCCCAAGTAGTCGTCGACCAACTCGTCCAGCGCCGACTCGGGATCCGAGGTCCGCGACAGCGCATCCGCGGTATCCGACGAATGCCGATCCGCCGCCCGCCGGTACGCCAACGCCAGGATGTCCGCCTTGCCCGGGAACGACCGATACAGTCCCGACGCCTGGATCCCCACCGCCGACGCGATGTCCTCCATGCTCGTGTTGCGGTATCCGTTCTCGAAGAACAACCGCACCGCCTCGTGCAGCACGTGCTCGTACATGCCGGCCTCGGGCCCGACGCTCAGCCGCTCCCGCGTCAACCCCGACCGCCGCCGCGTCACCGGCAGATCCGCCGCGAGCACGTCGCCGACCAGCGTCGTCATGCACGAACGGATCTCATTGGTGGCCAACGGATTCGAATGATCGGTGATACTCCCGATTACCGACAGCGCCGCCGCCGACAGTGTCCACCGTTGCCGCGACGTCAGCTTCGGCCGCAACATCGACAGCGGACGCTGCAACCGCCGGTTCACCAACCGGATCTGCTCGGCCAGCACCAGCTGATCCTCGGCGCGCAGATACCGCGCCTCCCACCGGTACAACCCACCCGCCGTTCGGTTCGCGATCGTCGTGTCGATCAAGGCGGCCGTCAACGCCCGCAGCCTCACCGCCGGGTCCTCGTCACCCGCAGAATCGGCGAACGCCGTGGCGTCGACCAGCAATTGCCCCAGGCCCAACACCGCGTCCCGGAACAAGTCGTACTTGCTGGGGGAGTGCCGATACAACGCGGCCGGGGTGATCCCCACCCGCGCCGCGATGTCCTCCATGCTGACCGCGTGATAGCCCTGCGACCCGAACGCATCGGCCGACGCCCGCGCTATCTGCGCCTTGCGATCCTTCGGCCGCCGCCGTACGGCGGGCTCGCCATCTGACACGGACTCCACGCTAGCTCCTTGCCCCCACCGCCGAGACACTACTCAAGAATGAGTATTCACTTCTTCTTGTCCGTTGTCCCCGCGCTGTGAGAGGCTTCATAAAGCTAGACAAGGGGAGATGTTCGCATGTCGACGTCATCGCTGACCACCGCCATAACCCGAATCACGATCAACAAGCGCACCGCCCGCTGGGGCGACGAACCCGTCACTGCCGCCGACGCGCTGGACTTCTGGTCGTTCGCTGCCGGCGCCGCCAACGTCGTCATGCAGCTCTCGCGGCCCGGTGTCGGCTACGGCGTGGTCGAATCCAAGGTCGACTCCGGAAACCTGCTCATCCACCCGTGGAAACGGGCCCGCACCACCTTCACCTACATCGCCGTCGCCGTGATCGGCACCGACGACGACAAGCTGCTGTACCGCGAGGCGGTGAACTCCGCGCACCGCCACGTCAAGGCAGGAGACGAAAGCCCGGTGCGCTACAACGCCTTTGACCGCGACCTGCAGATGTGGGTAGCCGCTTGCCTGTTCGTCGGGCTCGAAGACGCCTACCAACTGCTGCGGGGCCAGATGACCGCCGACCAAGCCGAGGGTTTCTACCGGTCGGCCTGGTCGCTGGGCACCACCCTGCAGGTCACCGAAGACCAGTGGCCACCCACCCGCGCCGCCTTCGACGATTACTGGAACACCGCCTGCCAGCACGTCCACATCGACGACACCGTCCGCGGCTACCTGCTCGACCTTCTCGACCTCAAGATGGTCAACCCGTTGCTGCGCTTGCCATTCCGTGGACTGCTCAAATTCCTCACCGCAGGGTTCCTGGCGCCGGTCTTTCGCGACGCCCTCGGCCTGCCGTGGAGCGCCACCAAACAGCGGCGCTTCGAACGACTGTTCCGGTTCGTCGCCCTGGTGAACCGCTTCCTGCCGTCGTTCATCCGCCAGCCCGGACCGCACGTGCTGCTGGCCGACCTGCGCTGGCGCGCCCGCCACGGCAAGCGACTGGTCTAGCGCGATCACGTTCCGCCGAACTGTGGCCGTAACACCGAACTCAACGCGGATAACGGAATGTGCGCCTGCACGGTGCCGCCGTCCATCGACCACTGCATGATGCCCGGCGTGTAGTTGATCGGCGAGTC
>JAEZIA010000198.1 GCA_023416315.1 Actinomycetes bacterium
GGCGGCGTCAACGACTACCACCATCCGGAGCGACTACTCGACGACAGTGACGACGCGGACTAGTTGCCCTGTCCGCCACGTCCCAGCGAGGCCAGGTCGGCCACCGGATCGGTGGCGTTGATCAACCAGTCGCCGATGATGCGCGCTTTGTAGACGCGGGGGTTGTGCGACGCCAGCGTCCGGGCGTTCTTCCAATGCCGGTCCAGGCCGCGCTGTTCGGACACCCCGGAGGCGCCGAGGGCGTCGAAGATCTTCGTGCTGGCCGACAGCGCCGCCGCGATGATCACCAACTGAGCTTGGTCCACGGCGACCTCGGCGTCGATCAGCCGGCGCCGGGCACCCGATTCGTCGCCCGCCAACCGGCCCGCCACGACCCGGTCCAGGGTGGCGGTGCTGCGGGCCAGCGCCGCCTCGGCGGCGAACACCTCGGCCGACACCTCCCCGATCACCTGCAGAAGTTGCGGATCGACCGCAGGCACGGTCGCCAACCCTTGCGGGTAGTTCCGGATTCGTTCGGTGAGCGCGGTGGAGCCGTCGCGCAATGCGGCTTTGGCGATTCCGGTGAGCACCGCATGCATGGCGGTCTGGTAGAAGTGCGCCTGATAGCTGAAGCGTTCGGTCGCCGGGAACACGTCGCCCCTGTCGGCGCGGGCGCGCTCGTAGCGGGCGGTGCCGCTGGCAGTCGTGCGCTGGCCGAAGCCGTCCCAGTCGTCGACCAGGGTCACGCCGGTGTCGTCGCGGCGCACCAGTGCCGTCAACAGCTCACCGTCGTCGCCGCGACCGAGCACGTCGAGCCAGTCGGCGTAAAGGCTGCCGGTGGCATAGTATTTCGCGCCGCTGACCACCCAGTGGTCGTCCTCGGCGGAGATCGTGGTGGTCAGATTCGCCAGCGTGACATTGTTGGCCTCGGTCCAGCCGCCGCCGACGAACTCCCCGTTGAGGAACCGCTTGATCCAGGTGTCACCGGCATCCGAGCGAGGGGCGTTGAGCCGATCCTCGACGAATGCCAGGTGGTTGCGCCAGATGTGCGCGACGTTGGGGTCGGCCGCGGCGAGCTCGGCCAACAGGGCGAACGTCTGCTCCAGGGACGCCCCGAATCCACCGTGCGCGGCCGGGATCCGGACCGTGCCGAAGTCGACGTCGGCCAGCCAGCGCACCTGCTCGTGGGGAAACACCCGGCCGCGTTCCCGCTCGAGATTGCCCTGGGCGATCTTGTCGAACACCGGCCGGAAGACGGCGAACAAACCGTCGTCGGAGGCGGTCGGTTCGGCGAGATACGTCGTTGTGGTGGTCATTGTTCCGATCCTGCGGTGTCGATGCGATAGGAGTACTGCTCCTCGACCGCGACGTACCCGAGGCGGCGGTACAGCAGGTGCGCCTTGCTGCGGTTGTTGATGTCGGTACCGAGCGAGGCGACGGTCAGTCCGCGGCGCAGCGCGGCCAGCCAGATCTTCTTCAGCAGCAGCTCCCCCAGACCGTGCCTGCGCAGGTCCGGCCGAACCCCGATGTAGTCGGTATGCGCGCTGATCTCCTGGGCGCCGGCCACTCCCGCGGTGAATGTCGAGCCCAGCACGTAACCCACGACCTCGCCCGCCTCGTCGAGCGCGGCGATGCTGAAGTCGGGAGTGAACGCCCGGCTGGCGAGATGGTGCTTCCAGTCCTCCGGGCTCTTGGACATGTTGCCGAAGTGCTCGAGGAACGTGCTGTGCTGCAGCAGCCGGACCTGCTCGCCCAGCCCGCGCCGGATGACCTCCGGCCAGCTGATCACCGTGACGCCCGGGACGGCGGCACGTTCCAACTCCTCGCGGTCCTCGGTGTGCAGCGGCTTACGAGTGCGGATGAACTCCGCTTCCCGTACCGCACCGCGCCGTTGCAGCGCGTCGATCGCGGCGGGCTGGTTGGCGCCGATGATCACTCGGAAGTAGGCACCGGGGAGTTCGGCCGCCTCCTGCTGGAACCTCTGTACCGCCAGGCGGACGACATCGTCGATGACGTCGGACGGGACACCGGGATCGATCACGAAGTCGCCGCTGATCTCCGGCTCGGTGCCGTGCGGGTGATGCACGGCCGCGTAACCGCGCACCCGCCCCACGGCGTCGCGGAGCACCGTCGCCTCGAAGGCCGACGCCAGTTGCTCGGCGACATCGCGGGAGTCGGCCCCGAACTTGCGGCCGCTCAGGCCGTGAGTGGTGGCCAGGAAGTCGGCGATCAGCGGATGATCGACAGCCTCCACCGGTGCCACCGACCAACGCCCGGTCTCCGGAACATCGAGCAGTGTCATCGCAGGCTCCTCGGGACCGCCACCGAGATACCGACCAGCGTTGCCTCGTTGAGCCACACCGTGTCCGGTGTCGCCGCGACGAATCCGGCGCGCAGTGCGTTGGCCAGTCGTCTCAGCCGCCTCACGGTGCCACCACCTCCTTGTCGCGGTCGGACTGCGGGTCATCGTTGCGGAGCACGTCGAGGATCCCCTCGTCGACGAGACGCTGCTGCTCGGCCTGGGACAGGGTCTGGATGGTGCCGAGGCGGGCCGCCACTTCGGGCCGGGTCTGGCGCAGGTACCAGTACCAGAGCAGGCCGAGGAACAACAGGCCGAAGAACACGAACGGCAGGATGTTGAACGGGAACTCCGGTACCGGGAAGAAGTTGGAGAAGATCACGTAGCCGATGCCGACTGCCGCGGCGACCGACACGACCAACCGAGTAGTGGTGAGCGCCTTGATCTTTCGTAGCCAGAGCGGGGTCGCAATGACGACGAGCAGGTAGCTGACCAGGAAGCCCCAGTTGGCGACATAGCCACCGTAGACGTCGAACACCAGCCGGCCCACCGAGCTGAAGGTGGCAGTCACCGAGAACACCAACGCCAGCACACCCACCACCGCGATGCCCACCCAGGGTGTCTTGTGCGTGGGATGCACCTTGGTCAGCGCCCGGGGCAGCGCGCCCTCGTGCGCCAGGGTGAACAGCGAGCGGGCCGCCGCGGTGGTGACCGCGGTGACGAACACGATGAACGCAATCGCGACCGCCGCGCTGACGACGTAGTTGACCCAGGACACGCCGGTGACGTCGGCGAGCTGCGGCAGCACGGCCTTGTCGCTGTCGATGTCATCGAAGTGCAGGATCTGCGGGTAGGTCGCGATGATGTACAGCACGCCGATCAGAAGCACCACCCGCAGCAGTGACCGGGCGATGTTCTGGTGGGCGTTCTTGGCCTCCGCTCCCAGGGAGGCAACGCTCTCGAAACCGGCGTAGGAACCGACCGCGGTGACCGCCGCGATGAAGGTCGCGCTGGTCGTCAGGTGCTTGATGTCGAACTGCTCGGTGTCGATGTGCCAGCCGTAGGTGACGTAGGAGGCCACGATGATGACCAGAATCGACGCGATCGCCACGACCTCGAAGGCCAGCTCGTACTTGGCGGCGATGGCGACCCCGCGGAACGGCAGGTAGGTCGCGGCGGCCACCACCACGATCACCAGCAGAAGGCGGAACCACGTTGCCTGCGAACCCAATCCGATGGACTCCAGGAACGAGTCGAGATACAGGACGCCGCCGAGGGTTCCGGTGATCGCGAAGCCGATGTAGCCGAGCAACAGGCTGAAGCCGGCGGCGTAGGCGAAGCCCGGGCCGAGACCGTTGCCGGTGTAGGTGCCCAACGAGCCGGACGACACCGTTCGCTTGGCCTGGAAGCTGATCGTCGTCGCGATCAGGATCGTCAGGGTCAGGCCGATGATCACTGCCCAGGATGCGCCCTTCCCGGCCGCGACGAACAGCGCGTAGGGCACGACCGCCACCGCGACGCTCGGTGCCGCGGCTGCCAGCCCCTGGGCGAAAACACCCCAGGGACCCAACGCTTCTCGTTCGAGCCCGGTTGATTCCGCAGAGGTCAGCGACCGACCGCCGATTCCGAATTGTGGTGTGGACATGATGCCGCCTTCCGCCCGGCGTGCGTCATCGGCACCATTGCAATCGCTTGGCACGCAGGGAATTAACGTATTGTTGACGTAGTTGACACGCTGCCGGAAAGTCGTGCCGGGTGTGAGCTATCTAATCGCCGAGATTCTTTTCCGGTGCGCCGCGCCCGGATGCGCGTCCGGCAACCGCGCCGCACCGGTGGGAAACAGCCGCTGACGCAGGGTTTCCGAGCCACCTTCTGCTGTCAGCCCGCGCCGCCGAAGCTCGGGAATGAGGTGTTCGGCGACGTCGGCGAAGCTGCCCGGTGTCACGTGGTAGGCGATGTTGAAGCCGTCGACGCCGGTCTGGGCGGCGAAGTCGCTGAGCCCGTCGGCAACCGATGCGGCGTCCCCGACGAATAACGGGCCGCCGAACCCGCCGAGCTTGCCGACATAGTCGCGCAATGTGATTCGCCGGCGCAGCCCATCGGAATCGTCGACGGTGGCCAGGATGGATTGTGAGGCATCGGTGTCGAACTGCTCGATCGGGCGGTCCACGCCGTAGGTCGACCAGTCCACGCCGCTGAGCGCCGACAACAGCACCAGGCCGCCTTCGAGGTCGGTGTAGCGAGACAGTTCGTCGGCCTTGGCCTGCGCGGCGCGCTGGGTGCTGTCGACGACGATCTCGACCGAACTCAAGAACTTCACCGAGTCCGGACTGCGCCCATGCTCGACCGCGCGGCGGCGCACATCGTGCACCCGCGACCGCACGACCGTCGGACGCGGATCCGACACGAACACCACCTCGGCATTCGCTCCGGCGAATTCCCTTCCCGCGGTCGATGATCCGGCCTGGAACAGCACGGGCGTGCGCTGCGGTGACGGCTCCACCAGATGGGCGCCGGGCACACTGAAATAACGTCCTTCGTGACCGATCGGGTGCACCTTCGCCGGATCGGTGAACAGCCCGCGCTCCCGGTCGCGCACCACGGCGCCGTCCTCCCAGGAGCCCTCCCAGAGCTTGTAGGTGACGTCGAGGAACTCCTGGGCGATGGCGTAACGCTCGTCGTGCGGGATCTGGCGCTGCCTCCCGATGATGTTGCGGGCGGCGCTGTCCAGCAGTGAGGTGACGATGTTCCAGCCGATCCGCCCACCGGTGAGATGGTCGAGCGTGCTGAACTTTCTGGCCAGCAGGTAGGGACTCTCATAGGTGGTCGACACCGTGATGCCGAAGCCGAGCCGGCGGGTCGCGGCTGCCATCGCCGACACCGCGAGCAGAGGATCGGTGACCGGGGTCTGCACCCCATGGGCGAGTGCGGCCTCGGCGCTGCCGCCGAACACGTCGAGTTGGCCCACCGCGTCGGCGATGAACAACAGGTCGAAGCCGCCCTCGTCGAGCAGCCGCGCCAGATCCACCCAGTAGTTGAGGCTGGTGTAGTGCGCGGTGCGGTCCTCGGGATGGCGCCACATGCCGAAGTTGCCGTGCGACACCGTCGACATCGAGAACGCCGACAGGATGAAAGGTTCCGTCATGCCGAGAGCTCCTGCCGTTGCGGGACCGGCAGGCCGAGATGCGACCGCAAGGTGTTGCCGGTGTATTCGTGGCGGAACAACCCCCGCTTGCGCAGCACGGGCACCACCTGTTCGACGAAATCGGTGAGCTGCCCGGGCAGCCCGGAGTCGGTCAGTACGAAGCCGTCGGCGGCCTCGGCGAGGAACCACGTCTCGATCTCGTCGGCGATCTGCTCGGGCGTGCCGACCACCTGGGCACCCCAGCCGTTGACGGTGCGGTACAGGAATTCCCGCACCGTCGGGTTGCCGTCGCGGGCCAACGCGCGGTACCCCGCCAGCGCGGTCTGGTGGGTTTCGGTGGTATCGGGGAAGGCCGAATCGGGCACCGGGCCGTCCAGATCGGCGCCGACGACGTCGACGTCCACCTCCAACAGCCACCCGGCCTGGTATTCGGGGCTGAAGTACTCGAACGCCGTCCGTTCGATCCGGCGCACCTCGTCCGCGGTCGAACCGACGAGGAAGCGTAGCGACGGGGTGATCAGCGGCGCGGGCCGGCCGACCCGGGCCGCCTCGGCGTGGATCTGGCGATAGAACTCCTGGGCGCGCGCGATCGTGCCCTGCCCGGTGAAGATGACTTCGGCGTGCCGTGCGGCGAACTGCCGCCCGCGCGGGGAAGACCCGGCCTGGAAGATCACCGGCCGGCCCTGCGGCGAGCGGGCCGCACCGATCGGCCCGCGGACGTCGAAATGCGGGCCGTGGTGGTCGGCGACCCGAATATCGTTGATGTCGTTGAAGATCCCTCGAACCCGGTCCTCGACGATGGTGTCCGGGCCCCAACCGTCCCAGAGTTTCTTGACCACGTCGATCGCCTCGTCGGCGATTTCGTAGCGGGCGTCGTGGTCGATCACGCCGCGGGCACTGAAGTTCGTCGCCGCCGCGGCGGCGAAGCTGGTCACCAGGTTCCATCCGGCGCGGCCGCCACTGAGGTGGTCCAGCGACAACAGCTGCCTGGCAAGGTGATACGGGTGCGCCAAGGTCGCCGAACCGGTCACCACCAGCCCGATGTGCTCAGTCACCGACGACAGCGCCGCCGTCGCTGTCAGCGGTTCGAAATCCTCAGTTGTCTTGTACGCCCAGGTTTCTCGCGGACCGAAGTTCAGACCGTCAGGGAAGAACAGGGCGTCGAAGGTGCCCCGCTCGGCGATCTGCGCGCGCTCGATGAGCCGTCGGCGGACCGCGGCCGTGCTGTTGTCGATCTCCGGGTGTCGCCATGGGCCCGCCGAGCGGGTGCTGCCGAAAGTCAGGAGGTGCACTTCTCGGGACACCGGGGCAGCCTAAGACCGCACACACCGGCCTCACACCGGTTAAACCCGCGCCGAATTGAATTGCCGCCCAGCGGGAAGCGGAACCGCTACTTCTTTTTGGCCACGTTCTTGATCATCTCCGAGGCCAGGGTCTCGGCTTCACCCCCGATCGAGTTGCTGCACGCCCATGCCTCGACCACCACATTGGAGACCGTGCCCAGTGCGTGCTGACAACCCCATCCCCCGGCGTTTCGCTGGGTTGAGACCTGGGTCAGGATGTCGCCGTCCACATCTGCGGTGTCGATCGTCCAGGTGGAGTGCACGTCGGAGTTGTCGATGTCGATCGAGGCGCCGCCGCATTTCTCCCACGTCGCGCGGGCGTCGTCGACGAACGTGCGCGCCTTGTCCGCCGAGGGATAGAGCACCGCGATCTGCTCGACCCAGTGCTTGTTGTCACTCGCGGGTTCCTGGAGCACTTCGTCACGCACGGCCGACCAATCGCTGCCCTGATAGACCAGCCGCTCGGCGCCGTAGATCGCGCCGAGGCAGTCCACGTCGGATACTCCGTCGGAGTTGTCGCTCATGTTCTGCGACGACGCGACCACCCGGATTCCGGTCGCACCCATGACGCCGTTGACTTCCCCCGCGGTGAGCAACACCGAGTCGAGATCGGATTCCTCCAGCTGCGGGAGATCGACTGGAATGGGGTCGGCGCCCTGGACCCGCAGCGCCGTGCCACCGACGGTGGACACGCATCCCGACACCAACGCGCCGCACAGGACGGCGGTGCAGAACACGGCTACGCGGCGGCTCACGGACGGTATTGTCCCCCGGCCGCCCCGTTCCGGTGGGCCCATCGGCGGATCAATCGCCGCGCCGCGGACTTCTATTTCTTGGCTTTGTCGCCGGACTTGTCCCCGCCGTCGGTGGACAGCGCAGCGACGAAGGCCTCCTGGGGCACGTCGACCCGCCCGATCGTCTTCATCCGCTTCTTGCCCTCTTTCTGCTTCTCCAGCAGCTTGCGCTTGCGGGTGATGTCACCGCCGTAGCACTTCGCGAGGACGTCCTTGCGGATGGCCCGAATGTTCTCGCGGGCAATGATTTTCGATCCGATGGCAGCCTGGACCGGCACCTCGAACTGCTGGCGCGGAATCAGTTCCTTGAGTTTGGTGGTCATCTTGTTGCCGTAGGCCTGGGCGGAGTCCTTGTGGACGATCGCGCTGAACGCGTCCACGGCCTCGCCCTGCAGCAGGATGTCCACCTTGACCAGTGCGGCCTCCTGCTCGCCCGCCTCTTCGTAGTCCAGGCTGGCGTATCCGCGGGTGCGCGACTTCAGTGAGTCGAAGAAGTCGAAGATGATCTCGCCGAGCGGCATCGTGTACCGCAATTCGACGCGTTCGGGCGAAAGGTAGTCCATCCCACCGAGTTCGCCGCGCCGCGCCTGGCACAGCTCCATGATCGTCCCGATGAACTCGCTCGGCGCGATGATCGTGGTCTTGACCACCGGCTCGTACACCTCGCGGACCTTGCCCTCCGGCCAGTCCGACGGGTTGGTGACGATCAGCTCGGTTCCGTCGTCCTTGATCACCCGGTACACGACGTTCGGCGAGGTCGAGATCAGGTCCAGGTCGAACTCACGCTCGAGCCGCTCCCGGGTGATCTCCATGTGCAGCAGGCCGAGGAAGCCGCACCGGAAGCCGAATCCGAGCGCCACCGACGTCTCCGGCTCGTAGGTCAACGCGGCGTCGTTGAGCTGCAACTTGTCCAGCGCGTCACGCAGATTCGGATAGTCCGAACCGTCGACCGGATACAGCCCCGAATACACCATCGGCTTGGGTTCGCGATAGCCGGTCAGCGCCTCGGTGGCACCGTGCCGTGCGGTGGTCACGGTGTCGCCGACCTTGGACTGGCGGACGTCCTTCACGCCGGTGATCAGGTAGCCGACCTCGCCGACGCCCAGTCCCTGGGTGGCTTTCGGTTCCGGCGAGACGATGCCGACCTCGAGCAGTTCGTGGGTGGCGCCGGTGGACATCATCTTGATCCGCTCGCGCGGGGTGATCTTGCCGTCCACCACCCGGACGTAGGTCACTACGCCGCGGTAGATGTCGTAGACCGAGTCGAAGATCATCGCCCGGGTCGGTGCGTCGGCGTCGCCGGTCGGCGCGGGCACCTGGCGCACCACCGCGTCGAGCAGCTCGGCCACCCCTTCGCCGGTCTTTCCGGACACCCGCAGCACATCGCTCGGCTCGCAGCCGATGATGTGGGCGATCTCACCGGCATAGCGCTCCGGGTCGGCGGCGGGCAGGTCGTTCTTGTTGAGCACCGGGATGATCGTCAGATCGCGATCCAGCGCGAGGTAGAGGTTGGCCAGCGTCTGGGCCTCGATGCCCTGCGCGGCGTCGACCAGCAGCACCGCGCCTTCGCAGGCCTCCAGCGCGCGCGATACCTCGTAGGTGAAGTCGACGTGGCCAGGCGTGTCGATCAGATGCAGGACGAACTTCTCGCCATTGCTCTCCCACGGCAGGCGGACATTCTGGGCCTTGATCGTGATGCCGCGTTCCCGCTCGATGTCCATCCGGTCCAGATATTGCGCGCGCATCGACCGCTCATCGACGACGCCGGTGAGCTGCAGCATCCGGTCCGCCAGCGTCGATTTCCCATGATCGATGTGGGCGATGATGCAGAAGTTCCGAATCTGCGCCGGCGCGGTGAACGTCTGGTCGGCGAAACTGCTGATTGTGTTTCTCCTGGTCGGGTGGTGATTCGAGGGGGCCCTCGGGCCCCTCCAGCGTATCGACTAGCCCCCGGCCGGACACAATCGTGCGCGGCGAGGGCCCCGCCGAGTCGCCTATGCTCGTCAGAATGGCGTCGCAGTGGAGGACGTTCCAGAAGTTCGCAGAGCACCTCGTGTTCAACGAGGCGCCCAAGCTGATTCGGCAACTGCCGATCACCCAGGCCGTGCCGCGGACCATCCAGCAGGGGCTCAAGATGGGCCTCGACGCGCTGGTGGCGAGCGCCGCTGTCACCACCGATCAGCCCGCCGCGATCACCGCGGGCCGACCGGTGACCAGCACCAGCGTCCCGACCGCGCATCGCGCCCGCAGGCTGGTCTACGCGCCGGACCTCGACGGTCGCGCCGATCCCGGCGAAGTCGTGTGGACCTGGGTGGTCTACGAGGACGATCCGACCCGCGGCAAGGACCGGCCGGTGCTGGTGGTCGGCCGGGACCGGCGGACGCTGCTGGGTCTGATGGTGTCCAGCCAGGCTCACCACGCCGACGACCGGAACTGGATCGGCATCGGCTCCGGCGACTGGGATTACGACGGCAGGCCCAGCTGGGTGCGCCTGGACCGGGTGCTCGACGTTCCCGAGGAGGGGATCCGACGCGAGGGCGCGATCCTCGACCAGCCGACTTTTGAGTTGGTCGCTGCCCGGCTGCGGGCCGAATACTCCTGGAGCTAGCCACCCTGCGTGATGTAGGCCTGCAGGTGCTGCTGTTGGGCCTGCAGCTCGTCCATCCGATTCTTCACTACGTCGCCGATGCTGACGATGCCGGCCAGCCGGCCGCCCTGCATGACCGGGACATGCCGGACCCGGTTGTTGGTCATCAGCGCGCTCAGGTCATCGATCTGGTCATCGGGCGTGCAGGTCACCACGACCTTGCTCATGATGTCGGCGACTGCCCTGCGGAGCAGCTCGGGCCCGTGGTCGTGCAGTTTGCGCACCACGTCACGCTCGGAGACGATGCCGACCACACCGCCGTCCGGTCCGACGACCACCATCGCGCCGATGTTGTGGATGACGAGTTCGGCCAGCAGACCCGTCACCGTGGTGGTCTCGGTGACCGTGGCCACCGTCGCTCCCTTGTTGCGCAGGATGTCGGCGATACGCATCGCCACCCCCTTGTGATGGATGTCACACCAGGTTAAGGCTTAGCGCACCGTCGGGGAAGCAAACCGCACGGGTTGCGTTAGGACTGAACAGACGTGAGGAGGTCTGCATGGGCACGCTGCCGAAGACAACGTTGGGCGACGGTTTGACGGTCAGTGCGATCGGGTTCGGCGGGATGGCGCTGACTCCGGTTTACGGCGCCGTCGACGACACCGAATCGCTGGCGACGCTGCACCACTGCCTGGACGTCGGCATGACGTTCATCGACACCGCGAACGTCTACGGCGGCGGCGCCAACGAACGGCTGATCGGTCGGGTGCTGGCCGACCGCCGCGATGAGGTGACGCTGGCGACCAAATTCGGCATCGACGGCGATCCGACGACGGGCCAGCTCAAGGCCCGCGGCGACGCGGCCTACGTGCGCCAGTGCCTCGAGGAGAGCCTGAGCCGGCTCGGCACCGACGTCGTCGACCTCTACTACATGCACCGCCGCGACGTGTCGCTGCCGATCGAGGAGACCGTCGGGGCGATGGCGGAGTTGGTGGCCGAGGGCAAGGTCCGTCATCTGGGCCTGTCGGAGGTGACCGCCGACGAGCTGCGCGCCGCGGCGGCCGTGCACCCGATCGCCGCGGTCCAAAGCGAATGGTCGATCTGGAGCCGCGACGTCGAACGCAACGTGGTGCCCGCCGCCGCCGAGCTCGGCGTCGGCTTCGTGCCGTATTCGCCGCTCGGCCGCGGCTTCCTCACCGGCACGATCCGCTCAGCCGCCGACCTGTCGTCGCCGGGTGACTTCCGCAGCCGTATCCCCCGCTTCGCCGAGGACGTACTGGACGCCAATCTGGCTGTGGTGCAGGTGGTTACCTCCATCGCCGGTGAAGTCGACGCCACGCCTGCCCAGGTTGCGCTGGCGTGGCTGCGGCAGCGGGCCGAGGCGCTGAAAGTGGCGTCGGTGCCGATCCCGGGCACCAGGCGCGCCGCACGGGTCGACGAGAACGCCGCGTCGTTGTCGGTGCAGCTGAACCCCGACCAGCTGGTCGCGCTGGAGGCCGCGGGCGCGAGTGTGTCAGGTCACCGGTCGATCGACCCGAATTGGGTGTCGTCCGCGCGCGAGTGACGTACTAATGAGCGCATGATCGACATCACGCTGCTCGGTACCGGAAGTCCCATGATCGACCCGAACCGCGCCGGGCCCTCGACTCTGGTCACCGCCGGCGACTCGGTTTTCCTGGTGGACTGCGGGCGCGGCGTGCTGATGCGGGCCGCGGCGGCCGGTGTCGGCGCGGGCAACCTCACCGCGCTGCTGCTCACCCATCTGCACAGCGACCACATCACCGACCTGTCCGATGTCATCACCACCCGCTGGGTCACCACATTCACACCGACACCGCTGCCGATCATCGGCCCGCCCGGCACGAAGGCCGTCGTCGACGCGACGCTGGCCGCGCTGGCGCCCGACATCTCCTACCGCATCCACCACCACGCCGATATCACCGAACCACCCGCCATCGAGGTGCACGAGTACACCTCGGGGCAGGTGTGGGACAACGGCGGTGTGCGGATCATCGCCGCACCCACCGACCACCGCCCGGTCGAGCCGACGCTCGGTTTCCGGGTCGAGCACGACGGTGTCGCTGTGGTGCTGGCCGGTGACACGGTTCCGTGCGCGGGGCTCGACGAGCTCGCCAAGGGTGCGAACGCCTTGGTGCACACGGTGATCCGTGCGGACCTCGTGCAGCAGATGCCGGTTCAGCGAATCCGGGACATCCTCGACTACCACTCGTCGGTCGAGCAGGCCGCCGGCACCGCCGCCCGCGCCGGGGTCGGCACACTGGTGCTCACCCACTACGTGCCGCCGCTGGTGCCCGGGCAGGAGGATCAGTGGCGGGCGCAGGCCGCCACCGAGTTCAGCGGCCCGGTCGAGATCGGCGACGATCTGCTTCGGGTATCCGTCGGGAACTAAGCGGCGCCGTCGCCCGACTTATGGGCGATGACGACGACGGAGACTTCGAGGCGCCGCGGTGATGCGGCTGTTCTGCGCCGGATGTGGCGGTTGCACTTCTGGGTCGGGCTGTTCGCCGCCCCGGTGCTGGTGCTGCTGGCGTGCAGCGGCCTGGTGATCCTCTACAGCCAGCCGCTGGACACGCTGCTCAACCGGCAGCTGCTGGTGGTCGAACCTGGCCCGCAGATGGTGCCGCTCGACGCGCAGGTGGCCACCGCCGTGCAGCACGTCGGTGCGGCAGGCACCCTGGAGGCGGTCACCCCGCCGGAGGGCCCGGACTTCTCGACCCGGGTGGATTTCGCCCCCGCCGACCCGCGGGCCGAAGCCAATGTCATTCAGGTGTTCGTCGATCCGTACACCGGCGCGTATCTGGGCCAACGCGATCAGCTGTCCGGACTGATCGGATGGGCCAACCAGCTGCACCGCATGTTCGGCAACGACGGCCCACATGTGAATTTGCCGTCGGTGGGGCATCTGATCAATCCGTCGGCGTATCCCGAACCCACCGTCTCCGTCGGGATCGGCAACCTGTGGATGGAACTCACCGCGACGTGGATCCTCGTGCTGCTGGCCAGTGGGGTGTATCTGTGGTGGCCGCGTGCGATCGAGGCCGCCAAGCCGCTGCTGAGGATCCGCTGGCGCGACGGCGGCCGGATCCGGTGGCGCGATGTGCACGCCCTGACCGGCGTGGTGATCGCCGTAATCCTGATCGGCTACATCCTGTCCGGGATGACCTGGACGCGGTACTGGGGTGAGAACTGGCGGGCGGTGACCGCCACCGTCACGCCGTCGGCCGAAATCGCTGCGGCCTCAACGCCTGCCCAGCTCGGCGACTTCGACCGGCTGGGCCGACGGATCGCCTGGGCCGCCACCGACGACCCGATCTACGCCTCCGCGCCCGCCCCCGGGGCGTCCCGGCTGCCGTACACCGACATCGACCGGATCGCCAAGGACGAGCACATGGTGCCAGGCTATTCGATCATCCCGCCGACGGATTCGACCCACGACGGCGAAACCGTGTTCGGCAGTTACGCGGTGGTGAACCGCTGGCCGCAGCGGGTGTCCGAACAGCGGACGCTGTACCTGAATCAGTTCACCGGGGCCACCATCACCAATGCCACCGCCGCCCAGGACGGCGCACTGACGAAGCTGACCAGCTTCGGGATCGCCATGCACATGGGTAACCAATTCGGTTGGCTCACGAGGATTTTCGCGACCGCCGCCTGCGTCGGTGTCCTGCTGAGCGTGGCGACCGGACTGGTGATGTGGTGGAAACGCCGACCGGCCGGCGGCAGTGGACTGCCCGGTCCCGCCGACGACGCCACCCGGGCCGAGACCCCGAAAAAGGCGATGATCGCCGTAACCGCCGTCGCCGTCGCTCTGGGAATCGTCTTCCCGGTCTTCGGCCTGTCGCTGCTCGTGGTGGTCGTCGCCGAAGGCATCCTCACCGCCCGGCGTCCGCCGCCCGGTCAGGCCAGCCTGGTGACCTCCACCACCACATCGAGATCCGTCGAACCCTCGCCGGAATAGATGCCCTTCAGCGGGGTGACGTCGGCGTAGTCCCGGCCGACACCCACGCTGATGTACTGCTCGTTGATCTCCGAGTCGTTGGTCGGGTCGTAGTACCACCAACCACCCGTCCACGCCTGAATCCACGCGTGGCTCTGCCCGTCGATGGTGTCACCGACCACCGCGTCGCGCTTGGGGTGCAGATAGCCCGACACGTAGCGGGCTGGAATGCCCATGCCGCGCAACAGGATCAGTGTCAGATGGGCGAAGTCCTGGCAGACGCCCTTGCCTTCACGCAGGGCATCGAGGCCAGAAGAGTGCACACCGGTGGTGCCGGGGACGTAGTTGAGTTCGCTGTGCGCCCATTGGGCGGCGGCGATCACGGCCTGCTGCGGCTCGTACTCCTTGGCGATCCGCGTTCCGACACGCTGGATCCGCCTGCTCGCCGGCGTGTAGTGGGTGGGCGAGAGCACCTCGTCAAAGCGGTCCCGCACCGCTTCGGAACCCAGTGCCTCCCAGGACACTTCCGCGGTCGGGCCTTCGGGCTTCTCGGTCTCGACCACCGAGGACGCCGTCACCTCAAGCTCGGTGTGCGGTGCGTGCAGATCGAACGCGGTGACCGCGGTGCCCCAATAGTCGACGTACCGGTAGGACCGGGTGGCCGGGATCGTCTCGACGCGGTTGAGGATCACGTTCTGCCGCGAGTCCGAACGGGGGGTGAGCCGAGCTTCGTTGTAGGAGGCGGTGACCGGCGACTTGTAGGCGTAACCCGTGGCATGCACGACCCGCATCCGCCACATCAACGGCTCCTCTTCGCGCAAGCGCTCATTGTCAGATTTCCCCTTCTTCGATGACCAGCGAACCGTGCTGCCCGGCATCCGACCAGGCCACCCACGGCGCGGAATGGAAGTACTGCAGCGCAATCGCCTCACCGACCTCGCGGCAGGTCTCCTGCAATCCGGCCAGCCGTTCCTCCAGCGATTCGAGCAGCACCCCGGGGCGGATGAATTCCAGTTCACTGCGCGCGCGACCCAGCAGGCGCTGGGCCTCGGCGGTGGAGCCGATCCGGTTGTGCTGGCGGTGCATCAGTTCGTCGAGGCTGTGTTCGGCGAGTTTGAGCGAGTAGTAGATCGACCGGGGGAAAAGCCGGTCCAGGAGCATGAATTCGACGACTCGGGCGGCGTCGAGCACGCCCCGGTAGGTCCGCAGATAGGTGTCGTGGGCGCCCGCCGAGCGCAGCACCGTCACCCACGCCGGCGACGAGGCGCTGTCCCCGACCCGGGACAGCAGCAGGCGCACGGTCATGTCGACCCGCTCGATGGCGCGGCCCAGCACCAGAAACCGGTAGCCGTCGTCGCGAGACAGTGTCGAGTCGGTCAGCCCCGCGAACATCGCCGCGCGGCCCTCGATGAAGCTGAAGAATTCGTGCGGACCCAGCCGGCGGGCCGCACGCTCACGTTCGGCCAGTGCGTTGTAGGTGGTGTTGAGGCACTCCCACATGTCACTGGAGGTGACTTCCCGTGCCGAGCGGGCGTTTTCGCGTGCCGCCGAGATCGCGTCGACGATCGAGCAGCCGCCGTCGAGGTCCCGGCTGAACGCCACCAGATCGGTCAGCGACCACAGGTCCAGCTGCTGTTTAGGCGGCTGGATTCCCAACACCTGCAGCAGGATTCGAGACGTCTGGTCGGGGTCGACGCTGGAATCCTCGAGCAGCTGGTGGACGGTCACGTCGAGGATGCGGGCGGTGTCGTCGGCCCGTTCGACATAGCGCCCGATCCAGTACAGCGCCTCGGCATTGCGGGCCAACATCAGCGCATCACCGCCTGCTGCTGTTGCTGATTCTGCTGTTGCTGTTGGGTGGAGGTCTGTTGCTCGGGCTTCTCGGCGACCGCCGACTTGGCCGGTTTCGGCAGCTTGCGAACGATCTCGGCGTCGCCGAGTTCGCGGGCGGCGACCGAGGTCCGCGAGGCCAGTACCCAGGTGTCCTTGGACCCGCCGCCCTGGCTGGAGTTCACCACCAGGGAGCCCTCGGTCAGCGCCACCCGGGTCAGCCCGCCGGGCAGCACCCACACGTCGTCGCCGGCGGTGGCGGGGGCCGGCCGCCCGGGGGCGGTGCGCGGACACCGCGGGCGACGACGTCTGGGTGCTGCCCGGCGGGCTGACCCGCGTCGCGCTGACCGAGGGTTCCCTGGTGGTGAACTCCAGCCAGGGCGGCGGGTCCAAGGACACCTGGGTACTGGCCCTGTCTCTTATACA
>JAEZIA010000264.1 GCA_023416315.1 Actinomycetes bacterium
CGGTTCGACGGCTACGACCCCACCCTGTTCGGGTTCGCCCTGCGGGCGGCGATGCTGACCGATCTGCATCTGCGTGGCTATCTGGTCGAGCGTGCGGGTCGTGCCGTTCCGGCCCGAGCGGCCGGCCCGGACAACACGCTGCTACGTGCGGCCTTCGCCCAAGTCGGCGTCCACAACCGGGCGACCTGGGCGCAGCTGGTCGCCGGCAACGCGCAGGAAGCGATCTCAGCGGTGCGCGAGCAGTTGGTCACCGAAGGCTGGTTGCGGCCCCGTCGGCACCCGGGCTTCGCGGTATCCGCCGATCTCGAACCCTATGACGAGTCCCGGGTCGGTGCCCTGGCCGATGAGACGACGGGTGCACTGCGCACCGCGATTGCGGGTGGTTCGGCTGATCCGTGGTCGGTGGCGGGCGGGCTGTTGGCGGCGCTGGCTCGGCTGCCCGGCGCCGTCCACGTGCAGCGCGACCGGCTCCGGGTGCTGGCCACCGGTCCGCTGGTGCCGATTTCCGGCCTGATCAAGGCCATCGGCGACCGTCACGCCGGGATCCGGCCGTGATCGGCCGTGAGCCGCCGCGCCTGCGGCCGGTCCCCACGTCGAACGGTCTCGACGACGATTCCGAGCCCTCGGAGGATCCCGAACCGCCGGAGGACGATGGTCGCGTGTTGCTGTGGTGATGGAGGCGCTGGACACGATACCCCCTAGGGGTATCATCAAGGCATGACGACGACCGACCTTCAGTTGAGCGGCATGAGTTGCGCGTCATGCGCGGCGCGGATCGAACGCGGCCTCAACGACCTCGAGGGTGTGCAGGCCACGGTGAACTTCGCCGTCGAGCGCGCGCACGTCGAGCATGGGCCCGGGGTGTCGCAGCACGATCTGATTCACGCCGTGGAGTCCACCGGCTTTCACGCCTCGGTGGTCGACCACTCCGGCCACGGCGACAACCACATGGACCACGACGTCCCGGCCGAGCAGTTGCGCCCGCGGTTGATCGGGTCGGCGGTGCTGGCGGTGCCGGTGGTCGCACTGTCGATGGTGATGCCCTGGCAGTTCAGCGGCTGGGTGTGGGTGGTGCTGGCGCTGACCACGCCGATCGTGTTCTGGGGCGGCTATCCCTTCCACAGGGCCGCGCTCAACAGCGCGCGGCACGGGGCGTCGACGATGGACACCCTGGTGTCGCTGGGGACGTTGGCCGCCTATCTGTGGTCGCTGTACGCGGTGCTGACCGGGGCCGCCGCACATGGGCACGGCCACGTGTACTTCGAGGTCGCGGCGGCGGTCACGGTGTTCCTGCTTGCCGGCCGGTACGCCGAGGCCAAAGCCAAGCGATCGGCGGGTGCCGCGCTGCGGGCGTTGCTCTCGCTGGGAGCCAAGGACGCGACCGTGGTGCGTGACGACGCCGAGGTCCGAATCCCGGTGGCGGACTTGCACGTTGGCGATGTGATCGTCGTCCGCCCCGGGGAGCGGGTGGCCACCGACGGCATCGTCGTGGAGGGCGCCTCGGCGCTGGACACCTCGGCGATGACCGGCGAATCGGTCCCCGCCGACGTCGGCCCCGGCGCCGAGGTCCTCGGTGGTGCGGTGAACACCTATGGCCGGATCCTGGTGCGCGCCACGCGCGTTGGCTCCGACACCCAGCTGGCCCGGATGGCCCGGATGGTCGCCGACGCGCAGAGCGGAAAGGCGTCGATCCAGCGGCTGGCCGACCGGGTGTCGGGCGTGTTCGTTCCGGTGGTGCTGGCCATCGCCGCGGTCACGCTGGTCGCCTGGCTGGTGGCCGGCGGGTCGGTCACGGCGGCGTTCACCGCCGCGGTGGCGGTGCTGATCATCGCGTGCCCGTGCGCGCTGGGCCTGGCGACGCCGACCGCGATCCTGGTCGGCACCGGCCGCGGCGCCCAGCTCGGGGTGCTGATCAAGGAGCCTCAGGTTCTCGAAACGGTCACCGGCATCGACGCCGTCGTGCTGGACAAGACCGGAACGGTGACCACCGGCACGATGGCCGTCGACGCCGTCGAAACCGAACCGGATGAGGATGCCGACACCGTGCTGGCCCGTGCGGCCGCCGTCGAATCGGCATCCGAGCATCCGGTGGCCGCCGCGATCGTGTCCGCCGCGCGCGAGCGCGGTCTGGGCGTGCCCAGGGTGTCGGAGTTCGCCAACGATCCCGGGACCGGTGTCCGCGGTGTCGTCGACGGCCTGGCGGTGCAGGTGGTGCGCGCCTCCGACGACGACGGGCGCACCAGCGTCGCGGTCATCGTCGACGGTCGCCGACGCGGTGTGATCCGCCTGGTCGATGCGGTCAAGCCGACCAGCGCCGAGGCGATCGCCGAACTGAAGGCGATGGGCATCACCCCGATCCTGCTGACCGGAGACAACCCCGCGGTCGCCGCGCGGGTGGCCGCCGAGGTCGGCATCGCGGCCGACAACGTCATCGCCGGGGTGCTGCCCTCGGAGAAGGCCGACGCGATCACGCGGCTGCAGGCGCAGGGGCACAGGGTCGCGATGGTCGGCGACGGGGTCAACGATTCGGTCGCGCTGGCGACTGCCGACGTCGGCATGGCGATGGGCACCGGCACCGATGCCGCGATCGAGGCCGGCGACATCACGCTGGTGCGCGGTGACCTGCGGACCGTCCCGACCGCGCTGCGACTGTCGTCGCGCACGCTGCGGATCATCAAGCAGAACCTGTTCTGGGCCTTCGGTTACAACGTCGCGGCGATCCCGCTGGCGGCGCTGGGGCTGCTGAACCCGATGATCGCCGGCGCCGCGATGGCGTTCTCGTCGGTCCTGGTGGTGACCAACAGTCTGCGACTCAAGCGCTTCGCCTGATTGCGCCCAAACGTACGTACGGCGGAACTGGGAGTACGCCGCCACCCCGTCGATCTCGGCGGCGGAGTGAGGCTGGTCACGAACCGGTTGGTACAAAGGTCGAAATTTGTAACACTGTTGCACATGACGGATCTCGCCGAATCTCAGTCCGCCACCGACGCCCTGCCGTTGGGCCCGCAGTCTCTGGTCTGGCGCTATTTCGGCGACAACCGCATGTTCCTGATCGGACCCCGCCCCGCGGTGCTGCAGAACATGCTGGCCGAACTCGGTCAGGGCGTCCTGGACCACTCGGTGTTCTTCGCCGACACCGCCGCCCGGGTCAAGCGGTCGTTGCCGCCGATCTTCATGACCGTCTACGGCAGCGAGGACGACAACGCCGGCACCAAGGTGCGCGACTTCCACCACAGCATCAAGGGCGACATGCCGGACGGAAGCCGCTACCACGCGCTGGACCCCGACACCTACTTCTGGGCGCACGCCACGTTCTTCGACCAGGCGCTGTACTTCGCGGACACCTTCGTCAAGCGGCTTTCGCGGGCGGAGAAGGAGCAGATGTATCTCGAGTCAAAGACCTGGTACCGCCGCTACGGTGTCAGCGATCGCCCGATGCCCGCCGATTACGCGGAGTTCGAGCGCTACTGGAATCGGATGATCGACGAAGTTCTGGTGGCGCACTCCACCGCCAAGTACGGCGTCGGTTATGTCACCAAGGGCTTCCCGAAGCCCAAGGCCGTCAACCCGATCGTGTGGCGGTTGGTCGCACCGGTGTTCAACCCGGTCGCGGCGTTCCTCACCACCGGCGGTATGCCGCCGCGCACCCGCGAGCTTTTGGGCCTGCCGTGGAGCGACCGCAAGGAACGCAACTATCAGCGGTTCGCGGCGTTCTGGCGTTCGCGTCCGGTGAACTGGGTGTGGGATCGTCTGCCCTTGAACGTCCGCTACAACCGCTATGCCGCAGCGGGTTTCACGCGGGCGGGGCATGCCTGACCCGTCGACCGAAGCGATCCTCGACGCCGCGCTCGTCGAGTTCGACCAGCACGGTATCCGCCGGGTCGCCCTCGACGACGTGGCACGCCGGGCCGGGGTGAGTCGGACGACGATCTACCGCCGCTTCGCCAACAAGGACGATCTGGTGTCCGCGGTGATGGACCGGGAAAATCTGCGGCTGTTCGCCGATATCGCTGACGAGCTCAAAAACAAACGCCCGCAATCGAACTACTATGTCGAGGCGTTCACTCAGGCAATCCTGCGCAGCCGCAGGCATCGCGTCCTCAATCGGATGGTCACCGACGAACCGGCGCTCACGCTGGAGTTGGCGCGCAGGCATTACGCCGCCGCGGTGCAGCGCATCGAGGCTGCGCTGCAGGTAATCTTCCCGCCCGGCTTCGCCGAGCGAATCGGGCCGCACGCCGTGCACGAGCTCGCCGACAACATCTGGCGCTACGCGATGATGGCCCTGCTGCTGCCCAGCCCGGAGCCCCTCGAAACCGCCGACGACATCCGGGCTTTCGCCACCAGACACTTCCTGCCGAGTCTTCCCGAAGCGCTGCGCGCGGCCCCCGTCTAGTCGCTGCCCGGACAGTCCAGATCCACGTACGCGGTGGTGGCGCCGTGGTGGATCCCGGTGACATTGCATTGCGCGAGCGCACCGTTGGGCTGACCGTTGAGCTGCACGTCGTAACCCTGTGCCGTCAACTCGTTGACGATGTCGGCGGCCGAACCGGGCGTGACGATCATGTCGATGTACATGCCCGTAGATAGGCATGCGGGTTACGCCCTCAGGTGGTCTGGCTCGGCGGTGCAAGAACTTCCACGACACCGTCGCGTTCGCGAACGTCGAAGTGCGGCAGCGGCTTCGGCGCGATCGGAAGTGCGTGAGTGACCACAGTTCCGGCCGGTGAGAACGACGTCGAGTGGCACGGGCAGCGCAGCCGGTCCTCACTCTGGTCGAACCACAGCTTGCAGCCCTGGTGGGTGCACACGCCGGACACCGCGTCCAGCTGACCGTCGACCCGGCGGACGAAACCGTTGACCGAGCCCAAGTCGAATGCATGCACCGCACCCTCGGATAGCTCGGCGCTGGATGCCACGGTCTGCCAGGACCCGTCGGTCGGCACCACAGTAGGGTCTGCGACCTGTCGCGTGTCGTCGTGGGGTCGCACCACCAGCCGATCAACGGTCACGCCTGCCACGGCGGCCGTCGCCGCGGCGGAGGTGCCGACGATCACCTGTCGGCGGGTGGATGACGGTCCCGGCCTTGGTGTCGGGGTCAAAACGTCTGAACCCAAGGACATTTCGGCGGCAAGCCGCGCTCGGAGTTCGTCGACGAAGGCCGGTCGCGGAGTGTCGGCGCCATCGCGGCCGGCGCTCAGGTCGATGGCGGTGCGGATCTGCGCTGCCTCGAAATCGTCTGGGCGAAAGCCCGCGGGTTGCCGGCCGGCGAGCATGTCGTCGAGGTAGCGCCTCAATTCCCGGCGGGTCATCGCAGCGCCCCCTCGCTGATCTGGGCCGCCAGTCGCAACGCCCGATGCTGCAGCACTTTGGCGTTCGCCACACTGATACCGAGGGCACTGGCCGATTCCCGCACCGAGCACCCTTGCAGGAAGCGCAGTTCCAATATGCGACGGTAGTTTTCGGGCAGGGCGGCCAGCAGCACGGCGACGCGTTGCGGGGCGGTGCTCGGCATCGCCGGGCCGAAGACGGTGGCAGGCACGTCCTCGATGGTGGTGATCTCGGTGCCAAGGGTCGCCCGCCAGTGTGCCGCCAAGACCGTGCGGGCGGTGGTCCGTAGGTAGGCGCGCACTTCGGCGATACTGGCCGTCAGGCGCAGCGGCCGCATCGCGGCCAGGAACACCTCCGACGTCAGATCCTCGGCGTCGCTGCGGTTTCCGACGCGACCGAAGATCATCCGGTACACCCATGTCACGTTGTCGTCGTACACGGCTTCCCAATCGGGAT
>JAEZIA010000265.1 GCA_023416315.1 Actinomycetes bacterium
AGTTGCTGGGCACTCGGACGACCTTGCGGTACCACATCTCGTCGTCGTGGCGTTGGATCCCGGACAGCGCCGACTCGACGGGATACGGCACCAGAATCTGCTCGCGGTAGGCCGACGGTGCGGGCGGTGCCGGAAGCGCCGATCCGGCTGAGCGCCCCGTGTAGCCCCACACGCCGTTGAGGTTCAGCCAGGAGGTCCGTGCCATCTGCGGACGGGGATACTCGGGCAACGCGTTCTCGGGCCCCACCAACGTGGTCCACGGAGTGGGCAGAGGCGCGGGCTTCGGATGCCACATCACGACGGCGTTCGCCGGCGGATTCCCGATCATCGCGAACAGCATCAAGGCCAACACGACGACTGCGCCCCGGCCGGTCCACCCCCTCCAGTGCCGCCGCCGTCCGCGCGGCCGCCGCGCGACGTGAGTTGTGAAGATGTTTCCCCCCGAGCTCGAGACCACCACGGCCCACGCGCCCTCGCGTACGACCGCTTTTCTGCGCAGCAAACGGATCGATCCAGTCGTGACACGGATGGTCCACGGTCTCGCGCATCGTTGACGCGAGACCGACCGGGGAGACGCGATTGCCGTAGGCACTCTAGCCCGCCCGCAACGACTTATCCAGTGTCATCAGCGGTGTTTTGAGCAGCAATGTTTCAACCGTCGGGCCCGTCGCAGGACCACCCGCGAAATGCGGAATCGGCGATCTCACGGCCTGGGGGTTCGCCCGTGGCGAACACCGGATTCAAAGCATTCAGCAAACTCGTCGCGACACACCGCACCGTCGTCCGCCGGATATGACACCATCGCCAGGTGGTGTCCCGGCCTGGCAACGGTGCGACGATCCCGGTGATCGCGCTGACCGGCTATCTGGGCGCCGGGAAAACCACGTTGCTCAACCACGTGCTGCGCACCCCGCAGGCCCGGATCGGCGTGGTAATCAACGACTTCGGTGAGATCAACGTCGACGCCGGTCTGATCAGCGGGCAGATCGACGAGCCGGCGTCGATCGCCGGCGGGTGCATCTGTTGTCTGCCGGACGACGGTCAGCTGGATACCGCGCTGGCCCGCTTGGCCGACCCGCGGCTGCGACTGGACGCGATCATCGTGGAGGCCAGCGGCCTCGCCGATCCGGCGGCGCTGGCCCGCATCATCGGCTTCAGCGAGATCGCCGGTATACGCGACGGCGGCGTGGTCGATGTGGTCGACGCCGGCCGGCATTTCGACACCGTCGACTGCGGGGGCACGGCGCCGGCCCGTTACGGTGCGGCGACGCTGGTGGTGGTCAACAAGCTCGACCAGGTGCCCGACGGTGACGCGGTGCTGAGACGGGTCGAAGCCAGGGTGCGGGAACGTAATTCACGTGCGCATGTGGTCGGGGCCATCGGCGGACGGATCGATCCGGCGCTGCTCTACGACGTCGCCGCGGCCAGCGACGAGGCCGGTCAGTTGTCGTTTCGCGATGCGCTCTTCGAGGAGGCGGCCGGCGACCACGACCATGTGCACGCCGAGTCGGTGACCGTCACCGCCGACGGACCGGTCGATCCGGAGCGGCTCATCGACCTGCTCGAGGAGCCACCCGCAGGCGTGTACCGGATCAAGGGCACGGTGGCCGTGCGGCATCGCTCGGCCGCGCGCGGCCATGTGGTCAACGTCGTCGGACCCTCGGTCCACATCGCCCGCGCGGGTACCGGGGCACCGGCGCAGAGCCACCTGGTGGCGATCGGAACGCATTTCGACTCGGCCGCGGTCCGGGCCCGGATGACCGAGGCGCTGCGTCCGGCCGACGGGGGGTCAACGTCGGCATCACGGCGTTGGAAACGCCACCTCGCGCGGTCCTGACACTCACAGGTCGACGACGACGTCCTCGGCGGGCGTGGCGATGCAGAGCAGGATGTTTCCCTCCGCAGGCGATTCCAGGGGCTCGGGGTCATAATCCACCCGCCCGGCCAGCAGCCCGGTCTCGCAGGTGTGGCAGACCCCGGTCCGGCACGACCACCGGGTCGGTACGTCGCAGGCTTCGGCGAAGTCGAGCAGGCTGGCATCGGTGGATCGCCATGGTGCCGCGAGTGCGCTGCGCGCGAATTGCACACTCGGTCCGGTGCCGGGCGGCCCGTCGGGCGGGTGCGGCGCCCGCGCGGTCGCGTTGACGATGCCGGGCGTGATCGCCGCGTGTGCGCCGAACCGTTCGCTGTGGACGTTGGCGGCCTTGATTCCGCAGTCGACGAGGCCCGCACTCACCGCGTCCATGAACGGCTCCGGTCCACAGACGAAGACCTGCGCGTCGATCGGCAGCCCCAGGTCGCACAGCGCCTCGCCGGACAACCGGCCCTGCCGGTCGTCGGTCCCGATCGGATCGGCGGGATCGGGTCTGCTGAAGTAGATCCGAGAGTGGCTGTGCGGCAACCGGTCGAGCAGATCCTTCGCCTCCACGGCGAACGGGTGCTCGGCGCCGTCGCGGGCGGCGTGCAGCCACCAGATCGGGCGCTGCGATTGACTGTCGGCCAGCGCGTGGAGCATCGACAGCACCGGCGTCACGCCCACCCCTGCCGAAATCAGCACCACCGGAGACCGGCTCTCGTCGAGGACGAAGTTCCCCCGCGGCGCTGCCACATCAATCAGGTCGCCGACGCTGACATGGTCGTGGAGATAGCCGCTGACCGTCCCCATCGGTTCGCGCTTGACGCCGATGCGGTAACCGGCCGCACCCGGCACATTGGACAGCGAGTAGTTGCGCACCCGCGGTGGCCCATCCGGGTCGACCGGCACGCGCACCACAATCGACTGACCGGCAAGCCATTTCGGCAGCGGCGCTCCGGTGGGATCGACCAATTCCAGCGACCGAACATGCCGGCTCTCGTCGCGAACTACCGCCACCTCGAGCGACCGGAAGCCCGGCCACGCCGGCGGCGGGGCGCTCATCCCGGTCAGCCCGCTGTTGCCCCCGGTCCCGGCGCCGTCCTGGTCCAGCAGGCTTTGCAGTGAGGCCTTCCAGCCCGGGCTGAGCGCCGGGATCGACACAGCGCGGCGCAGGACGTCGTGCGGATGACCGGGAAGGTAGAGCAGCGCGTCGATTTCGGCGACCGTGACTCCCCCACCGTCGGCGATCTTCACCACGTCCTGGCCGGCAACCAGTTCACCTTCGGTCAGCACGCGGCAGTAGAACCCGGGCCGGTGATGGGACACCAGCAGCGCGGCCATCCGTGGCTCGCCCAACCGCATCCCGACGCGGTAGCAGGTGACGCGGGGCTGCGTCACCTCCAGCACCACGTCACCGATCCGGTACCGGTCGCCGATGCAGACCTCGTCGTCGGGCAGGCCGTCGACGGTCAGGTTCTCCCCGAAGGCGCCCGGGGTAAGGTCGTCACGGCCGAGCACATCGGCCCAATACCGGTAGGAGGCAAGCTGATACACCAGGACCGCGCGGATCTCACCGCCGTGGCCATGCACGTCACCTTGCCCGTCTCCGTCGACGTTGAGCCGACGCACCATCCGCGGTCCGTCCGCCGGCGCCTTCCAGGCACCGGTGTGCACGGTGCGGCCGTTCCACAGCACATCCTTGGGCAACCCGACGTTGACCGACACCAGCGTGGTCATGGCGGTCACTACCCGCCTGCGTCGAGTTGTGCACGTAGCTGAGCGTTTTCGGCTTGCAACGCAGCGAGCCGGGCGCGCAGGGGCGCCAGTGCCGGCTCGAGTTCGGCGACGGTGAGGCGCGGGGTGATGTGCTGCTGGCAGTTCCAGTCGTAGGCCTCGACGTCGACGAGGACGGCGCGCTCGACCACGGCGTCGTAGGTGTCATCGGTCAGCGAGCTCACGAGCTCGGGATCGTCGTCGGCCGTGACGATCCGGGCGCGCCCGAAGATTTTCAGACGACGCTGGTGGGCGTAGTCGAGCGCGATGATCGCCACGCGGCCGTCGCCGGTGATGTTTCCGGTACTGATGTACTGCAGATTGCCGCGGAAATCGGCCCATCCGAGGGTGTGGTCATCGACGGCGTGGATGAATCCCGGCTTGCCGCCGCGGAATTGGACGTAGGGCCAACCGGTTTCGGAGACCGAGGCCAGATAGAAGTGATCGCGTTCGCTCAGGTAGTCCTTCTCGTCCTCGGTGAGCGGGTCGCGCCCCGCCGCAGCCTGGCCAGCGGCGAGCTTGCGGCCGTAGAACGCGTCGCTGCCGTGGTCGGCCTGGACGGCGCGAACATCATCGGTGAACGCGATGGACGCATAGTGCTTGCTCACGAAAGCCTCCTAGTCGGCACCGGACTCAGCGCAGCGGGATATCATGTCCGCGTTCGTCTTCGGGTCGCGGCCCGAAGTAGCGTCGTTCGGATTCGTCGATGGCGACGTCGTTGATGCTGGCCTCCCGCCGGCGCATCAAACCGTCGTCGGTGAACTCCCACAGTTCGTTGCCGTAACTGCGCCACCACTGGCCTGCGGCGTCGCGGCACTCGTATTGAAAGCGCACCGCGATCCGGTTGCCGTGGTAGTCCCACAGGCTCTTGCGTAACGCATAGTCGAGTTCGCGTTCCCACTTGGCGGTCAGGAACGCCACGATTTCGTCGCGGCCGGTGACGAACTGGTCGCGATTGCGCCAGACGCTGTCGGGCGTGTACGCCAAGCTGACCCGGTGCGGATCGCGGGTGTTCCACGCGTCCTCGGCAGCTTGCACCTTCTGCAGCGCGCTCTCGAGGTCGAAGGGCGGAAAGGGTGGGCGGGCTTCTGTCATCTCAGACCTCCGTCGAAACTGCCAGGCAACAGCCTGCGCCACTTGCGCGACGTACGCCAGCCCTGACCCAACTTCCTGCCGCCACACCCGCCGACTGTGCCAGCGTGCACTGCACAGCTTCTGAACGTTCTCTGAATGCCCGGCCACCGCCTAGGATGCGTGACATATCACCTTGATGCGGAGGAACTCGTGGCTACACGTCGTAAGGACTATCCGCTCAACGCATCCCAGCAGCGCACTTGGCTGAACTATATGCGCGTCTACCAACGCCTCGAATACGAGATGAACCGGCAGCTTCTGAGTGACTGTGGGGTGTCGCTCAGCGATTACACAGTAATGAATGCCCTGTCCCAGGCCGAGGGGCGGCGCAGCCAGTTGACCGCGCTCGCCACCACAATCGGCTGGGAGCGCAGCCGGTTGTCCCATCACCTGCAGCGCATGACCGCTCGTGGCCTGGTGGACCGGGTGCGGTCGGATTCCGACGGCCGCGCCACCGACGTGCTGCTCACCAAGGCCGGGTGGGATACGTTGCGCGCGGCCGCCCCGCTACATGCCGAGTGGATTCACACCCTGTTCTTCGGCGGCCTCGACGCGCCGCAAGAGAAACAGTTGGCCGACATCCTGGCCGACGTCTACGAGAACATCCTGCGCGAGGGAACGCTGCCCCGGCCACCTCAGACCTGAGCAGACCCGCCGTCGACGAACATCTCCGAACCGGTCATGAAGCTGCTCTGGTCGGACGCGAGGAACACGACGGCAGAAGCGATTTCGTCCGGTCGGCCCAGCCGTCCCATCGGCACCTTGGCCATCTCGCCGTCGAGCAACTCCTGCTCCTGCCCCTGCGGCGCCAACCCCTTGAGCCCCGGCGTTTCGACCGGCCCGGGGACCACGGTGTTGACCCGGATCTTGCGGTCCACCAGTTCGGCGGCCCAGGTGCGGCTCAGTGAACGGATGGCCGCCTTGGAGGCCGCGTAGGCGCCGAAGGCGGGGATACCCGCGGTGGCGGACGTGGAGCCGACGAGAATGATCGATGCGCCGTCGTTCAGCAGCGGCAGCATCTTCTGCACGGTGAATACGGCGCCGCCGACATTGCGGGTGAACGTGTCGGCCAGGTGCTCGGGCGTCTCGTCGGCCAAGGTGGCGAACTCGCCGCCGCCGGCGTTGGCGAAGATGACGTCCACACCGTTGCCGTGCTGCCGGATCGCCTCGGCCAGACCGTCGAGAGCGGCGATATCGGTGACATCGGCCGCGACGCCGGTGGAGTTCGTACCGATGGTGGCCACGGCCGCGTCCACCCTGTCCTGGGTGCGGCCGGTGAGGAACACGTGCGCGCCTTCGGCGGCCAGGCGTTTCGCGGTCGCCAGACCGATGCCCGAGGTGCCGCCGGTCACCAACGCCGTCTTGCCACTGAGCTGACTCATGATTTCTCCTTCTCCGCTCGAACCTGTCGGCACGCACAACTACGTGACATGTCACGCTTATTCCCGGGCGGTCGGATGGCTTATCGCGCTAGCGTGCGTGGGTGAGCGCGAACCTGGTCGAACGAGCGCACGAGATTGCCGACACCGTGTTGTTTCCGGCGGCGCTCGAAGTCGACCGCACCGGACGGGTGCCCGATTCCCATTGGGAAGCACTGGCCCGGGCAGGGCTGTATGGCATTGCCGCACCGGTCGAGGCCGGTGGCCCGGGCCTGGACCTGCCGCAGATCATCGAGATCCTGGAGACCATGGCCAGCGGCTGCCTGGCCACCGCGTTCACCTGGGTGCAGCACCACGGCATGCTCGCCGCACTGGCGGCCACCGCCAACCACGCGCTGCGTGACGAGGTCGTTCCGGGTGCGATCACCGGACGGATCCGCGGCGGCGTCGCCTACGCCGGGGCGGTGCCGGTGCCGCCGCGGATGCGCGCACAGCGGGTCGCCGGCGGCTGGCGGCTGTCCGGGCATGCGCCGTTCGTCAGCGGCTGGGGCATCATCGACGTCCTCCAGATCTCGGCGGGCGACACCGAGACCGGCGACATCGTGGCGGGTCTGGTCCGAGCCGAGATGCAACCGGGCATCGAGAGCGTGACCGCCCAACCGTTGTTCGTCGCCGATGCCTCCCAAACGGTGGCGGTGGAGGTCGACGGACTGGTCATTCCGGACGACCGCATCCTAAGTCGGGTGTCGCGGCCGGATTTCATGGCGAATCAGAACTTCGGGTCGCGGCTCAACGCGACGCTGCCGCTGGGCCTGGTGCGCCGCTGCGTGCGACTGCTCGACGACGCCGCCGAGAGCGCAGCGGCCGACGCGCTGCGTGGGGAGGCCGACGCTGTGCGAGCCCGCCTCGATGCCGGGCTCGGCGACGCCGCGCTGTTGTTGGCGGCCCGCGCGGACGGCTGCGAATTGGCTGTCCGTGCGGCCGGCGCACTGGTGGCCGCGGATGGTGGACCGTCGTTGCTGCGCACCTCGGCCGCCCAGCTGCTGGCCCGCTCGGCGGTGTTCACGCTGGTGGCCGCCAGTAGGCCGGAACTCAAGCGGTCGCTGATCGATCACCTCTCCCAACCGCAGAATTGCCGATAGGTTTGCTGCCATGGTCCCCGAATGGCACGTCGGCCCGGCGGCGGTACCGGTGCACGGCCTATTCGTCGGGCTCGGGGTGTTGACGGCGTTGATCGTGTTCGTGATCGAGGCGCGTCGTCGTGGTGCCGTCAACGACCAGTCGTTGGTGGCGGTGGCCGGTGCGCTCGTCGGTGGGGCGGTCGGCATGCGCTTGTCGGGTTGGGCACGGCACCTCGATCTCGGCGCCAACCCGACGCTGGCGAATGCGTGGCAGTACGGCTCGAAAAGCATTCTCGGCGGATTGCTCGGCGCCTATGCCGGTGTGCTGATCGCCAAACGCCTCGGCGGGTACCGCGGCAAGACGGGCGACCTCTTCGCTCCGGCGGTCGCTCTCGGGATGGCCGTCGGCCGCGTCGGATGCCTTCTCACCGAAGCTCCCGGCCGCCCGACGACCCTGCCGTGGGGTGTGCATGCCGCCGCCACCACACCCGAGTGCCCGGGCTGCCTCACCGGGCAGGCAATGCATCCGTCGTTCGTCTACGAGATCGCGTTTCAGCTGGCGGCATTCGCGGCGCTGATGTGGCTGCGCTCCCGCATCACCAGACCAGGTGAACTGTTCGTCCTCTACATCGCGGCGTATGCGGTGTTCCGGTTCCTCGTCGAGTTCACTCGCGCCAACGAGACGGTGTGGCTGGATTTGACTCGGCCGCAATGGTTTCTGCTGCCGTCACTGGCACTCGTCGGTGTTCGGCTGTGGTACGGCTACCGCCGCGGCTACTATCGCGTTTCACCGCACCGGCAGGAGGTACCCGCATGACCACTCCCCCACCCGGTGATGACCAGAACAGCGACGACGTCGCAGGGCCGCCACCGGATCAGCCGCTGCCGCCTGCCTACCTGCCGCAGCAGCCACCGTGGTATCCGCCACCACCTGGATATCGGCCACCCGGTCAGTACGACTACCCGCCGCCGGTACCGCCGCCGTGGCGCCCACCGACCCGGCGCATCTCGGTCGGCATGACGTTCCTCGGGATTTTCCTCTACTTCACACTCAATCTCGTCGTGGGTTTCGCAGCAATTGCGACCGCTGACACCAACGGCCACGCATCGCTGATCGTCGGCGCATCGGCGTTGGCGCTTATCGCGTTCGGCGGCGGCGGCGCGCTGCTCGCAACCAAGAATGCCACCGTCAAGGGACTGGGTCTCGGGCTGATGATCGGGTGGGCAGTACTGTCGGTCATCTCCGTCGGCTTCTGCACCGGCCTCAATCCGGAGATGTACACGTGACAGGTATGGGCTTACGTGGTGACCGCTTGTTGCGGTACGTCACCGCCTATTGTCCGACGTGCCACATCGAGGCCCCCGAACGGCCACTGACCGACGTCGCTCGCCTGAGCGGCCGGCTCGTCGAACGCGACGAGCGCGTCTGGCTCGAGCGAGGTTGTGCCAGGCACGGATTGGTGCGCACCCTCTACGACGAGGATCCGGAAATCCTGGCCTATCTGGAGGAGTGGACCGCTCCGACCAAGGCTCACACCCCCGATGTGGCAGGCAACTTCGATCCACTACCGTCCGCATACTTGCGCGGCCTACCGGAAATGCAGACGCAGCACACCTGCATTCTTCTTGAAGACATCGCCGAAACGTGCAATCTGCGTTGCCCGACCTGTTTCACCGGGTCGTCACCGGACCTGCGCAACGTGGTACCGCTCGCCGATGTGCTGGCCAATGTGGACCAGCGACTCGCGCGCGAGAACGGACGCCTCGACGTACTGATGCTGTCCGGCGGTGAGCCGACGCTCCATCCGGCCCTGCCGGAGCTGTTGGCCGAACTGACGGCCAGGCCGATCACCCGAATTCTGATCAACAGCAACGGTCTTCGAATCGCGAGCGATGACGCACTGCTTGATCTACTCACCGAGCATCGCCAGCGCGTCGAGGTGTATCTGCAGTACGACGGCCGTTCGGAAGCCGCCCACCGCCACCACCGCGGCGGAGATCTGCGTGCGGTCAAAAGCTCTGCGTTGCAACGCCTCTCACAACGCGAAATTTTCACCACGCTGGTGATGACCGTCGCCCTCGGGGTGAACGACACCGAGATCGGCGACCTGGTCCGCCTTGCCCTGGATACCCCGTACGTCGGCGGCATCAGCATCCAACCGCAGTTCGGCTCCGGCAGATCCGGTCACATCGACCCGCTGGATCGACTCACCCACACCGGTGTGCTGAAGCGACTGGGCCCGCAGACCGACGGTCTGGTCACCTGGCGGGACCTGACCGCACTGCCGTGCTCACACCCGCACTGTTGTTCGGTCGGCTACCTGATCCGCGACGATGCCGATGTGTGGCGGTCGCTGGTTTCCCTGCTCGGCCACGACGGGCTCAAGGCCCGACTCGGACTGGTCTCCAACCGGATCGTCGATACCGAACTCCCCCAACAGCTTCGGCTGGCAGTCAAGGAATCGCTGCTGGGCCTGCTGTCCGAACAGTCGTCGCTGTCGCATCCCGACATCGGCGATATCTGGCGGACCATCTGTGAGAGTTGCGATCTCGGCATGACCACTCTGCTCACCATGGCTTCGTCGGCGCTGCCCGGCCGCCGGCGCAAGTTGCGGCAACTGCTCGGCGAGCGGGTCGTCCGCATCACCGTCAAGCCGTTCATGGACATGTCCACCATGATCGAAGAGCGGTTGGTCCAATGCTGCGTGCACGTGGGCACCCGCTCGGAGCAGCACCAGTGCGCCCCGTTCTGCGCCGTGCAGGCATGGCCCGCGCTGGGGCGTCAACGCATGTCGATCGCTGCCGGAGCACAGCTCCCGCTTCTGCCGGTCAGCCGCTGAGACTCCTCGCCGCTGCACGGTCGGTGCCAGTAGCGGCGCGGTGGTCGATGAGCGCCACACCGTCACCGACGTCGACCGTGACCACCTCCTCCGCCGGCCGTGCGTCGAAGTGGATCTGCAGCAAGCCGTAGACGTTGTCGGTCTCGACGAACGTGTGGGCACGGGCGAAGAGCGGCTGCACGTCGAAAACCCGAACGCGCACCTTCTCCCGGCTGAGTCTGCCCAGTTCCCTGCCGGATTCGGGATCGGTGATCACCGGCCCCGCCGTGGAGTGCACGGCAAAGATCATCCCGGGCCGTACCCCGGCTTCGCTGCCTCGGTTGATCACCAGCGTGTAGTCGTCCTCTACGAGAGCGACCTGACCGGTGATCGTCGGTCCTGTCATGATGCCGCCGATGCGGCGCTTTCCGGCAGTGCGGACGTCGACCCGACCCGAATGCGCGGCCGCAATGCGTAATCATCCGCGCGCAGCGACAAGTCGACATAGCCGGCGGGGTCCTGTTCGGTTCCGAGGGTGAGCTCGACGGCCGTCTTGGCCTGGAACAGGGCGATCACCGCTTGCTGGTGGTGTTCAGTGCCGAATGAGGTGAGCGCGGCCGCGAGTTTCTTGTCGACATACTGGACCGAGCGCTGCAGGTCCGACTGCGTCGGTTGGACGAGTTCGGATTGCGGCGCCGCGGGGACGCCGAGTCCGCTGTACCAGCGGTGCCCGAGCGCTCCGAGGACGCCTGCGCACACCGGGATCACCACGACGGTGCAGATCACACCGAGGGTGGCCGGCACCGTGATCGCGCCGACGACGCCGAGGAGCATTCCGATCGCCGCGACGCCGAACAGTTGGACCGCCGCCGGAACCGCTTCGATGATGCGCCAGAGTCGCAGCACGGCCCGCGCGCCGGCGCGGGCGATCGTCGCGATGAAGCGGGCGATGCCGGTGCCGGATTTGACCGCGAGCCGGCCGAGGTCATCGGCTTGTTTGCGGCTGATCGGCGACTTCGGCTTCGACCAGGTGCGCAGCCGGGGCGATGCGACCGGTTCCGCGGGCGGATCCACGGTCACCGACTCGGCGGCGGGTTCGGCGGGTTGCTCGGTCGGTGTCTCGATCAGCGGTTCCGGGCTAGTCACATTTGCATCAGCCGTCACACCCGTATCATCGCCTGGATTCGCTGAAACGTCGTCCTGGCACGCCGACGAGGCGGGCTCTGAGGTAAATCTCGCCGTCAGGCGGCCGCAGCCTTGCCCGATGGCTTCGCCCTGGCCGACGAGCCCTTCCCGGATGTCGCGGACTTCGTCCGATCGGCAGTCGCGGACTTGTCCCGCTGCGCGCTGCTGCGTTTGGTGGCAGAGCCGCCCGGTGACGACGGTTTGGCTGCGCCGAGCGACGCGTCCACCTTGACCAGCCGGGTTCGAGCGGCGGCGGCCGTGGGATCGGTGACCGAACTCGGTATTTCGTTGGCGGCGGCGGGTTCGGTCTGAGTGGCGACGCTGCGTGCAGCAGCGGCACTGCCCGGCTCGGTCCACCCGATGGCTTTCGCGATGGTCCGGGTGAATTCCATGAACGCGCCGATCGGGCCGACCGGCGTTCCGGTCGCGAGCGGGACGTGGATGTGCAGCACACCGAGAAGGTTGTTGTCGTAGGCGAAGTCGAGGGCGTTGAAGATCGAGCCACCCGGGCTGAGCAGACCGCCGAGCGCGACGCCGACCTGAACACCGTCGGGGAAGCTCACCCCGATCACGGGGCCGAAGGTCTTCGCCAACGCGGTCAGGTCGACGTGCTGCCCGCCGTTGAGGAACGCGTCGGTCATGGCCGCCGGGAGGGTGGCGAGTGCGCCGGCGGCGCTCGCCGGGTCCTGGTCGCGGATCGATTCCAGGCTCGACGCCAACACCAACAGCGGGCCGAGCACCGGGCCGGCCATGCCCAGTATCACGCCGCTGAGTGCGGTCGTCGAGAATGCCAGGAGCTGCTTGCCAGTCGGAGATATGTTGAGCTGCAGCAGATCTGGGATACCGGGTAACTGCAAGACAGCGGGCAGTAGGTCATAGAAAGTTCGATGGGTGGCATCCAGGGTGCTGCGGTCCACCGCCATCGGAGCGGCCAGCGCGGCCTGAACATTGCTCTGAATCTGCGCGGCAATGCCGGCGAAATCCGGCAGTTCGCGCAGGTATGCGAGCTGGTTGGCGAGGACCTGTTGCAGGACGGGGGCCGGGGCTTGGCGCCACATATCGAACAGGGCCTGCGCGCTCGCGCCTGCCCTGGTGAAGATGTCGGCCCAATCGGTGCTCGCAGTGAGCTGGATGGCCGGCGCCGCGGCGTGGATGTCCGGCGGTGCCACAGCCACCGGGTTGAGCGCGATGGCGCTGGCCCCGACAACTGCCACACCAGCCGCAACTAAGGGTCGAGGGATCGCATGCATAGTAATTTCCCCGTCGTCGTGTCACCCCTGACCCAGGGAGAAACCTACCGCAGACCAGCGGGCGAGATGTTGAATTCGACAGGGATTAGCCATGTTTGGCTGGGTTACACACCTCGGCGAGGCGCGATCCCCCAGTCCTGGCAAATGCCGACGAAACTCTTTCTACCGGCGTTTACCGCCACTCTCTCGCCGTATCGGCCCGACAGCGAAGTCTCGTCCTGACTGCGACGCGCGCTTCGCTAGCGCTGCCAGTCGCTGGAGCCGTCGACTCTGGTGTAGGTACCAACAGAGTTCTTCACGATGATCGGATCACCGGCGCCGAAGTTGTCGAAGAACCACCGCGCATTGGCGGGGCTGATGTTGATGCAGCCGTGGCTGACGTTGCGCTTACCCTGGTCGTCGACCGACCACGGTGCACTGTGCACGAAGTTGCCGCTGTCGTCGAAGCGGACGGCCAGGTCGACGGGCACCTTGTAGCCGTACGTCGAGCTGACCGGAACTCCGTAGGTCGAGGAATCCATCACCACCGTCGGCATCTTCTCTTGGACGTAGTAGGTGCCGTTGGCGGTTTGATGGTTCCCGGCGGCCATGCCCATCGAGATCGGGATCACCTTCTCCACAACGCCGTTGCGGGTGACGGTCATTTGATGCGTGGCGTCGTCGGCGGTGGCGATCAGGGTGTCCCCGGTACGGAAAGTCGACACCATCCCGGCCGCATCGATGGTCACGGTGGTGTGCGCGGGCCAGAAGTTCAGTGGACGCCAGCGCAACTGCGTGGGGGTCATCCAGTAGAACTTGCCGGGAACCGGTGGGACGGAGGAGATGTGGATGGCGTTTTCGGTTGCGCCCGCATCGTCGACCAGCCCGGGGAAGTCGATGATGATCGGCTGGCCCACTCCGACCGTCGAGCCGTTGGCAGGCGCGACCGTCGGCGGCCCGAAGGGCGGGACTCCCACGAACGGCGTCGGGTCCTGCCCCGCAACGACTCCCGGATCACCGGGCGCCGGGTCCGCCAGTGCCGGCAGGGCATTCGCGACGAATAGCACGCCGAGTACCGATGCGATCGCGACGGCCTTCACCGCCGCGGCGCGAGTTCTCCTGGCCCAAACCGACATTGCAGCCCTCCCATCACCTGGGGCCAGTGTCGCATAGCGCGGGCCCGGCGACGTGGTGCTATTGCCGAAGAGACACTGCGAAGTCCGGCGAGCGCGTGGCACGTCGTCGGGCCAGCGCCGACAGCACGGCCCAGGTCGATCCGATCGCGAGCCACATCAACGCCTGGCTGAGCAGCGAATAGACCCGGAACTCGGCGAGCACCTGCGCAGGAAAGCCGTCGATGACGATGCCGTCCGGTCCGCTCAGCGGCCCGGGAACCTCGTGGAAGCTGGGCAAGAGCGTGTACGCGACCAGCATGGCGGTGGCGTATCCACCGATCGCGAGCGCCGCGGCCGGCCACCTCCCCCACCGGCGCGCCCAGGCGATTCCGGCTGCCGCAGCGACGCACGCTGTGACCACAGAAACCACAGTGATGGTCAGGAAGGCCGAACTGCGGGCTCCGATGGTCTCTTCGAGTCCGACGGTGGGCGGGTTCGGTGGGTACTTCAGCCCGGGTATCACGGTGATTGCGGTAAACATGCCGCCCGCCAGCAGCAGCGCGAGGCCGGTGGGGTCAGCGGCGGCACCGCGTCGCTCCAACACGGAGCGAATCACGGTGCAGGCCACCGCGAACAACACGCCCATCGCGACGGCGAAGGCGATGGTTCCGACCGCGGCGCCAATGTTCTCCTGCACCGAGCGACCGAACAGCTCATGACCGTGATGGTGGTCGCTTCCGAAAAGTTGCGCCTCGGCGTGTTCGCGGTCCCCCTCATAGCCCACCGCCGCACCGATCAACGGCTCGACCATCACCCGGCTGAACGCGAAGCACACGATGCCGCCGGCAATCCCGGGTACGAGATAATGCAGCGCCGTGGGGATTTCGCGGTTCAGTGGCACGGGAACCCCAACAGATGCCGGGCGTCGTGCAAGAACTCGTGGACGTGGGTGTCCGAACCGAACACCGACACCGCACCTTGGTCGTAACCCACGAAGTAGTACACCACCAGCGCGAGCAATGTCAGCACGGCCAATCGCAGCGGTGTGGCCAGGCTTGTCGCGGCCGCACGCACGTCGACATGCGGCACGCTCAGGGTCGGGTTGGCGTCGTTCATCATGTCCTCGCAGTTCTAGTGGTCGTGGTCGTGGGCAATGGCATGGTCACTGGCGTCGGTGAGCACCGGCGCGGTCAGCAGCTCGTGACGGTCGATGAGTTTCTCCAGCGTGGCAACCCAGTGGTCGTAGTATTCCCATTGCCCCCGTTCGGCTTCGGGTGCCTGCTCCCAGGCACCGATGGTCGCGATCAGAGTCTCCTGGAACTCACTCCACGGGTAGTGCCGGAACTCGGACAGGGCGAGCGCCAAGCCGAACGCGCGACGCTGCCACTCGTGATCGAACTGCGGTGCCGCCTGGTCGGTGGTGCAGGTGTCGTGCAGCTTCATGACGCCGGACCCGCCAGGGCTACGCCGATTATCGACTCGGTTGTCACCAGATCCATGAGCATCTCGTCGGTGAAATCCTCGGTACCGGCCGGCCGCTCGGGAATGACGAACCACCGCGAATGGCCGCTGGAGTCCCACACCTTGATCTCGGTGTCAGCCGGTAGCTCCAGACCGACCTCGGCGAGCACCTTGCGGGGTTCGCGCGCCGCCCGCGAGCGGAACGTCGGGTCCTTGTACCAGTACGGCGGCAACCCGAGCACCGGCCACGGAAAGCAGGAGCAGAGCGTGCAGATCACCAGGTTGTGCACCCCGGCCGTGTTGGCCACCGCCTGCAGATGCTCGCCCTCGGCGCCGGCCATGCCTTCCGGCAGGTCCAGCTCGGCGACGGCCGCCGGCGTGTCCACGACGACCTTCGCCGCGAATTCCGGGTCGGTCCAGGCTTTTACGACGATCTTCTTGCCGTTGAGCGGGGTCATCTCGGTCTCGAAATAGGCCAACACCTTGTCCACCGTCTGCGGTGTGATCACGCCCTTCTCGATCAGCAGCGCCTCGAGCGCGGCCGCCTTCTTGGCACTGGCCTCCTCGCGGTCGGGTGGGTAGGCGAACTGGCCGGTCATGCTTCCTCCTCGATCGGTGCCAAATAGGCTTCGAACAGCTCGGCGTACAACTTCAGCGGGCCGTCTTCGGCCCGCGGACCCCAGATTTCGGCCGGGTCGAACTCAACGATGTAGATGGGCATCGGGTCACCGATCCCGTCGCCGGTGTGGCAAAAGTAGCCGTAGTCTCCTTCGAAGACGCGTTCCACGGTGCCGACCCGTCCCCGCAGGTATCCCGGCAACCGGCTGTGGGCGTCGGCGGGCACGTTGGTGATCCGCACCGTAGACCCGACCGCGAACTTCGGGTGCGCCACGTCGCGTCGCGGACTGTCGCCGAGGCGGAGGTAGGCGATCACCTGATCGTCGATCGCCGGCGCGACCTCCGCGTCGGCGACGGGGCTGAGTTCGGCGATGCGGTCGGAGAGTTCTTCTTCGGTGACGTAACCCTTGTCGATGAAGAACTGGGTGATGCCACCCAGCCACTTCTCGTAGTAGCGGAACTTGAAGTAGTCGAAGGGATTCATCGCCTCGGCCCCGGTACGCAGGTCGGCCCACGTCCACTCGTCTTTGAAAGCCGTGGGCACCTCGTCGATCGGGTAGGCCGGAAGGGCGGAGCCGAGATGGCTCGACAGCCCCATCATCGCCACGTGGATGCCGAAGATCCGTTTCTCCCAATCCTCGACGAAGACCCGCTTTTCCAGGGTGAGGGGTTCGGGCAGTCCTTCGAGGCCGCCGAGATAGTGCTGCAGTTTCATCAGGCGGGGCTACCTTCCGTCGAGGGGCTTGCGGTGTCTACAACAGGCTTCTTCGTCATCGCGGTGGCGAGGTATTCGGAGAGGATCCCGAAGGAGGCTCCGAGGACACAGGCCACGGCGGCCACCAGTCCGGGATGCGAGATGGTGGTGACGACGATGTCGTGGCCGCGGCCGGCGACCGTCGACACCGTGGAAGCGAATCCGACGACGACGGCCGGGGTGGTGGCCAGCAGCGGCACCCATGACGCCTGGACCATCACCGCACTGCCGACGCCGACGGCGATCGCCGTCACCAGCAGGCCGCCGCCCATCAGGTGCGCGGCGTACAGGCTCGCGGACGCGATCACCACGCCGACGAGGTTCGACGACACCGACTTGACCCAGCCGGCAGGGCCACCGCCGACGAAGAAGAACGATGCCCAGGCCAGGAATACCACCCAGATGGGCACCGTGACGATTTCGGCAGTGAAAGCGACTGCCACGCCGCCGAGTACGCCGATGCTCAGCGTCAAGGCTGTCCGAGAATCCATGCGCTCTCCTTCACCAGAACAGGTGTGGCGGTCCGCTTCGACACCGGAGCGGAGTACGGTGAAATAAGGCTCTGCCCAGTCGGTTTCATCGGTGTTACGACTGAATTGCTCGGCCCGTCAGGTCCGGACACGAATAGGGCAATTCCGGACTTTCCCCGACTGCCCGGCTGTCCGCGTTGCCGTCGCACCAGACTGCGGCTACGTTGACTTCACCTCGGTTGAGGTCACGGAAGGACAGCGCCGGGTGTCAGACGAAGACAGGTCACAGCGGCCACGCGCCGCAGCGCGCCAGCCCGCCAACGGTCGAGCAGCGACGACGCCCAGGACAGTCGTGTTCGCGTTGTACGACAAGGTGACCCTGCAGGACGTCGCGGCGCCACTCGAAATATTCGCGCGGGCAAACGATTTCGGAGCGCGGTACCACGTTATCCTCGCCTCGCTGAGCGGCGAGGCCGTCGAGACCACCTCGTTCGTCTCGCTAAAGGTCGATATGGCGCTGGCCGAGGTGCCGGACCAAATCGACACCCTGATCGTCCCGGGCGGGGTACCGCCCGATTTCTCCTTCACACCCGGCGAGCACGACATTCCGGAAGAACAGACGCCGGACGTCGTCGCGGCGGCATTGCAGATGGTGGGCGAACTGGCGCCGAGGGCACGCCGGGTCGCCTCGGTCTGCACCGGCGCGTTCGTTCTCGCGGCGCTGGGCTTGCTCGAAGGCCGTCGCGCGACCACACATTGGGCACATTGCCAGGAGCTGGCGCGCACCTATCCCGAGATCGAGGTGGTGCCGGATTCGCTGTTCGTCCAAGACGGGCCGTTCATCACCGGTGCGGGCATCAGTGCGGGCGTAGACCTCGGCCTGGCCATGGTCGAAAGCGACTATGGTCCCGACGTCGCCCGACGGGTCGCGCGCTGGATGGTGGTGTTCTTACAGCGCCCGGGCGGCCAGGCCCAATTCAGTGTGTGGACCGAGGCGGCACTGCCGGTATCGCGGGGACTTCGCGAGATACTCGACTCCGTCGTGGCCGATCCCGCAGCCGACCACTCGATCGCGGCCATGGCGGAACGCGCGGCCGTCAGCGAGCGGCACCTGGTCCGCATGTTCCACGATCAGGTCGGGTTAACCCCGGCGCGCTACGTCGAACAAGCCCGGCTTGAAGCGGCGAAGGTGTTGCTGGCGACCGGCGATCACGGACAGGAGGCCGTCGCGCGGCGGGCCGGCTTCGGGTCGGCGGACACCATGCGCCGCACGTTCCGGCGCGCGCTCGGCGTCTCCCCGAGCTCGTATCGCAGCCGATTTCGAACCACCGGAATCCATCGGTAACTCTCCCCAGGGTCAGCACAGCGCTGAATGAAGCCGATTCGCGGCCCGGCCGACTGCTGCGAGGAGCGTCGGCGGGTTTGTGTGGACGCCGTTTTCGGGTGGCCGATCGTGGGCATTAATACCCGCATGAACAAGCTCGCCCGAGTTCGGCATGCCGAGAAGCGGATCGTGAAGTATCAGCGACGGGTGTGGCTGGCTCAGCTCGTGATGTGGCCGATGCTGGTCATCGGCACCGTGGCCGGGGCCGTCTGGTTCCTTCGCAGCCGGCCTGGGAGCGGTCGCCACGAGATGCCGGATCTCCCGGGAGCGCATGAGGCGGCGCCGTCGGCGTAGCACCCATCAGCCGTCACCAGATGCGAATCCAATCGACGAGCATCGCCGCCGGCCAAGTGCCAAGGGAGGGATCACCACCGCCGGGTCCGCCGACCGCGAGGGTGAACATGGGCGACATCCAATAGCCCGGATTGTTGAACGGCCAACGTAGGTCGGTGGGGTTGCCATGCACCGGAATCGGTTTCGGGGGCACCGTGAAGTACGGTTTCGCACCGTCAACGTAGTCCCGCCAGAATTTGAATCCGTCGGCGTCCCAGCGCATCCGCCAGGTGTGCCAGGCACCGTCGATCAACCCGGCGATCGACTTGCTCTCCCAGGTTTTTCCGTTGGACGCCGCGTGGACCGTGGTGCCCGGGGCCCAGCTGCGGTTGCCGTAGAACTCGAAGATGTCGACCTCGCCGTCGGGCAGCGGGTCTTCGTTCACCGCCCAGTACGCCGGCCACGCCCCCGAGGTGAGGCAGTCGAGCTTGGCCCGCGCTTCCCAGGTGTGCCCCATCGGCACGCGCCAGTTCCCGCGTACCTTGCCGCTGAAGTACTGGTCGTCCTCATGGGTAGCGAGGATGACGAGGTTGGAGTTTCCGTCGACGAAGACGTTGCGGCGATCGTCGCGGTACTGGCTCTCGACCGGGGGCCAGACGTCGTCCTGCCAGTTCTGGATCGACCAGTTCGCGGGGTTGGGGGCCGACCCCGCCGGTCCATCGAAATCGTCCTGGAACAGGTAGTTCCCTTCGGCTTTAGCTTCCGGGAGCGGGATCGCGGCGGCCAGCAGACCCAGCCCCGACATCAGCATCATGCTTCGGCGGTCCAATTCGGGCACGGCTAAACGATAAAGGCATCGGCCGCCCGCGACGCACTAATGCACCGAACACACATCAGTCGGAAATTTCGCCGTCGAGGTAAAACCAGCGGCGAGCCCGCCTGGCGAATCGGGATCGTTCATGCAAAACACCAGTTCGTGGGCCTTGCCGATGTCGCGCACGGAACTCTACTTCGCCGGTCTCATCGCCCGGCTGACCATCGACGGCGTCGATGATCTCGAGTCCGATCCACGTCACATTGCCGTTCGGGGTCACCGTGTCGGGGCGGGTACGCGGGTGCCATGTCTGCCACACGTAGTCCAGGTCGCCGACGGCGTACGCGCTGTACCGGGACCGCATCAGTTGCTCGGCGGTATCGGCCTGGCGCTGGCCGCGGTGCAGCGGCAGACAGCAACTGCCGAACTGCGCGCCGGAGCCGCACGGACAGGCATCGATCGGGCGCATCGTCACAGTGTGCCAATCAGCGAGGTGTGACCAGCTCCGGATGGAAGGTGGCGGCCATCCGACGCATCCCCTCGCGCCACCCGACGGTTGTCCGCCCGATCAGCTCGTGCATCCTGGTGACATCCAACGGATTCCCGCGCAGCGCCCGATCGCTTTCCTCGAATACCGGGGCCTTTCCGACGAGCGAGCCGAGATGGATGCACCACTCCTGGAGGCTGACGTATTCATCACCTGCCCAGTTGACGGTGGTGGCCGGAACCGACGCCGCCTCAAGCAGTTTCGGGATGGTTGCGATGATGTCGTCCTCGTGGATCGGGTTGTAGACGGCGGGCCCACCGGGCGGAACGGTGATGGGTATGCCGCTGAGCATCGACTCCAACTGGAAGAGTGGCCAGCCACCGTTGTCGCCGTAAGGGACGTTGAGGCGGGCAATGGTGGTCGGTACGCCGAGTGCGCGCGCCATGGTCGCGACGACGACTTCGCCGGCGATCTTTGTGATCGAGTACGTGGGAAGCAGAGGTTTGTGGTTATCGCCGAGCACAGTGCGTTCGGTCCGCGGTTCGTCGCCCGGCGGATCGTAGACCGCGCCGGATGAACAGTGCAGGAACGCCTTTGCGCCTCGGCAGTGGGCCATCAGAAGGCCTGCCGATTCCGCGTTGGCGGCCAGATCCTTGTCCCAGCGACCGCTCTTGGCGACCGCGAAGTTCAGGATGTAGTCGAAGTCGGACGGAAGGTCGGTGAAGTCTCCGGCGGCCATGTTGATCGACTCGCACCGGACGCCGCCCTTCTCAAGGCGTTCGCGCGTTGCCGAGTCGGTGAACCGGGCAATGCCCCACACCTCGTTGTCAGGGGCGAGCGCGGTGGCGATCGGCACGGCCACCTGCCCGCTTGCCCCGGTGATCAGGATTTTGAATCCGCGCATCGGCCGATGGTAGGCAGCGAACCGGGTCGTGGCAGGGATTCTGTCCCGTTTCAGCGTTGTCGAGGTCGTCGTCGCTCGCCCGGGACGACAGCGCCATCGAGCACAAGACCTGGTGCCACTGGTTGAGCCTTGGGAAGCGGAGTAATACGTATCCAATGACCAACCACTTCGGCTCGAAACCGACACCCCCAGCGGGCACCTGATGTGCCGTCTCTTCGGGTTGCATGCCGGTCACCCGGTGACCGCGACATTCTGGCTGCTCGATGCACCGGACAGCCTGGCTGCTCAGAGCAGACGGAATCCCGACGGCACCGGCCTGGGAGTGTTCGGGGTCGACGGGCACCCGGTGGTACGCAAACAGCCGATTGCCGCCTGGCGCGACCTCGCCTTCGTGACCGAGGCCCGTGAGATGTCGGGTACGACGTTCATCGCACATGTCCGTTACGCCACGACCGGCGCCGCCGCCGATGCGAACACCCACCCGTTCCTTCAAGACGGGCGGATCTTTGCCCACAACGGTGTCGTCGAGGGTCTCGACATCATCGATGCGCGGCTCGATCACCTGGGTGCCACATCGTTGGTAACCGGTGACACCGATTCCGAACGGGTCTTCGCGTTGATCACGGCATCCATCAGAGACCACGGCGGCGACGTCGACGCGGGGTTGGTCACGGCATTGCACTGGCTGCGCCAGAACGTCCCCATCTACGCGCTCAATGTACTGCTGGCTACCGCATCCGAGCTGTGGGCATTGCGCTATCCCGACACCCACGAGCTTTTCCTCCTCGACCGCACCGACGGCGACCACGGCGAATTCGCCATGCGCAGTAAGCGAATCGGCGCTGACAGCGCACACCTGCATGACGCAGCATCGGTGGTCTTCGCGAGCGAGCCGATGGACCACGACCGTTGGCAACCGTTGGAGTCGGGCGAGTTGGTCCACGTCGGCGCCGACCTGAGGATCACCCGCCGGAGAGTGTTGCCCGATCCTCCGGCACACCGGATCAGCCGAGCCAATTTGGGTCCCGCCGCCGCGGCGGCACAACACCCGATCTCCTGACGCGTCCCGCGTTCGGCCGCATGCGCGCCCAATCATCTTACGTACTCAACGATTTGGGCGATACCCGAGACGTTGCCGTATCTGCAGCCGAGAGATCAGCCGCTAGGTGATCCGCGGTGTCAAGCGGTCAGTGCATCGGCCTCTTGGCGTGCGTAGGCCGCGTCGAGGCAGGCTGCCGCTGCGTCTTCAATCGCGCTCTCGGCGAAGAGGATTGCGGAAAGGGCGTACGCTTCGGCGTCCTCGGCATGCCGTTCGGCGACCTTGATGTCGTGCTCCTCCCGCTTCTCGTCGATGGCGGAACGCACCTTCGCGAGGTGAGCCTTCCATTGGTCGCGCAGTTCACCCCACTGTGCCGACATCCGGTCGGATGCGTCGTCGACTTTCTCCTTGAAATGATCTGCGGCCGAGGCGGCACGTTCGCGGGCCGCATTGGCGTCGGTCTTCAATTGGTCCTTTTCCCCGCGCGCGGAGGTCTTGAGCTTGGCCGCCGATTCCCTTGCCTTGTCGGATAGGACATCGAACTCTTCGCTCAGACGGCTGTCGGCCATGTGGGTGCTCCTGACTTCCTCTGTGGGCTCCGACAGTCTGGAGCCGCATATCACTCCAGAGTGTCACTGTCTGGCAGGTACCGATAGGGCCAAGGGCCCACGAAACTATTACGGTTACCGCGACACCGGGACATGTCAGCGTTTCTCGCTGCGCGACAGCGGAACCCACTTCTCCTGCGGCGCAGGCTGGTGTGACGACGGGAAGTCTTCGAGACTGCCGGATCCGGACGGATTGGCGTCCCAGTCTGCAAAGGTCAACGGTGAGCGAATCCAGGAGTGCAACAGGCTGTAGGTGGCCTTCATCGAGTCGATATGCGTTCTCTCCCAGCCGTGGCTGCCGTCGACGCCGAATCCCACCAGCGCCGCCCGGGTATTGGCGCCCGCTTCGATGGCCGCCGCCACATCGGACCGGTAGTAGCGGAACACGTCGCGGGTGCAGGCGATACCGTGCTCATCGGCGAGCCGGAGGAGTTTCCGGGTCAGGTGATAGTCGTATGGTCCGTGCAGATCTGACATCGGGACTGTCACCGTGTCCTCCCGGGAGTTCTGCCCGGGCGCGCATACCGCGTTGTCCACTGAGATCATTTCGGCGATGTCGTCCGGCAGGCCGGTGCTGGCGCCGTATCCGACCTCTTCGGCAATCGTCACCATAACCGCGGTGCGGTGCGGCAATTCGAGCGCATTATCGGTGAGGTTCTTCAACAGCGCGAGGACGACGGCGACCCCGGCCTTGTCGTCGAGATGGCGCGACACCACGAAGCCGTCCTCGGTCAGGACGGGGTTGGCCATCAGCGGCGCGTAGTCGCCGATTTGGATGCCCAGCCGGGACAGGTCCTCGCGACACGACACCTTCCGGTCGACGCGGACTTCGACGTGGTCCCAGTCGGTGGGTTGGGTGTCCACCTCGTCACCGAAGGCGTGGCCACTGGCCTTGAGCGGCATGATGGTTCCGGTGATGAACTGGTCGGCGGCTTCGCTGAGGATCCGCACCCGAGCGCCGGCGGCGAAGCGCGCCGAGAAGGTGCCCACCGGGATCACCTCGAGTCGGCCATTGTCCTTCAGTCCCTTCACCATGCAACCGGTGGTGTCGGCGTGGACGACTAGCGCTCGCTCGGTGGTCTGCGACCCGCCCGGAAGCTCAGCGATCAAGGCGCCTCGGCGGGTTAAGGAGAACGACAACCCGAAGCCAGCGAAGATGTCCCCGATCAGCTGCATCACCGCGTCCGTGCGCCCGGTCGGGCTCGGGGTCTGCAGCAGTGTCAACAACGTATCGATCATCCATGCGCTGTCGGCTTCGGACATTTCCACACTTTCGCGCATGATGCCTCCTCCGCACCGGCGAGGCTAGCGACTCGCCACAGACCGCCAAAGACGGACGAAATCGGTCTGACCCCCAACTGCGAGCTTAACGGCGGCTGACCGCGGTTGGCAGTGATTCACAAACAGCGCGCTGGCCACCGGTCACCCGATGCCGTGACGACGGCAAGGGCTTGGCGCGCACGCATCTTCGCTGAGCGACCGTCTCCATATTCTCGGTCATGCAGTCAATTGTTCTGTCCGACCGGGCTTTTCGTGCTTCCGTTTCAGATTTTCTCGACCGTCGCATCGCGATGCCGGTGCGCCAGTTCACGCGGCTCTGGTGGCCGTCCGCGGTTGCGGCCTTGGCAAGGAATGGCAAAAGGCCCATCGTCGTGGGATGGGCGCGCTGGTTACCCGGTCACCGGATCGTTCGATGCGGATGGTGCCATGGTCGCCAGGGAGTTGGCGGTAGATCCCAAGATCGATCGGGCTCGTGACCGGCTCTGGTCGAGGGGTCGGACAAGTTGGCGCTGCGCGGGTCAACGCCGGCGGGCGAACACCACCGCCGTTAGCCAGCCTCATCGGCTGACTGTGAATACACTGTGAACGTGTCGAAGCGGGGCGATCCGCTGGCGGAGTTCCTCCGCACGTGTCGCAGCAAGATTCAGCCCGACGACGTGGGTTTGCCGCGAGGGAACCGTCGCCGGGTAGTCGGGCTGCGCCGCGAGGAGGTGGCGATGCTCGCGGGTATCAGCATTGATTACTACCACCGGATAGAACAAGGTCGGGAACGGCCGTCGGACCAGGTGATCAATGCCCTGGCGCGGGCGATGCGCCTGAACCCCGACCAGGCCGCCCACTTGTGCAATCTTGCGACCGACAACTCCCTTGTGCCGCGTCCGAGCCGGGCGGTGCACCCCGCTCTGCAGGATCTGCTCGACGGGTGGACCCACTCGCCCGCCCAAATTTGCGACGTCACCGCAACCGTCATCTTGGCCAACCCGTTGGCGGTGGCGCTGTCACCAACGTTCGGTCCCGGTCAGAATCCGCTACGCAGCCTGTTCCTCGACCCGAGTACTCGCAGCCTCTACCGCAACTGGGACAGCCTGACCGCGTGGGCGGTTCGATGGCTGCGGTCGTTCGTCGGCGACCAACAGGATCCGGGGTTACAGGCTGTGGTCGATGAGCTGAACGCGCGCAGTGAGCGGTTCCGCACCCTATGGGCCCAATACGACGTGAAAGGTCATGCCAGCGGGTTGTTACTGCTCGACCATCCCGTCGTGGGGCCCCTCGACTTGTACTTCCAGCATCTGACGCTGCGTGGGACTCAGAACACCATGGTGACCTACTGGGCCCAGCCGGGGACCGCATCGGCCGAGGCGCTGGTCCGTCTGGCCGAACTCAGCTCAGCCTGAGCGCTCACAGCGCGAACACCAGCACGGTGATCGCCAGTGCGACCAGAGCTACGGTCGATACAGCGGAAATGATGGAACGACAGAGACATTCGTGTTCTGATGGCGGATCGTTGCTCACTTTTCCATCATCACAATCCGCGGAACCGTTAACCAGGACGAGAAGTTACCAGTCTGACCGGATGCTCTGGGCACGACAAGGCCCCGAAACCACCAGTCATACTTGTGGTTCCGGGGCCGACTAGGTCAGATCGCCACCGCCTGTATCACCGCGAATGGCCCTGCATGACCGACGGCGGTGCGGCGAAGATCCGCCGACTCGAAGAGGGCGTCGAACTCGGCGATGTCCCGCTCCCGCCCACCGGTGACGACGAGCATGTTCAAGTCCATCATCGGCGCCAGCCCGGGAGCGCCCAATTCGCCGATCAGGTAATCGATCACGATGACGCGGCCGCCATTCTGCAGCGAGGAGTGGCAGTTCTTCAGGATCTGGATGCAACTGTTGTCGTCCCAGTCGTGAAGGATGTACTTGAGCACATACAGATCGGCGGGCGGGACCGAAACGAAGAAGTCGCCGCCGGTGGCCGTGAACCGGTCCTGCAGTCCGTCCTTCTGGGCTGCCTGTTCTGCGCTGGGCGCGACGTGGGGCAGGTCGAAGACCCCGCCGCGGAGGGCGGGGTTTGCCCGCATCATCGCCCGGACGACCTCACCGTCCGCGCCGCCGATATCGAGGACGTAGTTGACTCCGTCGGTGTTGACCGCTTTGGCGATTTCGGTTGCGGCGGGTGCGCTCAGATTCGCCATCGCCTCGGTGAAGACGTCCGCTTCGTCACGATGGGCGGCGTAGTAGTCGAAGATGGTCGCGGTTCCCAGTGCCGCTCTGATCTGCCGGTCACCGGTTCGGACCGCATCGGTGAATCGCCCCCAGGGCAACCAGTGGCCCGGCGCCGCTTGCGCACATGCCATGCCGCGCAGAGAATTCGGATCGTCTCGCCGCAGCGTGGTCAGCAGCGACGTGGCCGCGAAATGGACGCCGTCGGTTGACGTCACGAGACCAAGCGACGCACAGGTACGCAGCAGGCGGCGGGTGGCATCCGGATCGGTGGACTCGGCGGCGGCGATCGCGTCGGGGGTGTCGGCACCGTCCGCCAAGTGGTCCGCCAGGTTGAAGGTGGCGGCGGCGCCGACGATCTGGGTGACCCAGAATCCGGTCACCATGGCCATCATTCGGTGGTAGTCGTCGGTGGTGGGTCGAAGAGACATTGCCTTTCCTAACTTGGTAGGGAACGGATGGAGGTAGGGGCTTTACGCCGCGCGGCCGAGTGACTGACGCATGCCGGCGCGGGTGCGGTACATCCGCGACATCACGGTTCCCTCTGCTACACCCAGGATGTCGGCGGCTTCTCGGTACGTCAGGCCTTCGATGGCCACCCAGTACAGCGTCTCGCGCAAGTCGGCTGATAGGGAGTCGAACGCCGCGGCGAGGGCAGGATCCAGCATGGACCGCAGGACTTGGCTCTCGGCGGAGACCGCATTGTCTGCCACGTAATCGAGGTGTCCGTCCGCGAGATCACCGCCCAATTTTTCGGCCGGGCGACGCAGGCTGGTGCGGTAGTCGGAGATCCAGGTGTTGCGCAGGATGCGTAGCAGCCAGGCTCGCAGGTAACGGTCATCGGGTAACCGGTGGAATGCGTTGAATGCCTTCAGCAACGTCTCCTGCACCAGATCCTCGGCGTCGGCGTGGTTATTTCTCGCGTAACCCATTGCGCGCCGGTGCAACTCGGATGTGTGCGGCAGGACGGCTTGTTCGAACTTGCGATGATGATTCATGACAATGACTCCTTCTCAGCTGACGCGGGTCTGGGGCACGCTGCGCCCGACAGTCACCGGCAGTGATTGCAGGCCGCGCATCAGGGTGCTCGGGCGGTAGGCCGGCGGTTCGGTGGCAGCAAGTCGGATGTCGTCGTAGCGAGAGAACAGCCGCTCGAGTGCGATCTCACCCTCCATCCTGGCCAGCGGCGCACCCAGGCAATGGTGGATGCCGTGCCCGAAGGCGAGGTGCCGGTTGTCGGCCCGGAAGATGTCGAACCGGTGCGGGTCGGGGAAGCGCCGCTCATCATGATTGGCGCCGAGCAAGGCGATCAGCACCAGTTGTCCGGCGGGAATCACACTGTCGCCCAACTGAACCGTTTCGGCGGTGAACCGGACAGTCGCGGTATTCAGCGGGCTCTCGTAACGCAGGATTTCCTCGACGGCGGCCGAAAGTAGCGTCCGGTCCGCGTGTATGGCGCGCAACTGCTCGGGGTGCTGCAACAACGCCAGCACGCCGTTGCCGATCAGGTTCACTGTGGTGTCGTATCCGGCGATGATGAGCAGGAACGCGGTACCGAGCAGTTCCTTCTCGGTCAGCCGATCGCCGTGGTCGCGTTGATGCACCAGCCTGCTCAGCATGTCGTCGCGCGGGGCGCTGCGCTTGGCCGCAATGACGCTTCGGAGCAGTGCGGCCAATCCGGTTTGGGCAGTGTGTAACTCGTCTACGTCGGTGCTGGTGAAAATCGGGACGACCAGCGACAGGAAGGTGTCCTGCGCGTCGGGCGGAACACCGAGAAGTTCGCCGATGACGCGCACCGGAAGCGGCTGCGCATAGGCATGGATCAGGTCGACCCGGCCGGTGTCGGCGAAGGCGTCAAGTAGCTCGTCGGCGGCGCGCACGATGGTCGGACGCAGCCGTTTGACGGCGTGGGCGGTGAACGCGGCGGAGACAAAGCGGCGCAGCCGGGTATGGTCCGGCGGATCTTTGAACAGCATGTTGTCGCCGAGCACCGATCCGATCGAGCCGTCGGTGCCGGGCGGAAACAGGGTCGTCGCCGTCGGCCCGTCCTTCTTGACCCGCGGGTCCGCAAGCAGAGCACGTGCCTCCTCGTAGCGGGTGACCATCCACACCCGCACCCCGCCCCACATGATCACCGGTCGGGCGGGGCCTTCCCGGCGCATACTGTCGTAGCTCAGGTGCGGGTCTTGGATGAACGAGTTGTCGAGACGCAACATGGTTTTCGGCCCACTTCGGTCGGTCGGTGTCGGAACGAACTCCAACCAGCCTGTGGTCTCCGCCCCCGCATAACCAGGGTGGATTTGTCCTAGCAGGATTTCTGCCAGTCTCAGCCGTAGTGCTACAACCCGAGCTCTCTCGCCAATGCGCGGACCCTTGGCTCGATGTCATCACGAATGCGACGTACGGTGTCGATACCCTGACCCGCTGGGTCAGCGAGTTCCCAATTCTGGTAACGCTTGCCGGGGATATACGGACACTCGTCGCCGCAGCCCATGGTGATGACAACCTGAACAGCCGCGAGGTCGTCCATGGTCCAACGCCGAGGTTGCTCTGCGGTGATGTCGATGCCCTTTTCGGCCATCGCTGCCACGGCGGCAGGATTGACCTCGTCGGCGGGCTCGGAGCCGCCGGAGTACACCGTGGCTCGGTCACCGGCGAGATGCTTGAAGAACCCCATGGCCATTTGGGAGCGCCCTGCGTTATGGGTGCAGAGGAACAGGACGCCCGGCTTTGGCTCAGCCATCGCTTGATACTTGCGTAGCGCCTGCGTTGCGGAATCGTCTGCGAAGCGCCAGCGACACATACACGAGCGCGACGAGGACAGGGACCTCAATGAGGGGGCCGACGACTCCGGCGAGCGCCTGCCCCGAGCTCGCACCGTAGGTGGCGATAGCCACCGCGATCGCGAGCTCAAAGTTGTTCCCCGCCGCGGTGAACGCCAGGGTGGCCGTGCGCTGATATCCGAGGCGCAATGCCGCGCCCAACAGGAATCCGCCGCCCCACATGATCGCGAAATAAGCCAGCAGCGGCACCGCGATGCGGATGACATCGATTGGGCGAGTGGTGATCTGGTCTCCCTGCAGCGCAAAGAGGACCAGGATGGTGAACAGCAGACCGTAGAGCCCCCATGGGCTCACCTTGGGCAGGAAACTCGACTCGTACCATTGCCGGCCCCTGGCCCGCTCCCCCAGCCGCCGCGACAGATAACCCGCGATCAGCGGAATGCCCAGGAAGATTAGGACCGATTTGGCGATCTGCCAGGCCGACGTGCTGATCGTGGTTCGCTCCAGCCCGAGCCAGCCGGGCAGTACCGACAGGTAGAACCATCCGAGCGTGGCGAACATGACCAACTGGAAGAGCGAGTTCAGTGCGACCAGGACCGCCGCCGCCTCCCGATCTCCGCATGCGAGGTCGTTCCAGACGATGACCATCGCGATGCAGCGCGCCAACCCGACGATGATCAAACCGGTGCGATACTCGGGCAGGTCGGGCAGGAACAGCCATGCCAGCGCGAACATCAGCGCCGGCCCCACTACCCAGTTCAGCGCCAAGGAACTGGCCAGCAGCCTGCGGTCCCCGGTGACGGTGTCGAGGCGGTCGTAGCGGACCTTCGCGAGGACCGGGTACATCATCACGAGAAGTCCCACGGCGATCGGCAACGAGATGCCGTCAATCTGAAATCTGTCCAGCGCCGTATTGAGGCCGGACACCGACCGCCCGAGAAATAGTCCGGCGGCCATGGCGATGCCGATCCAGACCGGTAGAAACCGGTCCAGAGTCGACATCTTCTCCGCGACGGCCGGGGTCGACCCAGCGTTGGCGGCGGTTGACTTCGCGCTCATCGTCAGCAGCAGGAATTCACCGATTCGGCTTTGGTGGCATCGGTGGCCGAGCCGGTACAACACACGCCGCCCTGGCTGTCGTCGCCGCCATCGAGATGCTGCGGGCTGGTGCCGAACGTTTCGGAGTCGGCGAGCACGGTGTAAACCTCCCACTTCTCACCCGCAGGACCGGTGACCCACACCTTGTCCTGCGTCGCGAAGCAGCACGTCGTGTTGATCTCTTCCTCGGTGAACAGTCCCTCGCCCGCGAGTCGAGCGATCTCCGCGTGCACGGTGTCGCTGGATTCGACCTCGACGCCGAGGTGGTTGATCGTCCCGCCCTTGCCCGCGTTCTCCAACAGCACCAATTTCAATGGCGGGTCTGCGACCGCAAAGTTGGCGTAGCCCGGTTTGACCTTGGCGGGCGCGGTGTTGAACAGCTTCGAATAGAACGTGATCGCCTCGTCGAGGTCGTCGACATTGAGGGCGAGTTGCATGCGAGACATCGGAACCTCCGTACCTGTACGACTTATGTCGAAACACTGATGCAGTTAGCGTGCCACCTTTTTGATAAATGTCAATCTAGTGGCACACTGTCAAAGTGCCCAAGACTCTGCCGACGCTCGACATGTCGAACCCGGTGTGCTGCGCGCCGGTGGCCTCGGGGCCGATGAGTGACGACGACGCCCTGCAAGTGGCGCTGCGACTCAAGGCGCTCGCCGACCCGATGCGAGTAAGGATCATGTCGATGCTGTTCAGTTCCCCTGCGGGCGAAGAGAACAGCGGTGACCTGTCGACGGCCCTGGGGCTGAGCGAGTCCACGGTCAGCCACCACCTGACCCAGCTGCGCCGCGCCGGGTTTGTCGTGTCGGACCGCCGAGGGATGAATGTCTTTCACCGTCCCGCGCCCGATGCACTCGGCGCGCTCTGCGCCGTGCTCGATCCGAACTGCTGCCGCTAGCCGGCTTTCGACGCAACGGCCACCCCACCATCCGCGGCCGTAGCACCCAGTGACGCTTACGCTTGAGTCGTGGCGCTCACCGGTCGGCTTGTCGGCACCGCGATCGCGGCGCCGACAATCATGTTCGCTGCATTTGCCATCGGACCCGCGGCTGCTACGCCCGGGCAGGCGAGCGACGAGCCACCGCACGTCGCTGCGCCCCCCGTGTCGCTGCCGCTACCAGTGCTGCCCATTCCCGCCGGCCTGCCGCCGTTCCCCTACCCCGCGGACGTCCCGGTGGTGGAACTGCCGGCCGACATTCCCGTCGTGGAGTTCCCATCCGCCATACCCGCGCCGTCCTTGCCTACGGATGTGCCCGTGGTAGCGCTGCCCGCTGACGTTCCGCCGATTCCGTTGCCTGCACCTATTCCGCCCGGCCTGTTGTAGCCCGTTCCGGATCCTCAGGCGATGACTCGTCAGTCAGCAGTTCGCCAATCCGCATCCTCGAGATCGCCGCAATCACAGGCGAATTGACACGTTGATCGGCACGCTGCACGGACCCGCACTGAGTTGAGGTCACTCACATAGCCGGTGCAAAAGCAGATCCGAACCGACCAGTCGGCAGCCGTTTCAACTATCGCGCGACGGGTATGTGAGCGAAACTAAACGAGGTCGCCCGGCACGTCGAGATGGAGCCACGAGATGAACGCCCGAATCCGTTCGATGCTAGCTGCGATTCTGCTCGCCGCGGCAGCCCTGCTGGCTCCGATCGCGGCGGCTGAGACGATCCCCGGAGCCGACGCCGCCATCGCCAAGGCCGAAAGCGCGCTCGGCACAGACATGTTCGGCCCGTACGGATGTGAAGCGTTCGTCGCCTACGCCTTCGGTGTGCCGCAAGCTGAATACGGCTGGGACGGCGCCGCCGAAACGATGTACCAAACCCTGCTTCGGCAAGGTCAGATTCACACCGACATGGATGCTCCACGGGGAGCCCTGGTCTTCAGCAAGAACCAGTACGGCGCCCACATCGACATCGCCCGCGGCGACGGTACCTATATCTCCGGCGGTGTCCAGGGCCTCAAGCGGGGGTACGGCGACGGGCACAACATCCAGATCTTGCCGAGCCCCCATGTGGGCACCACGTGGCAGTACCGGGGATGGAGCCTGGGTTACCCGGAGTGAGCCCTTCCGGCCGATTTCCCTGCGGAATGCTGAGCAGTCGCTCAAACTATGAGCGTGCGCCCTCGGCGCAGGTCAGCAGCATTCTGAATAGGAGCACGGATGGGCAAGCTCGACGGCAAGGTCGCATTCATCAGTGGGGCCGCCCGGGGCCAGGGTCGCGCACACGCGGTGCGCCTCGCCGAGGAGGGCGCCGACATCATCGCGGTGGACGTGTGCGCGCAGTACCCCACCGTGGTCTACAAAATGTCGGAGCCCGAAGACCTGAACGAGACGGTGCGGCAGGTCGAAGCCCTCGGCCGGCGGATCGTGGCACACCAGGCCGACGTCACCGATTTCCCGGCACTGCAAAAGGCATTCGACGACGGCGTGGCCCAGCTCGGCGGCGTGGACATCGTGGTGGCCAACGCCGGGATCGGACCGGGCGGCCAGAGCACGGACGAAGAGCAGTGGGACGACGTGGTGAACGTCAACATGAAGGGCGTGTGGAACACCGTGCGCGTCGCCGTCCCGGCGATGCTCACCCAGGATCGAGGCGGATCGATCATCCTGACCAGCTCGACCGGCGGCCTCATCGGCACCCCCGTCGTCAGCGGCGGGATGCTCGGCTATACCGCCGCCAAGCACGGCGTCATCGGCATTATGCGCACCTACGCGAATTACCTTGCCCCGCACTACATTCGCGTCAACAGCGTCGCACCAACGACCGTCGCGACACCAATGGCGAACAACGGCGATCTCAGCATGCTCAAGAAGTACGAGCCCGTCATCGCGAGGTCACTCGAGAATGCGATCCCGGTCGATTATGTCGAGGCGCGCGACGTCGCAAACGCAGTCGCGTGGCTTGCCTCCGATGACGCTCGCTACGTCACCGGCACCGTGGTGCCGGTGGACGCCGGGCTACTCAATAAGGTCTGAAAGCCGAAGCGCCAGCCGACCCCGCCGTCGCGGAGCCGACTGGCGCTGCGCAGTGAAACTACTTACCGGCCTTCGCGGACCTGGCGGACTTGCCCGTCGAGCCCTTCTTGCCGGAATCGGCCTTCGAGTCGGCACCGCCGGTGGTCGGCGATCCCGCCTTGGTGTCGTTCGAGGACGCGGCGCCGGTAGCCGAAGCCGTCACAGCGGGGGTGGCCTTGGCGCTGACCTTCTTGAAACCGGTGCTGCCGGTGGCGGATTCGGTCACCTCAGCATCGGCCGCGGCGGGCTCGGCCGCCTTGGTGTCACCGCGGGCCGACGAGGCCGTCCCGGTGGCCTTCGGGGCGGCGGTCGACAGGGTGACCGTCCTCGCGGCACTGGCACTCGCCGCCGCAGTCGGCAGGGGGGCCCCGATGGCCTGGGCGATGACGTCGCGCAGCGCGATCAGGCTGGCGATCGGTCCACTGGCCAGGAACCCGAAGTTAGGGTCGTACGGGGACAGCAGGCCCGGAGTGGGGATGAAGCCCAGGATCGTGCCCGACCCGTTGAGGAAGCCGCCGACCAGGTTCGCGGGGAGATTCACCAGAGTGTTGAGGACCGCACCCGGGTCGGAGGCGACCACTCCGTCGTACACATCCTGAGTGGTCTGGACGAGCACGTCGATGGTCGACACCAGCGGGAACGTCATGGGCAGGATTACCTGGAACACCGCATCAGGCACCGTGGCAACCGCCTTCGCGAAGTTGTTCACCGTGCTGACCAGGGGACGCGTCAAATCGGACACCGCCTGAACAGCCGACAGCGCGAGCGGGATCACGATCCTGCTGTTAAGGGTTTCGAAGGCACCCGTGATGTCGCCGCTTTGGAGCTGAGTGGTCGCGGTGTCGAGCGCCCCGGGGATGTCATCGAAAATGATCTTGAGGGTTCCGGCGTTGGAGTCCAAGCGGTCCCGCAAGTCCTGGAAGGCAGCGATCTGGTTCGCGACGATCTGGCTGAGGATCGGTGCGGGGCTGTCAAAAACCTGCTGGCCGAGTGCACCGAGATTTGCTGCTGACGTCTGCAGGACCTGGACCCAGTTCTCGATCGGGTTTACCGCGGCGCTGAGCTCGACGCCGACGGACGACACCGCTCGCTGCATCGCCTGGGCGCCGGGCATCGGCGGCGCCAGCGGCGAAACCGCGATAACACTCGCTCCCAAGAGCGCCACACCAGCGGTGGCGTACGGACGAACAGCGACGTTCATGACTCTCCTTTGGTGAACAATTGCCCCCTGGGCATCAGAACGTACCGCACCTTACTCGTGAGTAAGTACC
>JAEZIA010000272.1 GCA_023416315.1 Actinomycetes bacterium
GCCCGCACTGAACGGGATGTCGTGATACCCGTCGAACACACCCCAGTTGATGACCTGCAGCCGCGACAAGTGGAACTGTTCAGCCATCGAGTGCGGTCTCCTGTTCGTCGCGGTCGCCGGCTGCGCCACCGCGCAGCAGCAGTTCGAACTGCTGCTGCAACTCGGCGATCACCGACGCGGTCATCACGGCGTTGATCACCGGGCTGACCGTGTAGCTGTCCTCGTCGTCGCGGGTCTTGCGCAGGATCTCCAGCGCGGTGAGCCGGGCGATCGCCGCGTCGATGCGGGCGGTGAATGTGACCGTGTCGCGGTCGACGTCATTGAGCACGCCGGAGAACAGCCCGTGCACCTCCTCGCGGCTGATCAACACCGCCTGCCCGCCCGCTGCCCGTGACATCTGCGCCAGGTGCAGCGCCAGGATCGAATCGTAAGTACCCAGCGGTTCCCGGCGCAAAAGCTTGGCGCCCCTTGCCGATTCGTAGCGGGCCTGTTCGACGAACGCGACGTCACTGGTTTCCACCACGCGCAGGATCAGGTCGAGCTCGCTCAGCCGCACCGCCAGTTGGGCACGGTATTCCAGCACCCAGCTGTACAGGTCGGAATCGGCCTCGGCGCTGATGTAGCGGCGGGTCAGTAGCTGCTGCAACGCCCAGCACGCTCGGTCCGGCAGCTCGCTGACATCACCGTCGAATCGCGGCCGCCGCTGATGCGGGGTGCGGGCGTTCTGGTCGACCTCGGGCAGCGAACTGAGCGCCGCGATGTCCACGTCGGCGGTGCTCATGCGCTGGCTCCCAACACGCTCGAGATCGGTTCGGTGAAGACCAAGTGCGGAACCTCCATCTCGCGGTCACGTCCGTCCAGCGACTGGAACCGCACGGTGACCGACTCGGCTGCCTGTGCGGCGGACGGTTGTTTGAGCGCCCATGACCACAGCACGATGACGTGTCCGAGGTACGCGGCGTCGAGCATCTCGACTGCCTCGGGCAGCGACAGCCGGCCACTGTCGTCCAGCGCGGTGTTGATCATCTCCGACATCGCGGGCGCGTCGACCTGGGTGGTCAGCGCCGCGAAGCTGGACAGGTCGAGCTCGCCCTCGGCCGGCTGGGCCGGCTTGGGATTGGACAGCTCGCCGATCCGGAAGCTCAGTGCGCCAACGGAACTGATGGCGTGCCGGGCCAGGGGGAGTTCGATGTCGAGGCGGGAGTCGGTCAGCGAACTCTTGAGCAGGGCGCGCGCGGCGCCGATCGCGTCATTGAGCTGGCGGGCCACGCCGCGGCTCTGCTCCAGGGTGCCGAACGCCGTGAACCGTTTGACCCGTTGGGCGCAGCGCTGCTGGATGCGCTCCACCTCGTCGATCTGCTGGCCGACCAGTTCGAAGAACCCGGCCATCACCTTGCGCAGTGCCGGATCGAGGGCCGGTAGGGCGTGCGCGACGGCGGCCACGTCGGCCTCGAACTCCGCGCGCTGATCTGGGTCGTTGATCATCCGCAGGAAGGCGCGGTGGCTGTCGCGGCCCTGGGAGTCCCAGGCGGCCTGGTAGTCGGCGTACATCTGGCGCTGCCGGTCGCGGTAGGCAACGTTGCTGTCGATCGGTTCGTCGAGGGCGGCGGTGGCCCGTTCGATCATCGTGCCGTACTGGCCGATGTCGGTGATCAGCCGTTCCATCTGCAGGGCGATCGCATGGGCTTCGTCGTACATGTCGGTCATGTCGACGTCGGCGCCGCGGTCGAGTTCCTCACCGCGTTCCAGCGCATCGAGTTCGGCGTTCAGCGCGTCGATCTCGGCCTGGATGCCGGCGCGGATACGCACCGGGTCATTGCCGACCCGCAGTGCGATCTGCTTGAGCCGGGCGGCGATTCCGTTGATCGAGCCGCCGGTGGCGATGGTGTCCTGGCGGCGCAGTCCGCGCAGGAAATCCAGGGCGCGGCGAGCCTCCTGGGTCAGGTAGCAGAGGTTGCGTTCGACACCTCGCTGGTCGGCCACCCGGTGCAGCCAGCCCTGGCTGGCCCAGCTCTTGATCAGACCGAGCCCGGACTGCTCGCCACCGGGCCGCCCGAGCTCCTCGAGGTCGCGTTCGAGCCGCACCACGAGCTCGGTTTCGCTGATCACACCCCCGCTGAGGTGGCGCTCCATCAGCGTGGCGTAGCCGCCCAGGTTGAGCGCGGCCAATAGCCGAATCGTGGGGGAGGCCTGGATCTCGCGGTTGACTTCGAGGAGGTCGACGGCCGACAAAGTGGTGTCGTCGTCCACGCCGTGTGCCCCCTCGATGTAGTTGGTCGGACGGTCCAAGATAGGCCACCGCGGGGACATCCGACGACGCCCGCGGGCGGGTGTCGGAAGCCGATCGGAAAAGGTGCGTCACAGTTGTCTCAGCAGTCTCCCCGGTCACACCACTCCCGCTGCGAGCGTGCGTCAGGGCACGCTGTCCACGGCGTGTCGCGGGGCCGACACGCACGCTCGCGGCGGCGGCGTTGACAGATTGTCTGCTGGCAGACATTATTGTTAGGTGCCTGACAAAACCGACCATGACATCATCGCGGCGTGGACCAAGCGGTGCTTTTTCGCCGCACGCGAGGTCATGGAAGACACCCTGCGGCCGTACGGACTTGGCGCCACCCAGTTCTATGTCCTGCACCAGCTGGTCAACGCGGGCCCGACCAGACAACGGGAATTGCAGCGCACCCTGCAGGTCGAGCGCGCCACGCTGAGCTCCGTCGTCGGGACCTTGGTGCGTAAGCAACTCGTCGAGCAGCTGCCCGACACCGAAGATCAGCGACAGAAGCTGCTGCGCATAACGCCCAGAGGCGAAGCGCTATGGGCGGACCTGCCCGACCTGACACGAATTCACACGGTCGCTTTCGGCGGAATCGACGACGACGACATCGACGTCGCCGTGCGCGTGCTGCGCACCGCTACCGAGCGACTCGAAGCGACGAAAAGGAAAGTGACATGAGGGTTCTCGTCACCGGAGCGACCGGTCTCGTCGGCGCTCGACTGCTGCCGCGATTGGTCGCCGACGGTCTGGACTGCCGTGCGGTGGTACGTCGGGCGGGGTCGCTGCCACCTGGTGTGACGGAGGTGGTTGCCGATCTGTTCGACACCGACTCCCTCGGGTCGGCGGTCGACGGCGTGGACGCAATCATCCATCTCGCCGCGCTCTTTCGAACCGCGGACACCGACCTGATCTGGAAGACGAACCTCGACGGGACGCGGAACCTGATCCGCGCGGTGCAACAGCGCACCCGCCACGCGCGTTTCATCATGGCCAGCACTGCCCACGTCTACGGAACCGACAGCGCACGACCGGGCCGCGAGGACGACGCCGCAGCCGAGCTGCCGCAGGCCTATCCGGCAAGCAAGCTCGCGGCCGAAAGCGCTTTGCGTGACAGCGGTTTGACGTGGTGCATCCAACGCTACGGCTTCGTCTATGGCGATCAGGACGGCCACCTGGCAGCGTTGCCCGGACACGCGGTGGCCGCCGGCATGCATCCCGCTGCGCGGATGAGCCTGATCCATCACCGGGACATCGCGACCGCCATGCGGCTGGCGCTCAGCGGCGCGCTGGACGGTCAGATCGTCAACATCACCGACGACGCGCCAACGTCGGTGTACGAACTCGTCCGGGCGACCGGCGGCGACATGCAACCGTCCTCGGCGGCACTGCCGCATCCGTGGCACCTGCAGATGGACGGCTCACGAGCGCGGCGGCTGGGCTTTCGACCCACGGTGCGCACCATCCACCACGCGGTCGAACTCGGTGCGCTGTAAGGCAGCTAGCGCAGCAGCTGGCCGTGCGGGCGGGTGGACAGCGGCTTGGGCCGCACGATCTGCGGCCACCAGAACCACGGGCCCATCATCGCGGCAATCGCCGGCGTCATGAACGCGCGCACCACCAGGGTGTCGAACAGCAGGCCGAGGCCGATCGTCGTGCCGACCTGCGCGACCACCACCATCGAACTGACCGACATCGAGATCATCGTGAACGCGAACA
>JAEZIA010000367.1 GCA_023416315.1 Actinomycetes bacterium
CTGCAGATCCAGACCGATCAGCGGACGCTGATCAAGGAGGTCGCGCTGACGCTGTGGGCGCAGGCGCCCAGCAGCCTGGATCCGCAGTTCGCCGCCGAATTCAGCCTCGCCGAGGACGACGGCGCCCGGCTGCGGGTGGTCATCGACCAGATTGCCTCCTACACCGAGTCCCGGTTGGAACGAGTGCACGAGGTGCGCTCACCGCGGCCTCTAGACTGAGCCGGTGGCGACAGCGGTAGGCGGAGGAGGGGACCGAAAGGGTCGCATCTCCGACCGCGATATCGCCGCCATCCGTGACCAGGTCCGCATCGAAGACGTCGTCGGCGACTACGTTCAGCTGCGCCGCGCGGGCGCTGATTCGATGAAGGGCCTGTGCCCGTTCCACGACGAGAAGTCGCCGTCGTTCCACGTGCGGCCCAACCACGGTCACTTCCACTGCTTCGGCTGCGGCGAGGGTGGCGACGCCTACGCGTTCATTCAGAAGATCGAACACGTCAGCTTCGTCGAAGCGGTGGAAATGCTGGCCGACCGGATCGGTTACACCGTCACCTACAGCGGGGGTGGCACCAGCGTGCAGCGTGACCGCGGCAGCCGCAGTCGGCTGATCGCCGCGAACGCCGCCGCGCAGGAGTTCTACGCTGCCGCACTGGAATCCGAGGAGGCCGCGCCGGCCCGGCAGTACCTGACCGAGCGCAACTTCGACGCCGCCGCCGCTCGTACGTTCGGTTGCGGTTTCGCGCCGTCGGGGTGGGATTCGCTGACCAAGCATCTGATCCGCAAAGGCTTCGAGTTCAAGGAACTCGAGGCCGCCGGCTTGTCGCGTGAAGGCCGCCGCGGCCCGATGGATCGGTTCCACCGCAGGCTGCTGTGGCCGATCCGGACCGCCAGCGGAGAGACGATCGGCTTCGGCGCCCGGCGGATCTTCGACGACGACCAGATGGAAGCCAAGTACGTCAACACCCCCGAGACGGTGCTCTACAAGAAGTCGAACGTGTTGTTCGGTATCGACTTGGCCAAGCGGGACATCGCCAAGGGGCATCAGGCCGTCGTCGTCGAGGGTTACACCGACGTGATGGCCATGCACCTGGCCGGGGTGACCACCGCCGTCGCGTCGTGCGGCACCGCGTTCGGCGACGAGCATCTGTCGATGCTGCGGCGGCTGATGATGGACGACAAGTTCTTCCGCGGCGAGTTGATCTATGTGTTCGACGGGGACGCGGCGGGGCGCGCGGCTGCACTCAAGGCGTTCGCGGGGGAGCAGAACCTCGCCGGGCAGAGCTTCGTGGCGGTGGCCGCCGACGGGATGGACCCCTGCGATCTGCGACTGGCGCACGGCGACACCGCGCTGCGCGATCTGGTGGCCCGGCGCACGCCGTTGTTCGAGTTCGCGATCCGGACCACGCTGGCCGAGCACGACCTGGACCAGGCCGAAGGCCGGGTGGCCGCACTGCGGCGGTGTGTGCCGATGGTCGCCCAGATCAAGGACCCCACGCTGCGCGACAAGTACGCCCGTCAGCTCGCCGGCTGGGTGGGATGGGATGACGTCGCCCAGGTGATTGGGCGCGTCCGCGAGGAGGCCGGCCACAAACCCGCCGGGCGCGACAACCGTCGCGCCGCACCCGGGCGGCCCAAGGCCGCCGACGCCGGCGCGCGCCGTCCCGACCCGCGCGATCCGACGCTGTGGCCGCAGCGGGAGGCGCTCAAGGCTGCCCTGCAGTACCCGGCGCTGGCCGGACCGGTGTTCGACTCGCTGACTCCTGAGAGCTTCACCCATCCCGGCTATGCCGCGGTGCGGACGGCGATCGCGGCGGCGGGCGGGACGTCATCGGGCGTGATCGGCGCCCAGTGGATCGACACCGTGCGTGAGCAGGCCGGTTCGCCGTTGACCGAAGGCCTGATCACCGAGCTCAGCGTGGAGACGATCCGGGTCGACGAAGAAGAGAAACTGCCCCGCTACATCGGCGGTGTGCTGGCCCGATTGCAGGAGGTCTGGGTCGGTCGGCAGGTCGCCGAGGTCAAGTCCAAGCTGCAACGGATGTCGCCGGTGGAGCAGGGAGACGAATATCACGCGCTGTTCGGCGACCTGGTCGCGCTGGAGGCCTATCGACGCAGCCTGCTCGAACAGGCCAGCGGCGATGACCTCACTGCGTGAAAACTCCAAGCGAGTTATGGTTAACGTGCTGCCTGTCTCCGGCGAAAGGTCAGATATGACTACCGCGAATACTCGTGCCCGGCGTATCGCCACCTTCGGTGCGCTTGCCGTGGCTGCGGCTGCGGTGCCGGCCCTGGCTGCACTGACCGCCCCGACCGCGTCGGCGAACCCCGGTGGCACCTGCCTGGCCTGGTTCGGTTCGCGCGGCGACGGTCAGTGCCTGAGCTACTCGAACAACAACGTCAGCATCGGCACTCCGCAGCTTGGCGTCTACGGTCCGGACGCGGGGTCGATGCCCGGCGGTGGGATCGGCGTGAGCACCGGCCCCCTGCTGCCAGGTCAGACCATCAGCATCCCGCTGGGCTAACTTTTCGTTGTGCCCTAGTTCTCCGACCGCTGTGGTTCCACCACGGTGGTGTTGGCGTCGATCTCGGTGAGCGTGACCATCTTCGGATCAGGGTCCGGTGACACCCGGTCGGCGAGCTTGCGGCGTCCGGCGTCGATCACGGATTTGGTGGCGGGATTGTCGGTCAGGGCGCGATAGGTGCCGACGATCTGCTCATAGCGCTTACGGCCAGCCTTGGTGCCCAACACATAACCCACGCCAAGCACGGCCAGATACTGGATCACTGCGTTCCCTTCCTAAATCCTCGCCCCTCCATCCTGCCTGACGTTCCTGAGTTGGCGCGCGCCCGCCGGTTTGGCATCCGGGGTCCCCGGTAAGCTAGAGTCACTCTCCGGCCCGCATCACCGAGCGGGTAGATAGTCCCCTGTAGCTCAATTGGCAGAGCTTCCGACTGTTAATCGGACGGTTGATGGTTCGAGTCCATCCGGGGGAGCCAGGTTCGGCGTCAAATATGCGCTGGTAGACGAGGTTTCATCCTTCGTTAGGTGCCCAAGCGCGCCCCCTGTGCCCACAGTTTGCCCACACTTTCGTCTAACTTGTCGGCAACTGCGTTGAGGTCGTCGTCGAAGAGATCGGCATAGGTGTCGAGCGTCATCGCTGCCGACTTGTGCCCGAGCATCCGCTGAACTACCTTCACGTTCGCGCCGCTGGCGATCGCCAGGGACGCCGCGGTGTGCCGCAGATCGTGCGCCGTCACCCTCGGGAACACCGGCGTCGTCGGCTCGTCGTCCGGGCTCGCTGCCAGCTCCTCTGCCCGCGCGTGCTGGGCCGCCTTCTGGCAGCGCGACACTGCGCCCGACAGCCAGGAGTCGTGCGTGGCCGGCGGCTTGAGGTAGCCGCCCGTCTGCGACGGCCAGATCAACGCCTCGCGGAACTTGCCCTTGACCGTCCGCGACAGCTCGTCGACAACGAACTGAGCGAGCACCAGCGCGCGGTGCTCGCCGCCCTTCAGCGTCTCCACCGTTCCGCCAGTCGCGTTCTGATGAACCACGATCTTCCGGCGCAGAAAGTCGATGTCGCCCGCCCGAAGGCCGGCCGCCTCACCCCGGCGCTACCGATGTGCGCGGCTTGCCCGTCGACTCCGCAGCCCGCCGGCTGTGGGGCGTGCCGGTTGTCCTCAACCAGGGACTCGGCTCGAAGACCGGGCTGATCCTCGGCGAGGACGCCGTGACCGTCGACCACGACAACAGCATCGAGGCCGAGTGGACCGACAACGTCAACGACGACTTCACGAAGAACCAGCTGCGCCTACGCGTTGAAGGCCGCTTCGGAATCTCGGTCAACCAGCCAGGCGCTGTCATCAAGGTGGGAACCGCCGCTTAGACAGGGGGAGCGGCGGGCGTTCAGACAGAGGGCCTCGGAACACCTCCAGGCGCACGCCCGCCGCGGCCCGGCAGGCCCCCAGCACGGTTAAGAGGGTCGAGATCTCGGGAGACCGGCGGCCGGCCCCCCGCCACGGTGGGCTTTCTTTTTTCTGCACAACCTCGTCACATGGGGGGGGTGACCGGTGGGGGCTCAGCAGCCGGCAACAGCATCGAGGCCGAGTGCGGGATGACGTCTTAAGCGTGGAGCGCGCACGCAAGCTCCGCGCCCGAGACAACCGACTCAAACCAACGCGGCAGCGAAATGACGACCGATCGCCACAGCATGCCCCACCCCAGCCGAAACGTACACTGAGCGAATGCCATCGGCTCTGCCGCCACCGTGGAGGCGTCACGAAGACGACATCAAGATCGACAAAACTGGTCAAGGCGACGTATTCAAGGTGCGTCGACCAGTCGACGACGGAACCTATGCCCTGAAGCGGCTCAAGAACCCCAAGCGGAGCGCGAGATTCCAACGCGAAGTCGAGGCGATGAAAGCGATGAGCGAGACCGACATCGGGATCGTGCCCCCCGTCATCGACTCGAACGTCGACTCCAAAGGTCACCCCTACTACGTCATGCCGTGGTACGACAACGGATCACTCGAAACGGCCGTCAACGATGGACGTTTCACAGACCCCGCGGACGCGATCCGGATATTGCTCCGGTTGACCGACGCACTAGAAGTGCTGCACTCGCACGAATGGGCCCACCGAGACCTGAAGCCGGACAACGTTCTAATGGACGGAGACAGCCTGCTTCTCTGCGATCTCGGACTGGCACTACCCGTCGACCTCGACGGCGACGAGGAACGACTCACCGAAACAGCCGAAGCCGTTGGATCCCGCTACTACATCGCCCCAGAAAACGAGTCCGGGTTTTCCGACGAAGTTGACCAGCGGCCCGCGGATTTCTACGCCTTCGGCAAGATCAGCTGGCGTGTCCTTACCGGGCAACGCACTCTCGCCAGAGAACTCCAACTGCACCAAACGAACCGCACCGCCACCATGCTCAACGACGACCGGCTCGCCGCATGGGACCAAGTCTGCGACCAACTGTTAAACACGGATCCGCGCGCCCGGTTAACCGATTGGGTCACTGTGCGAACCGAATTGGCCAATATTCTGAATGAGATTACCGGTACGCAAGACGACCCACGTCCATCACCCACACGAATCGAAGCGCTGACTGCGGCCGCAGAGCGACTCTCGCGAAGTGCATCCGCTAACGACCTGCGAGGGTTGCACGCTTCACGAAACGAGTACCATGCGAAAGTCGATGAGCTGCGGCAAGCAGGATTTGGCAGCGCTGGTGAGGCCGCTCAGCAACTGGTGGACCTCAATCAGCTCACCGGAGGACTAATCCAAGCGTCGGTAAGCGACTACAGCGGCCACACCGTGGGCAGCCTCCTCGATGTCGGCGCCCTCGAAGGACTACCGAATCTGGACCAGATCGAATGGGATGCAGTCATACTCCCGATGACCACCGCTGGGACATTCAAGGTCGAACGGCTCATTGGACCTACATGCCCCTCGGTACATCTTGCCGGTTACGTACTCGCCAAAGGTGACGACGTGTGGATGCTGCGCGTACCTTTCATCTGGGCGTCTGGACCCAGGCTTCTGCCCACGTTGACAGCACGATTCCGAAACCTAAGCGGCCCTTACCGTTTAGGTCTCGCATCGGCCAAGAGCGCCGCTCGCACGTTGGGAACCGAAGTCGTCAACGTCGGAGTCACCATCGCGGAGGAGTTCATCAACCTGCTCGCACAAGGGCGTCCGATCGACGACCCACAGAGCTGGGTGACGAACGAACCGTCCTAATCGTCCGGCGAAACTTGCTGCTGCCGGCCGCCGATCCGCGCCTCCGCGCTCTCGCTCTCGCCCGCGGTGATCGCCTGCAGAATTTTCGGGTGCCGCAAAGCGATCTCGCTTGCGTCCGCACGACGACGGGTGCCACCCTTAGCGCCATGCGCAGCGAGCACAAGACGACCGCAGACGAGCATGACGCCTTCACCGGCTGGCGTCATGTCCTCGTGTCGATGCAGCGCGCAGGTGTTCGCAAGGCCCTCAAACAGCGGTCACACCGCAAGGACCGACGGGCGGCACGACGCCGAATCGTCGAGCGAGATGCCTGAGGACGCAGTCTGCTGCCGCTGCTACGGGTGCGAGATCCACGCCCACGACTGCGGACTACCGATCGGGGAGGCCGGGCAACGACGGCAGGCCCACGATGAACTCGTCGGTGGCCTGGTTTGCGAGCTGATCACCGAGGGTCAGGCGTACGTCGACGCAGACGGGACACTGCGAACGACCGGTTACTGATCTCGCGCGCGACGCTCGTTATCCAGGCGGATCCTGGCGACCGCATGGGTGTGTCGGTCGTTGGCTTTGCTTCGGTGTCGTCCCAGGTTCAACGCTGTGATGGCGCTGCGCTGGCGATCAGTCGACACTCGGGTGTATATCTGCGTCGTCTGGATTGACTTGTGTCGCAACAGTTCTTGAACGGTTCGCAGATCGTTCCCGTCGTCAAGCAAGCTGGTGCCAAACCAATGTCGCAAGCTGTGGGGAGTTCCGGCGACCTCGGCCCGGCGCATCGTTCTGCCGATCACGTCGGACACCGACTTGCCGAGCATGTGCTCGGGGGGATGGCCGCGCATCGGAAACCACCAGCCGGCGGCTGGCATGGTGCAAGCCAGCTCGATAAGTAGCGGGTGCAGCGGGATCGACCGCAGTCGACGGCCCTTGCCCTTCACCCACAACAGGCGGGCTTCCAGGTCGACGTCTTGGCCTCTCACGCGTGCGATTTCCGAGACCCGCAACCCGGCCAGCAGGGCGAGAAGGATCATCGCGCGGGTCGATGACCACATCCGAGCGTTGAGCAGCTTGGGAACGTCGGTGTCAGCGATCGGTCGCGCTACCCGCTCGGGCACCTTCGGTGACTTCACCTTGACCATCGGGTTGTCGACGCGCCGGTCGACGAGCTGCAACCACTTGAACCACCCGCGCAGGTAGGCCACGTAGGCCGACGCCGTGGATCCGACCAGTCGTCATGGTGAGCGGCGATCCATCGCACGATCTCCAACGGCTGCGCAGCGATCGGCTGTATCCGGGTCTCTTCGTAGAACTGGCGCAGTACCCGGATCCGCTCCGATACCGTCGCCGGCGCGAGGCGCTGGGCGCACTGCCACATCTCCCAGTCGTCCAGGCCGACGACAACGACCGCGCTCACAGCCCCAACACCTTTGCAGCGATGTCCAGGGCGCGCGCGGCACCCTCCTGGTCGTCCCACATCGAGCTGTCACCTTCCCGAACGTTGCGGGCCCGCTGCGCGATGTACTCCTGAGCATCGTCACGGCACACCAGGTCGAAAGCCACTGCGGCGGCAATGTTCTTCGCATCCGACCATGACAGGCCAGCGAAGCATCCTTCGGCGTCGAGCAGTGAGCAATATTCCTGCAGAACTGACCTGAAGTCGTCGCGGTGCAGGACCGCCTCCGGCATGCGGACGATCAGATCAAGCGCGGCAGCTTCCGGGTCCGCAGGGTTGTCGGGCGGGGTGTGGGTGGTTGTGCTGAACATGGTGATTCGGTCCTCTCGGTCGACTTCTGTTGGGGTTGATCCGTTCGTCAACCTCGTCGACCAGCTGCCCACACCGTGCCCACACTTTGCCCACAGTTACAGATATCTGGCGTGATCCACCATGAACTGTTGTGCCTGCAAACCAGGGGTTTGAGACCCTGATCAGGCCATTCGATTACAGTTCGAGTCCATCCGGGGGAGCCAGGACTCTGTCTGGTGTTCGTCCTCAGTCGATGGAGAACACCGTCAACCCGGCGAAACTGGTGACGTATAAGTGTCGACCGTCGGGACTTACCGCCGCGTCGATTGCTTCAGTGACCCACAGGCTGCGGCCCGGAGTTGGGGTCAGCGAGTTCGGCCTGGGTAGGACGGTCTTGGTTGCGGGATTGACCACCGCTACCTGGTTGCCGGTGCTGTCCGTGACGTAAAGCGTGCCGCCGTCGGGGCTGACGGCCACGTTGACTGGCGTGGGCACCGCGATCTGGGTGGTGACCGTACGCGTGGTGGTGTCGATCAGCGTCACTCCTGCTGTGGAACCGGTAGGTGCGCCCCGGTTGACCACGTACAGCGTCTTGCCATCGGGGCTGATCGCCACGTCCCCGGCGTCGTAACCCACGTTCGTGATCGTCTTGACCACTTTGTCCGTGGCGGTGTCGATCACCGTTACGGTGCCCTGCTGGTTGGCAGCGGTGTTGGCGTTGGTGACAAAAGCGAACTGGCCGTCGGGACTGAACACGACCGCGGTCGGGGTGCGACCGACGTCGATGGTCGTGAGGATCTCGCTGCTGTCGGCATCCACCACGGATACCCAGCCCTCCGCGGCACCGTCGGTGATCGTCACGTAGACCCGGGCGCCGTTCGGGCTGACCGCAACCGCTGTCGGGACTTGGCCGGAATCCGCGGCATCGAGGCCCGTGATCGACGCTTTGCCGGTAGCGGGGTCGAACGTGCCGAGCCCGTACCCGCCGGGCAGGCCTGCCCATGGCCCGGCGACGAATACCTTGCCCGAATGGGAGTCGACCGCGACACCGGGCCTGCTCCCCCCGGGCGAGTCGAGCGCGATGGTGGTGGAGATGGTGTTGGTTTCGGCGTTGATCACGACCAACGAGCTGCTGTTGGTCACATAGACGTATTTGTTGTCAGAGCTGACGGCCACGCCGGCGCCGCCGTACGCCGTGTCCCCGACGATCGAGACGGTGGTGACATAGCCGTAGGTGTGGGTCAGTGGGCTGATCGGCACGGTGATCGTCTGGGTGGTGGCGGCGACGCTGTCGTACGCCGTGATGGTGAAGCTGTCGGTGGAACCTACGGTGGCGGTTTGGCGCGTGACGCTGTCGGGGGTGTAGGCGTAGGTCCCGTCGGTGTAGACGTGGACGACGCCCTTGGTGGCGTTGGTGAACGTATACGTCATCGGCAGGCCGGCCGGCTCGGTGAATCCCCAAGTGCCGGTTACGGTTCCCGTGACCTCGTCGGGTTTGCCGATGGTCGGCGCAACGGGCAGCGGGGTGAATCCCAACGCGGTATTGACCGAGCGGAACACGCCCCACAACAGGCGGCCGAGTGGATTGGCGGGCGGGGTTGGTGTCTTCATTCCGAACAACTGCACCAAGCGTGACATCAAGCCGGCGACCAAATCGGTGACGGGATTGACCGCCGCAATCGGTTTCGCCTGAACGGCCGCGGGTCGGATCGCCACAGGATTTGCGCCGACACCGCCCGTAACGGCGGTGCTGGCCGGACGAGTGGTGGCTTTATCGGCAAAGCGCGCCGTTCCCGATCGGACGGTCGAGGTGCGCGGCGCCGCGCGCTTCTCGGTCGCGTGCTCGATGTCGGCGGTGGGGTGGATGCGTCGGCTATCGCTGCCACCGGTTGTGCTGGTGGCGCGGGTGCTCGGGCCCGCGCTGCTGACGTCATGCCTGGGCGTCGGTGATTTACCCGATCCGAGTGCGTCGGCCTGCGCCACAGCCGCTCCGCCGGCCAAGGCCGCACCAACCCCGAGAGTGATCGCACCCGCTCCCAACCAGGCATACGGTCGGTGGTCGGCCGCGCGAGCCGGCTGGCTATGTGTATGTGACATCGCTACCCCCACCCACCCCGGTTAATACGTCAAACTAAGCCACCACTGGTCGGTCGGCAGGGTAATGACCAGAAATTATCGCAACCGTCACGGCATGCGTCACAGCCACAGATACAGGCCCGACAGCAGGGCCCACAACGCCACGCAGTACACCTCGAACGCCGCCCGCAGCGGGATCGGGGCGTGGCGCAGTTCCATGAAGTCCAGGCCCACCAAGCGCACCTTGATCGCCGCGATCGCCAGTACCGCGACAGCCACCAGAGACCCGGTGCCGTGGTCGGCGCCCACCGCGAACGACGACAGCGTCAACGCCACCAGGATCAGCCAGCTCACGCCGGCGCGGTTGCGCATCAGGGCCAACATCAGCTCACCAGGTACAACAGAGGGAACAGGACAATCCACAACAGGTCGACCAGGTGCCAGAAGCAGCCGCCGCCCTCGATCACCGCGAGCCGGGTTGCCGACAGCTCGATCCGCCGGGTTTGGGTGAACATCAGCGTCAGCGCCAGGATCCCGATCACCACGTGCAGCAGGTGCAGCCCCGTGAGGATGAAGTAGTACAGGTAGAAGTGGTTGGCTCCCGGGCCGTGCCCCGCACCGGCCAGCAACACGTACTCGGTCACCTTCAGTGCCACGAACACCACACCGCAGCCCGCCGCGATCAGCAGCGCCCTGGCGGCAATGGCACGCCGGCCGGTCCGGATCGCCCCGATTGCGGCCACCACGAACAGCGAACTGGTCAACAGCACCAGGGTGTTGACCAAGCCGATGTTGACGTGCAGCGTCTTGCGCGCCACGTCGAAAACTTCTGCTGCCTTGGCTCTTTCGACCATGAACGTGGCGAAGAAGACCGCGAACACCAGCATGTCGCCCAGCAGGAATATCCAGGTGCCCTGTTCGCCGGGAATGCGTCGCGTCGTGGCTGCCGGTTGGCCCACTGCCGTCATTGTGCTTCGGCGAGCTGCTGGGCCTTGATGCCGCGGTTCAGCACGTAGGTGGTGGTGAACAGCCAGATCGTCAACGCCAGGCCGGGGATGTAGAACGCGAACACCCCATGCCAGGCCAGCGGGCCGTCGTTGAACACCACGACCACGCAACCGGGCAGCGACAGCAGCGCCACCCACAGGTTGAGGTAGCCGTACCAGCGCGGGAACGTCTGCGGATCGGTCTTGTCGATGAACGACGCGATCGCCAGCGTGATGTTCTGCACAATGATCGTCCCGACGATTCCGATGAACATCAGCCAGAACACATCGTTGAGCGCCTGGGTGATGTCCGGCGGCCGGGACTCGGGCCGGAACGCCGCGGTCGCCATGATCAGGAACGGAAACAGCAGGGCCGGAACGAATATCGTGGCAGCGAACAGCTGCGTCATCGACAGCATGCCCCACTGGCCCTCGACGCGGCGGATGCGCAGCACGATGGTGGCCAGAAACGGAAGTGCGATCACCGAGGTCAGCAGGCAGCCGGCGACACCGATCCGGATCCAGATCTTGTGGTCGATGTAGAAGTCGGTGATCTCCTCGGGCGAGGACACCGGCGACAGCGGCGGGAACATCCGCGCGATCCCCGACAGGCTCGTTCCGTACAAGAGAATCATGATCGTCCCGCACCACGCACCGATGCGCTGCAGCGTCAATTCCACGGCGCCGACGTTACTGTGCCGTCGTCAACGTTTTGTCAAAATTGCCGAAACTACTGGTCGTGGCCGTTCTCGGTGGTCAGCTGACCGTCATCTCGCCCATCTCTGACCAGCCGGTCGCGTCGATCATCTGGCTGATGATCAACGGAGTGGACGCCAGCCACCCTGGCGCCTCGGCCACGAACTTCGAGAAGTGGTCTGAGGTGACGTGTTCTTTGCCGGCGTCCCCATCGCGGAACCCCTCGACCAAGACGTATTCGGAGGGGTCCTCGAGGTTGCGTGACCAGTCGAACCAGAGATTGCCCGGCTCGCTGCGGGTTGCCTTGGTGAACTCCGAGACCAGATCGGGAAAGCTCTCGAGGTATTCGGACTTGGGGCGGAACTTCACGACGATGAAGATCATGGCGAACTCCTCTACGGGATCAAAATGGCACGGCCACGGACATTGCCGTTGTCGAGATCGGTGATGGCTGACTGGAAGTCGTCGAGCGAGTACTTCTGGGTGTGCAGGTTGACCGCGCCGCGGGCCGCGAGCGCCATCAGATCGCAGAGGTCGTTGTACGAGCCGACGAGATTGCCGATGAAATTGATCTCGGTCGAGATGATGTCGATGGTGGGGACGTTGATGTTCTCGCCGTATCCGACGACGTGGTAATCGCCGGCGCGGCGCAACATCGCCACCCCCTCGACGGTCGCGCCCCCTTCGCCGACGAAATCGACGACGACTTCTGCGCCGTGACCGTCGGTCAGGGTCAGAACCCGATCGATCTGCGAACCGTCCGCGACCACGGCGTGGTCGGCACCGATCGCCTCGGCGAGCTTGAGCGCTTCGGGGTTGCGGTCGACAACGATGAGCTCCGCAGGAGACAGCGCCTTGAGCACCTGAATCCCGATGTGGCCTAAGCCTCCCGCGCCGATCACCACCACTCGGTCGCGCGGCCCGAGTCGTTTGGCTGCCTTGGCGGCGGCGTGGTAGGCCGTCAGGCCGGCGTCGGCCAGCGCCGCGACGTCAGAGGGTTCGAGCGCATCGTCGATCCGCACCACGCTGCGCGCCGAGGTCTTGAGGTATTCGGCATAGCCTCCGTTGGTGTCGATCCCCGGGAACTGGTTGGCTTCGCAATGCACGTCGTCGCCGGAACGGCAGGCACGGCACAAACCGCAGGTGATCAACGGATGCACGATGACCTTGTCGCCCTCGGTGACGTTGGTGACTGCCGATCCGACGGCCGCCACCCAACCGGCGTTTTCGTGGCCGATCGTGTAAGGCAGTTGCACCTGAGACTTCTCGGCCCATTGCCCTTCGAGGATGTGCAGGTCGGTGCGGCACACCCCCGCGCCACCGATCTTGACGACGACGTCGAACGGTCCCGTCGGCCTGGGAATCGGCAGTTCGGCCATCTCCAGGTTCTGGTGGTATCCGACGACCTGGACGGCGCGCATGGTGGACATGTCAGTGGGCTCCTTGCAGACTGGGCATCAGGGTGGACAGGGGAAAGAAGGTGGCCGGCTCCTCGCCGTACCGAGTCCGCAGCAGGCCGCGGCAGAAGTGGGCGTTGCCGTCGATGGAGATGCGTGTCGACCGCGCCCGTCGCAGTGCCATCGGCACGTCGTCGTAGGGGCGACCGTATTCGTCGACCAGCACCAATTCTCCTTCGGCCGTGGACAATCCGAGCGCTGCACGCCGACGCAGCAACGACTCGGTCTCGCTGCCCGCTGGGAGGTCTTCGATGCGCACCGATCCCATCGACTGCTCCGAGCGCGACGGATCGGCCCGCAGCAGAGCGGTCAGGCAGCGTTCCATCGCCGCGGTGTGGGCCTTGCGTTTGAACGTCGCCCGCAGATCGTCCAGTGATTCCTCGGCCTCGTGCCCGAAGGTGCCCCGGAATCCGGCGTCGGCGGCCAGGCCGGCGTTGATGATGTCCGAGTCGTGGTGATCGTCCAGCTCGACGACTACTCGGCGGGTCCAATCTAGCTGTTTCAGAACGTCTTTGGCATCCGATGCCATGAGGTAGGCGAAGTTTGGAGAGCAGAACGACGTCGGGAGGCGCAGGTTTAGCTTGACGTTACCGGAGGGGGAGACCACCAGGGTGTGGACGAACCCGAGATCGGTGATCGGCTCATCGAGTTCGGGGTCGACTACCGCGGCCAGCGCCGCGATGGCCTCGACGTCGCGCGTCACGCGTTCGCCATCTCGTCGGCTCCGCGCGGCCCGACCGCCGGCTCGTCGGCGGCCGGGAGTTGCAGTCCGGCGGGCACCGGGAGGTCGTATAGCTTGGCGGCGTTGAGGCCCAGGATTTTTCGCTTCTGATCGGTGGTGATCTTCGGGTATTCACCCAGTTCGTCCGGAATATTGAAGTCGACGAAGGATTCGATGAGCCACTTCGGGGTCCACAGGGCGTAGTCGGACGAGAAGAAGATGCGATCCTCGCCCACCCAGTAGAGCAACTCGCCCATGATCTGCGCGAAGTACTTCGGCCGGGTATGGATGAACGGGATCGCGACGGCCAGGCCCGCGAAGACGTTCGGCTCCTGCGTGGCGATCCAGCAGAAGTCCTCCAGGCGGGGCAGGCCGCAGTGTTCGACGACGAAGTTCAGGTCGGTGAAGTCCGACGCCACATGATCGACGTCGGCGACGTCGAATGCGTCGCGATCCAGGGGGCGGATCGTCGGCCCCTTGTGCACGTGGATGTTGCGAATGCCGAGATCGCGGCACGCCTCGAAATAGCGGTAGGCCCAGGGGTCGTCGAGCTTCCAGCCGCGGGACTCACCGTGCCATTCCGCGGTGTAGAGCTTGACGCCTTTGAGGTGGTATTTCTCGGCGTCGATGCGCAGCTGCTCGAGGCCGACTTCGCCGTTGCGGGGATCGAAATGGTGGTTGTACGTCAGCTGGTCAGGGTGGGCCTTGGCCAGCTCGGACGCCTCGGCGGTCTGGCCGAAACCCTTGTAGTAGAACTCGCCGAGGTGCGCGGGCTGGAAGATGGCGTGATCGACATACCCGACCTCGAACAGATCGTGCATCAGCCGCTCGCCGCCCTGGTAGAGGTAATCCTCGTAGCTCCATTGTTCGGCCTCGGGTGACAGGTTGCGGTGATAGTCGTAGAAGCAGTCGATGAACTGCTTGCCGTGGATATTGCGCTGGTTCTCCGGGCGGGCGTCCCAGAGCGCGATATGGGCATCGACGATGAAGTAACTGGTGCCGTGTTTGGTGTACATGGATCTCCTCGGGAGGTGGTGTGATGGCTGTCACATCGCTGCCAGCGACGTTAGGCGGAGGCACCCGACCCCGGCAGGGGTGCGGTGTCTCAATCTGAGACACCCGCTCACCTGCGGCGACCACGCCGAGATGCCAAGTTTTGTAGCGTGGATCACATGTCTGACGGAGTGCCTCAGCGACTCGGCGCGCAGCCGCCCCAGCGCTCGGCGGTGCCCGACCGGGTGCTCGCATCCTGGCAGCGCAGCGAGGACTACGGGATCCCGCTGGACAGCATCGAACCGGTGTTCGCCGGCACCGAGAATCTCGGCTCGCTGTTCTTCGAATGCGGTAATCAGGTGCTCGCCGACCTGCACCGGACACTGGCCAACGAGCCGATCAGCTTGATGCTCACCGACGCCGACGGCGTGGTGCTGTCCCGCTTGTCGGGAGACCGCGGATTACTGAAAGCCCTCGACGACGTCCATCTCGCTCCCGGCTTTGCGTATTCCGAACGCGATGTCGGAACCAACGGCCTGGGGCTGGCGCTGGCTGACCGGACGCCAACCCTGGTTCGCGCCGAGCAGCACTACGCGCTCAACCTGAATCTGTTCACCTGTGCCGCGGTGCCGGTGCTCGACCCGAAGTCCGGTGCGCTCGAAGGCAGCGTCAACCTGACGACCTGGTCGCATTCCGCGTCCGATCTGCTTCTCGCGCTGGCTCGCTCGGCCGCCAGCAACACCGCCGCGCTGATGCTTGCCCGCAATGCGGGCAAGTACATCCGCCCCACACCGAGGGGGCAGGTCTTCCGCGTCGAAATGCCGCAGCTGGAACCGGGTTCGGGCTCGCTGGCCGGTTTGTCCTCGGCATGGACCTCGGCCGTCGGACAGGCCGCCGAGGCGATGTCGGCCGGGCGCATCGTTGCAACGATCGGGGAGCCCGGGTCGGGGCGCGCGACGGCGTTGGGCCAGGCTGCGCGCCGTACACACCCGCGTGATCGCATTCTGTCCGCGGGCGCGCCGGAGCCGGACGACGTCGCCACGTGGCTGGGACTGTGGACTCCTGAGCTGGGAAAGCCGCATACCGCGGTGATCGTGCGCGACGCGGACCTGCTGCCGGTCTGGGCTGCCGAGCGGCTGCATGGTCTGCTCACCCGCGGGGCCGGCGCGGCAGGCGTCGCCGTGCCGTTCGCGTTGACCGCGGAACGTTTCGCCGACATCCCGGTCTCGTTGGCCCGGCTTGTCGACACGGTGGTGGAGGTGCCGCCACTGCGAGAGCGCCCCGGGGACATCCTGGCGTTGGCGGTCCACATCGCGCACCGCGTACGCGGACGCGATGTCGGCTTCACCCCGGCCGCGTCGCGGGCACTGCAGGGTTTCGACTGGCCGGGCAACACCGATCAGCTCAACGCGGTGATCAAGTGGGTGGTGAGTCGCACGGACGTGGTCGACGTAGCACATCTGCCGTCGGAGGTTCTGTCAGGAACTACCCGGCGGCTCTCCCGCATCGAAGCGTTCGAACGCGGGGAGATCATTCGCGTGCTGGCCAACGGATCGCCGACGATGGCCGAGGCGGCACGTGAACTCGGCATGAGTCGGGCAACGCTCTACCGCAAGGTCGCACAGTACGGTATCGACGTCGCCGGCCTGCACGGATGAGCGGATAAGACGACGAAATACCTAGTCGACGAGGATGTTCTCCGGGTGCAGCATCTCGGCGTAACGCAGGTGCTCGGGGATTCCGAATCCGTCGACCAACAGCTCGGCGTGCGGCCGCAGATCGCGGCAGCGTTGGTTGATGCCGCGGGTGACGGCTTTGGCCCGCTCGGTGGACAGGAACCGGTGCTCGATGAACCATGCCTTGTCTTCCTCGATCACCGACAGCGCGTAGAGATCGCACACCATGCTCAGGATATTGCGGGCTTCGTCGTCCTCGCAGGCGTCGATGCCGGCGACGAATGCCTCGAGCACGATCCGGTCGATGTGGGCCTTGGCGGTGTGCAGCACGTGGTCCTGCACGGCGTTGAACGCGTCGAAGGCTGACATCTCCTTGGACTTGCGCTGCAGCCGGCGTGCCACCGAGGACAGCAGGTATTCCTCGCGGTCCTCGAACATCTGCACCTGGGTGCCGCGGTTGAACAGGCTGCCTTCCTCCTCGTTGTCCTGCCGCGAGTCCAGGATGGTCTGCATGATCGTCTCGGCCGCAGTCCTTTTCAGCACTCGGTCACCGGCGAAGTTGGCTGCGAAGCGCACCCACTCCACCGGGCTCATGCCCTTGATGTCGTCGGCGTATGCGGTTAGCAACTCCTTGGCCACCAGCTGGGTCAGCACATGGTTGTCGCCCTCGAAGGTGGTGAACACGTCGGTGTCGGCGCGCAGCGCGATCAACCGGTTCTCGGCGAGATAGCCTGCGCCGCCGCATGCTTCGCGGGCTTCCTGGATCGCGGCGCTGGTGTGCCAGGTGTTGGCCGCCTTCAGCCCGGCCGCCCGGGATTCCAGCTCTCGCTGCTCCTCGGCGTCGGGGCTGTCCGCGGTCTGCAGGTCGTGCAGCTTGGCCACCAACTCGTTTTGGGCGAACTGCAGCGCGTACGAGCGGGCGATCAGCGGGAAGAGCCGACGCTGATGCGCCAGGTAGTCCATGATCAGCACTTCACCCTCGTCGCCCGGGGCGCTGAACTGCTTGCGCTGCAACGCGTATCGGGTCGCAATGTCCAGGGCCACCCGGCCTGCGGCCGCCGCGCTGCCGCCGACCGTGACGCGACCGCGAATCAACGTACCGAGCATCGTGAAGAACCGTCGGTTGACGTTCTCGATCGGGGACGAGTAGGTGCCGTCCGCCGCGACGTCACCGTATTTGTTCAGCAGGTTGTCCCGCGGGATGCGGACGTTGTCGAACATGATCCGGCCGTTGTCGACGCCCGGCAGCCCACCCTTGTAGTGACAGTCCGAAGTGGTGATGCCGGGCAGGTCATTGCCGTCCTCGTCGCGCAGCGGCACCACGAAACAGTGCACCCCGTGCGATTCACCATTGGTGATCAGCTGCGCGAAAACGGCTGCCACGCGGGCGGTTTCGGCTGCACCACCGATATAGTCTTTGCGCGACGTCGGGGTGGGGGAGTTGATCACGAATTCCTGCGTCGCCGGGTCGTAGGTGGCGGTGGTCTCCAGGGATTGGACGTCGCTGCCGTGTCCGGTCTCGGTCATGGCGAAGCAGCCGAGTAGGTCCAAGTCGATGATCCGCCGCACATAGGCTTTGTGATGACGCTCGGTGCCCAGATTCTCGATGGCGCCGCCGAACAGGCCCCACTGCACGCCTGCCTTCACCATCAACGAAAGATCGGACATCGCCAGCATCTCGATGCGGGTGACGGCAGCGCCGACGTCCCCGTTGCCGCCGTGTTCTTTGCGGAAGCCGTCCTCGGCGGCCCCGTGGGCCGCCATGATCTTCATCTGCTCCGCCACTTTGGCGCGGGCGATGACGGTGTTGGGCGTGTAGTGCGGCCGGAAGACTTCGGTGGAAAGTTCGGCGCGCACGGCGTTCTTGACATCTCGCCAACGGCCGTCGAGCGCGTTCCGCAGGTGCTCTGCAGTGGTGGTCATGGCATGAAGGTATCCCCGCGGCCGATTCGGCAAACCCGGATGTGGCAAACACTGGTCAACCTGGTGTGTGTGAAGCGAGCCTCCCGCACGCAAGGGCGTATGACCGGGCCCGGGGCTAACACCGTGGTGCACAGGTGCGTGGCCGCACTGCTCGGGGACGCCTGCTCGATGGCGCTGGGCGAAGATGCGTCCGTCACTTCGGCCGCGGGCGCTCGGCGCCACCTGTGCCGCCGGAAATATCGTCGCAGCGATGCCGTGACCACTACGCTGACGCGGTGATTCGTAGCGTCGGCGTGCTGGGGCCGGTCAAGGTTTCTGCGATGGTGTCGTGGCATATGCGCTGGGATCTGCTGGCGATCGTCGTGGTCGCCGCCATCCTGATCCCGATCCCCGACCCCACCCAGATCGACTACGCCTCGGCCGTGCTGTCGGTGCTGGGTATCGGCGCCTCGGTGTTCATCGGTTTCCGCAACACGACGGCTTACAACCGGTGGTGGGAGGCCCGCACGTTGTGGGGCAACGTGATCATCAACTCCCGCGCCACCCACAACGCGCTGTGCTCGGTCGACACCGGTGGAGCCGACATGGCCGGCATCTTGGATCGAATGCGGCGCAGGCAGGTCCGCTACGCCTGGCAGCTCGCCGCGGACCTGCGCAAGATTCCTCCGCTGCCCGGTGTCACCGATCTGACACCCGAGGATCCCGCCGAGATCAGCGCCACCGGCCTGATGACCCGGCAGGCAGCCGACATCCAGACCCTCTCCGCCGGGGGCCATATCGACAACCAGGCCCGGGTGATGCTGATGAGCATCAACACCGCGTTGGTCACCGCCCAGAGTGGCTTGGAACGCATCCGCAACGAGCCGATCCCGCAGCAGTACGAGGTCTTCATTCGCGGGCTGGCGTGGTTCTTCGCGGTGATGGCTTTCAGCAGGTTGGACGGCTCGGCCCACCCGGTCACCGGGGTGGTCATCGGCCTGCTGTTGATGGCGGTGTTCATCGGTGCCGAACGCCTCGGGCACTTCATCGAACAGCCGATGCACAACGGCATCTTCGACATCGCGATGTATCGGTTCTGCGGCGTGATCACTGGCGATCTACTGGGGGCGGGGCACCCGCTGGCTCAACCCAGGGAGAGTGCGAAAGCCACCATCTGGATGTGAGCGCTCAGCTGTCGCTGCCGACGGTCACCGCGGTGGCCTGCTCGGTGATCTCATCGAGGTCGTCTTCCTCGGTGTCGATAGCGCTCAGATGGCGGCTGGTCCACGCCAGCACGCCGGCGCCCAACAGCACCGCCCCGGCGCCGACCCAATACGGCAGGTGCACGCTGATCCGTTCGCCGAGCAGGCCGGCCAGCCACGGGGCGACGGCGGCGCCACCGAACCGCATGAAGCTGTATGCGGCCGAGGCGACCCCGCGCTCGACCGGCGCGGCCTTCATCACGGTTTCGGTGATCAACGTGTTGTTGACACCGATGAACAGACCGGCGATCACCACGCACGCGGCCAGCAGCGCCTTGCTGTCGGTGAACACGGCCATCACGACCAGCAGCGCCGAGAAGCACAACAGGTTCACCAGCAGCACGCGCACGGTGCCGAAGCGGTGTTGCAGGCGCGGGGCGGCCACCACCGAGGTGAACGCCAGGCAGAGACCCCAGCCGAAGAAGATCAGGCCGATCTGCTGGGCGTTCATGTCCAGCGGGAACGGGGTGAAGGCCAGCAGCGTGAAGAAGCCGAAGTTGTACAACAGCGCGGTGATGGAGACCCCGAGCAGGCCGCGGTGACGCAGCGCGCGGAACGGGTCGGCCAGTGTCGTCACGCGCGGCGGGCGAGGCGTCTCGGGCAGCAGCAGCGCTGTCCCCACCAAGGCGACCGCCATCAACGCCGAGACCCCGAAAAACGGTCCCCGCCATGAGATTCCACCCAGCACACCGCCGAGCAACGGCCCCACCGCGATGCCCAGACCAAGCGCCGCCTCGTACAGGATGATGGCCTGGGCGACGGAACCGCGCGCCGAGCTGACGATGGTGGCCAGTGCGGTCGCGATGAACAGGGCGTTGCCCAGGCCCCACAGCGCGCGCCAGCCGACGATGCCCATCACCGAGTCACTCATCCCGGCCAGTCCGGCCCCGGCGATGATGATCACCAGACCGATCAGCAACGTGCGTTTGGGGCCGATGCGGCTGGACACCACGCCGGTGACGAGCATCGCCACCCCCATGACCGCCATGTAGCTGGTGAACAACAGCGACACCTGCGAGGGCGTGGCGTCGAGGTTGTCGGCGATCGGTTTGAGAATCGGGTCGACGAGTCCGATGCCCATGAAGGCGACGACGGATGCGAACGCGACGGCCCATACGGCCTTGGGTTGACGCCACATGAGTGGCTCACTCCTTACTGCTTTGGCGGTCGGTTACTTCTGGGGAGAGGTGTCGAGGTCGTCGAGCAGGCGATGCAGCGCTCCGACGGCAGCCGACAGAATGTCGCGGTCCTCGGCCGAGAGCCGCGCGATACGCGGGTCGATGACCGCTGCGCGGTCCCCGCGGACTTGGGTCAGCATGGTCTGGCCCTTGGGGGTGATGCGGATGCGGACGGCACGCGCATCGTCGGGATCGGGGGTCCTGGTCACCAGCCCGGCGTCCTCGAGGCGACGCACCTGCGTCGTCATCGTCGGCTGGGAGCAGTGGTCGAGCTCGGCGAGATCGGAGATCCGGGCCTCGCCCTGGTCGGCGATGGTGCTGAGCAGCCGCGCCTGGGCCCACGGCAGGGGCAGGCGGATGCGCTGAGTGGCCAGCCGGTTGAGCCTCGCCACGACGGTGAGCAGCTCGGATCCCAGCCCCGCCTGATCGGTCGATGCGGCGCCGGATCGTTCCTGGGTGGGCGTCGGACTCATACAACCATATTTACATAGAAATACTATGTTGTCGCCCACCGGGCCGGTGGGATTCCTCACAGGATCTCCACAGCTGGGCCTGCCGCGCCAGGTGGAGCCGAGTAGCTGGCCGCGGCGGCTGGCAGAATCAGGTGATGACCGCGACGAGACCGGAGGCGCCTGCGCAGCAGCCCTCCCGGCCGTCGATCGATCGTCGGGCCGGCCGGTCGTTGTCACCGGTCGAGATGGCCCAGGCCTCGGTGATGGCGGCCCTGTCCGCCGCGCTGGCGATCATCTCCGTCGTCGTCCCGTTCGCCGGTGGGCTGTCGCTGCTGACCACGGTGCCGATGGGGCTGCTGGGCTACCGCTACCGGGTTCGGGTGCTGTTGGCCGCCACGTTCGCGGCCAGCGTCGTGGCGTTCCTCATCGCCGGGATCAGCGGACTGATGGTGGTGGTCAACTGCGCGTACGTCGGTGGGCTGGCGGGCATCATGAAGCGCCGCGGTCGCGGCACCCCGACCGTGATCGCGGTCGGCCTGGTGGCCGGCGTGGTGTTCGGGATCTTCATCATCGGTGCGCTGACGGTGCTGGTGCGGCTGCGCACCCTCACCTTCTCGGCGATGACCGCCAACTTCGACGGTGTCGTCTCGGTGATGTCGCGCTTCGAGCCGTTCCGCCCGGCGGCCGAGGACGCGCGGCGCATGTTCGGGGTCGCGCTCGAGTATTGGCCGTTGTTGCTGATGGTGTACGCCGTGTTCTCGATCATGGTCGTGACCCTGGTCGGGTGGTGGGCGCTGTCGCGGGTGCTGGAGCGGCTGCGTGGCATCCCCGACGTCCACAAACTCGAGACGCCCGACGAGACCGGACCGGTCGCCCCGGTTCCGGTGCGGCTCGTCGACGCCCGGTTCCGCTATCCCGGCGCGGCCCACGATGCGCTACGACCCCTGAGCTTGTCCGTCGACACCGGTGAGCACGTGGCGATCACCGGCGCCAACGGCTCCGGCAAGACGACGCTGATGCTGCTGCTCTCCGGCCGGCAGCCCACCGACGGCTCAATCGAGCGGCCCGGCGCGATCGGGCTGGGGAAGCTGGGCGGGACCGCGGTCGTCATGCAACACCCCGAAAGTCAGGTGCTCGGAACACGAGTCGCCGACGACGTCGTGTTCGGACTGCCGCCGGGAACCCGAACCGATATCGCCGCGCTGCTCGACGAGGTCGGCCTGGCCGGTATGGAGGAGCGTGACACCGGCGGACTGTCCGGAGGTGAGCTGCAACGCCTGGCGGTGGCGGCCGCGCTGGCCCGCCAGCCGTCGATGCTGATCGCCGACGAGGTCACCAGCATGGTCGACCAACGCGGACGCGAGGCGCTGTTGGAGGTGTTGTCCGGCCTGACCGAACGACATCGGATGGCGCTGGTGTCGATCACCCATTACAACAACGAGGCCGAGACCGCCGACCGGGTGGTGAATCTCAGTGAGTCGCTGGACAACACCAACATGGTCGAGACCACCGAGGCGCCGACGGCGTCGGTGAGCGCGGCACCACGGGCCGCCGAACCGGTGCTGGAGCTCTCCCACGTCAGCCATGAGTACGCGGCCGGCACGCCGTGGTCCAAGCCCGCGCTGAGCGACGTCACCTTCACCGTCCACGAGGGTGACGGCCTGCTGATCCACGGCGGCAACGGTTCCGGTAAGTCGACGCTGGCCTGGATCATGGCGGGTCTGACCACCCCGACCAGCGGCTCGTGCCTGGTGCGCGGGCGGCCCGCCTCGGAGTGCGTGGGCGATGTGGCGATCGCGTTCCAGGCCGCCCGGTTGCAGCTGATGCGCGGCCGCGTGGACCTGGAAGTGGCGTCTGCGGCGGGCTTTTCGCCACACGATTCGACCAGGGTGATCGAGGCGCTGGCGAAGGTCGGACTGGACGCCTCGCTCGCCGGGCGCCGCATCGATCAGCTGTCCGGCGGGCAGATGCGCCGGGTGGTGATCGCCGGGCTGCTGGCTCGTTCGCCGCAAGCGCTGATTCTCGACGAGCCGCTGGCCGGGCTGGATGCCGCCAGTCAGCGGGGGCTGCTGCGGCTGCTGAGCGATCTGCGCCGCAACAGCGGGCTGACCGTCGTGGTGATCTCGCACGACTTCGTCGGGCTCGAGGAGCTGTGCCCGCGCACGCTGCACCTGCGTGACGGTGTGCTGACCAGCACGCCGACCGCTGAGGAAATCTCGTGACGACCGCCCGCCAGCCGCGCCCGGTGGTCCTGCTGCGCCCGGTGCCCGGCACCTCGCCGATCCACGAGCTGTGGGCGGGCACCAAACTGATTGTCGTTCTCGCGTTCTCGGCCCTGATGGCGTTCTATCCGGATTGGGTGCCGATCGCGCTCGTCTCGATTCTGATCGCGATCGCCATTCGGATGGCCCGCATCCCGCGCGGTGTCGTGCCGTCGGTGCCCAAGTGGCTGTGGTTCCTGCTGCTGCTCGGCGCGGTGACCGCGGCGCTGGGTGGTGGAGCGCCGGTGATATATCTGGCGTCGCATGCGCTCGAACTCGGCGGGCTGCTGAAGTTCGTGCGCATCACGGTGGTGGCGATCGTGCTGCTGGCGCTGGGAATGATGGTGTCGTGGACGACCAACGTCGCCGACATCGCGCCCGCGGTGGCGCGGTTGGGTCGGCCGTTGAAGCTTTTCCGCATCCCGGTCGACGACTGGGCGGTGGCGCTTGCCTTGTCGCTGCGGGCATTTCCGATGCTGCTCGACGAGTTCCGGCTGCTGTACGCGGCACGACGGCTGCGGCCGCGGCCGGTGTTGACCAGCCGGCGGGCGCGGCGGCGACGGTGGGCGATCGAGCTGGTGGACCTGATGTCCGCGGGGGTCACGGTCGCGCTGCGCCGCGCCGACGAGATGGGGGACGCCATCACCGCGCGCGGCGGCACGGGCATGATCTCGGCGGCACCGTCGGGGCCCAAGCGCGCCGACTGGGTGGTGCTGGCGATCTCGGCTCTGGTGTGCGCGGTGTCGGTGGGCCTGCAGGTGACGGTGCTGGCGGGGATCTAACGCGCGGCCGCGGCGTTCGCAGCCCGCTGCGCTGCCGCCAACGCCCGGTCGACCGGCAGCCGACCCAGGAACATCTCATCGAAGTACGGCTTGATCGCCTGGTATCCGGCGGCGAAGCCTGGCCCGCCCGGCGCGGGTATGCGTGGCCCGTCGAGCACCCGGAAGAACGGCGTGACGTCGACACCCTTGGCCGACCAGTAGTCGAAGTACGCCCGCTGGGCGGGCAGCACCGCCGGGATCGCCGCGCCCCGACGACCGACATACTCATTGCCGCGTGCGCTGCCCAGCCAGTCGAGCACCTGACGCACCGCGTCGGGATGTCGGGTGGCCGGATTGCCCGCGGCGACAATGCCATTGGTGACGCTCACCCGGCCCGCAGGCCCGGAAGGCAGCATCGCCACCCCCCACCGGAACCGGGCTTGCTCGGCCACCTGCGCCAGGTTGTAGGTGCCGGACTGGAACAGCGCCATCCGCCCCGAGAGGAACTGGTTTCGGGAGAAGTCGCCGTTGTCGTTGGTGTCCGACGCGGGCGGGGCGACGCGATCGGTGTTGATCAGCCCGACGACGTAGCGGAACGCGCCGGCCGCCTGCGGATTGTCGAACGCGAACCGGTCACCGTCGGAGAACTCCCCGCCCGCCGAGCCGATGTAGTTGAGGTAGATGGCCTGTAAGTCGTTGGCGGCGTTGTACCCCCATTGTCTGCCGTGGGTGAGGCGCTTCAGCAGCGGCCGCAGCGTGTCGACAGCCGGGTCGGGATCCCAGCGGACACTGTCCAACTCGGCCGGGTCGACGCCGTCGGCGGCGAGCAGGTCCGCGTTGTAGTACACCGCGATCCCGGCGTCGGTCAGTTGCGGCACACCCCACGACGTGCCGCCGCGGGTGAACTGGGCGACCACTGACGGGTCCCAGTCCACATCGGGTTCGACGGCCATCAGCCGGTGGTTGTCGGCGTATTCGGCGAAGTTGGCGTTGTTCAGCCAGAAGATGTCGTCCGCCCCGCCGCCCGCGACGTCGGTCCGCAGCGTGGTGAAATAGCTGGCATAGGGGACGACGTAGGTGCGGACCTCGATGCCGGGGTGGCTGCGGCTGAACTCCGCGAAGGATTCGGCGTAGGCCGCCGCCACCGAGGGATCCCACAGCCGCACAGTGACGATGGTCTTACCCGACGGTTCGCCGTCGCGACCCAGCGCCAACGCCGCGGCGACCAGCAGCAGGGCCACCACGACCAGCCCGGTCAGTAGCCGGGTGGACAACCGTGGCGGCCAGCTCATTTGAGCCCGGTGACGACGATCGAGCGCACGATCTGGCGCTGGAATACCAAAAACAGCGCGATCAGCGGGACGATCGCCACCGTCGTCGCCGCCATCACCAGCGTCCACTGCGCGTTGTACTGGGTCTGCAAACCTGCCGTCGCGACGGTCAGCACCCGCCAGGTGCCGCCACTGGTGATGACCAGCGGCCACATGAACGAATTCCATTGCGAAACAACGGTGATCAACGTCAGCGTCACCAGGATCGGCTTACTGGCCGGCAGTACCACGTGCACGATCACGTCCAGCGTGTTGGCCCCGTCCAGCCGGGCGGCGTTGACCAGGTCGGCGGGAATGCCGCGAAAGTACTCACGCAACAGGAAGATCGCGTACGGCGAGCCGAACAGGAACGGCAACACCAACGCCCAGAACGTGTTCCGCAGACCCAGCTCGGCCATCATCAGATACAGCGGCACCACGG
>JAEZIA010000377.1 GCA_023416315.1 Actinomycetes bacterium
ACGTCGTCGACCACCTGCTCGATGGTCAGCGCCTCGGGCGGCAGGTCGGCGCCGGCATCGTCGTGCCGCGACATCCCGACACCCCGGTGCTCGATCATGATCACGTCGAGGCCCTCGGCGGCCGCCCGGCGCCGCAGGCCCCGGTACAGGGCGATCGACGCCGCCCCCGGCCCGCCGGGGATGATCACCAGCGGATGCCTGGTCTTACGGCCGGTACGCACGTAGTAGAGGTCGAATTCCTCGGGTCCGCCGGCCGTGACCGGGCGGCGGATCGGGCGCACCCCGGGGAGCGCGGCGAGCTTGGCGTGGGCACGGCGGCGCTTCTCGTTCAGAGTCATCGCCGTCGGCCCACCATGGCGTCGATTCTGCCTCGCCAGCCACCGGAATGGAAAGCGCCGTCGGCGCTCCTCAGGTTCAGGGTGAGTCAAAGCAGTGCCCGCCGGAGTGACCCCGGCGTAGACAGGGGTCATGACCACAGTGGAGCCAGTCAACCGCATCCTGCCCGGCACACCCGAGTTCACCGACCTGCTCGCCCAGATCCGCATCGGCGCCAAAGATCGAGACCTCAACGACGAGAATCCGTTTGACCAAGTCAATGCACTCAAACGCGCCGGCTTGGGCACCCTGCGCCTGCCCGCCGACCTGGGCGGTCCGAATTTCACCGTACGGCAGTTGTTTTCGACGGTCATCGACGTCGCTGCTGCCGATCCCATTGTCGCGCACATCTTCCGGACGCACTTCTGGTTCGTCGAGGAGCGTCTCCGCACGCTCGACGACTCCCGATCACGGCAGTGGCTGACCAAGGTCGCCGAAGGGCACATTGTGGGCAACGCGTTCAGCGAGAAGGGCTCGAACGCCGTCGGCAGCCTGGTGTTCAACACCCGGCTGCTGCCCGTTCCCGGCGGGTACCGGCTCACCGGGGAGAAGTTCTACAGCACCGGGACGCTGTTCGCCGACTACCTGACCGTCACCGCGACCACAGATCATGACTCGGTGGCCACGGTGATCGTGCCGACCGACCGGGACGGTGTGCGGCTCGTGGACGACTGGGATGGCTTCGGCCAGCGCCGGACGGGCACCGGCACCACCGTCTTCACCAGCGTCAACGTCTCCGAGGACGAGGTGCTGGCCGACACCCCGTACGACGCCGAGCCGGTCCCGACGGTGCAGTACGCGGCGCTGCAGCTCTATATCCACGCCGTTGTCGCCGGAGTGCTGCAGACGATCGTCGATGACGGTGCCGAGCTGTTGCGGTCGCGCACGCGCAGCTTCAGCCATGCACTCGCCGAGCAACCGGTCGATGACCCGCTCTACCAGCGTCAACTCGGCGAGCTGGCCAGCACCGCGTACATCGCGCGGGCAGCCGTGCTGGACGCGGCGTCGGCCATCGAGGCGGCCACCGATTCAGTCCGTGACGGCGTACCCGACGCCGATCTGGCGACGGAGGCTCAGCTCAAGGTCGCCAAGGTGAAGGTGCACCTCGACGACGTCGCGCCGCAGGCGGCCACCCGACTGCTCGAGTTGGGCGGGGCCAGCGCGGCCAGCCGTGCGCGCAACCTCGACCGACACTGGCGCAATATCCGCACCATCACGTTGCACAACCCGGTGGCCTACAAGGCCCGCGTCATCGGCCAGCACCTCCTGCACGGCACCCCTGTCCCCGCCAACGCTTACTTCTAGCGATTTCGGCGCGAAAACGCTCGCGTAGCGGCGGTTTTCGCGCCGAAATCGCACAGAGAGGACAACCACATGACCCGACAGCTGCACCTCGGCGGCTTCCAGATCGCCTCCCAGGTCACTCACTCGCACGCCGCGTGGCGGCACCCGGCCAGCGACACCGGGTTCCTCACCCCGGAGTACTACCACCGCATCGGGCGCATCCTGGAACGCGGCAAGTTCGACTTCCTGTTCTTCGCCGACCTGCTCGCCGCGCCGGTGCGGTTCGGTGACGGGATCGCCGAGCCGCTGCGCCGCGGAACACAGGCCACCGCCACGCTGGACCCATCGATCGTGGCGGCCAGCGTCGCCGCTGTGACGTCCCGGCTCGGACTGGCAATCACCAAGTCCGCCACCTATTTTCACCCCTACGAGCTGGCCCGGATCTTCTCCAGCCTGGACCATATCACCCGCGGCCGAGTCGCCTGGAACATTGTGACCTCCCTGACCCAGGGCGAGGCGCAGAACTTCGGCCACGACGACCACCTTGGCCACGAGTTCCGCTACGAACGGGCCGACGAGTTCGTCCGCACCACCCTGGAGTTGTGGTCGAGCTGGGACCCCGACGCCCTGGTGCTCGACAAGGAGTCCGGCGTGTTCGCCGACCCCAGCCGGATCAGACATGTCGACCACGACGGCCGCTTCTTCAAGTCTCGCGGACCGTTGAACGTGCCGCACTCCCCGCAGGGCCGTCCGGTGCTGATCCAGGCCGGCTCGTCGAACACCGGCAGGGACTTCGCCGCGCGGTGGGCCGAGGCGATCTTCGAGATCGACCCGACTCCCGAGGGCCGGCGCGCCTACTACGACGACATCAAATCGCGGGCGGTGAACTTCGGTCGCGATCCCGACAAGGTGCTGATCTTCCCGGCGTTCATCCCGTTCATCGGGGAGACCGAGTCGATCGCGCGCGAGAAGCAGGCCTACCACAACGAACTCGCCGACCCGATCTCCGGGCTGATCACCTTGAGCGTGCACACCGACCACGACTTCTCCGGCTACGACCTGGACGCACCGGTCGAAGACGTTCAAGTCAGCGGCACCCAAGGCCTTTTCGACGCGGTGCGCCGCGTCGCAAACCGGGACAGCCTGACATTGCGTGACGTCGGCGCGTGGTACGCCCAGGGTGTGCTGCTGCCCCAGTTTGTCGGCACGCCGACGCAGGTGGCCGACCAGATCGAGGAGTCGTTCACCTCCGGTGAGGCCGACGGGTTCATGGTGTCGTCGGCGACAACCCCGGGCACGTTCAATGACTTCGTCGACGCCGTGGTCCCGGAGCTGCAACGACGGGGGCTGTTCCGCACCGAGTACACCGGCACGACCCTGCGTGACCACCTCGGATTGGGCGACATCGCGGAGTCGAACGTGGGAGCGGTGAGCGAAGCGCTGCCTGCCGCAGGCTGACTTCGGCGCGAAAACCGCCGCTGCGCGAACGTTTTCGCGCCGAAATCACAACTCGATCACGTGGGCGTCCTGCACACCCAGGAAGCGGGTTGGCGTGCAGGTCAACACGATCACCTGCCCGTGGTCACCGACGGTGTCGAACACCGCGCCCATCTTCGTCAGTCGGTCCGGGTCGGTGAAGCCCAGCGCGTCATCGATCACCACCGGGACCGAATCTTCCTTGGCGACAAGGGCCGCGCCCGCCAGCCGGGCCAGGATGCCGAGCTGTTCCTTGGCCCCACCCGACAGTGATTCGTACGGAACGGTGCGACCGTCCAACGTGCGGTTGCAGATGCGCAGATCGCTGTCGATCTCGACTTCGAAGCTCGGACCGAACACCGGGCGGCCCAGCCGCTCGATCTCGGTGCGGAACGGCGCGACATAGCGCTGCCGGGTGTTGTCCCGGTGCCGGGCCATCACCGAGCGCAGCAACTGCGCGGCCCTGGCCCGGCGAGACACCCGGGAATGTTCGGCGAAGGCATGCTCGCGGGCGATCTGGGCAGCGTCCAGAGCGCCCTGCCGCCCCTCGTTGCCGATCACGCCCAGCTCGACGGTGATGTCGTTGAGGGCCTGGCCGACCTGCGCCCGCTCCCGCTCCAGCGCGCCGGCGGCGGCGTTGGCCGAGGCCAACGC
>JAEZIA010000419.1 GCA_023416315.1 Actinomycetes bacterium
CGCGGATCTTGTCCACGGCGTCGATCAGTTCGGTGCCGACGATCAGCAGCTTGGCGCCGGAGTCGTTGAGCACGTAGTCCATCTCGTCGGCGGCGAGCCGGAAGTTGATGACGGCGGTGGCCGCGCCGATCGACGCCGCCGCCAGCGTCAGCTCCACACAGGCCGGGTGATTCTTGTCCAGGAACGCCACCGCGTCGCCGCGGCCGATGCCGCGCTCCACCAGGGCGCCTGCCAGCCGGCGAATTCGGTCGTCCCACTGCGCCCAGGTCCAGCTGCGGCCGAGGTAGCTGATGGCCTCGCCGTCGGGCTTGTGCTGTGCCCAGTACGCCGGCCGGTCGTCGAGGAAACGAGGTTCGGGTGCGTGCATAACGGCCAGGGTGCCATGCCGGCGGGCGATCAGGTGTCGGCTCGTCGGATCCGGATCGGTCCGCGCCACTGCGCGTCCGGGTCGAGCACCTCGTCTTTCTGGGTGACGACGACGTCGCCGTCCCGTGCCAGCTGCCGGGCTTCATCGCGCGCGGCGTCCATCAGCTCGCGCCAGCGCTCGGGGTCCACCGCGCGGGCGGCATCGGACGGGCAGATCGACCGCGGCGCCCGCTCGGCCGTCATCGTCAGGATCGTGGTACGCAACCGATTGCCCACGTCTGTCATCGAGACGCCCTTCCTTCCGAACTGGAACACGTTCTAATGTGGAGCGCATGAGTGACTCGCGGCTGCGCCATCCCCTCCATTCTGGCCACCTCACGGTGGGTGCGCTGAAGCGCAACAAGAACAAGCCGGTGCTGCATCTCGGCGAGACCACGCTGACCGGGGGTGAGCTGGCCGACCGCATCAGCCAGTACATTCAGGCGTTCGAGGCGCTCGGCGCGGGTTCCGGCGCGACGGCGGGGCTGCTGTCGCTGAACCGGCCCGAGGTGCTGATGATCATTGGCGCCGGCCAGACCCAGGGTTACCGGCGGGTGGCACTACACCCTCTCGGCTCGCTCGACGACCACGCGTACGTGCTCAACGACGCCGGTGTGACGTCACTGATCATCGACCCGAACCCGATGTTCATCGAGCGGGCGCAGGGCCTGCTGGAGAAGGTGCCCGGACTCAAGCAGGTGCTGACGCTCGGCCCGGTTCCCGAGGCGCTCGCCGACTCCGCCGTCGACCTGATCGCCGAGGCGGCGAAGTATCCGCCGAAACCGTTGGTGGCGGCCGATCTTGCGCCCGATCACGTCGGCGGCATGGCCTACACCGGCGGCACCACCGGCAAGCCGAAGGGTGTGCTGGGCACCGCGCAGTCGATCACGACGATGACGACCGTCCAGCTCGCCGAGTGGGAGTGGCCGGAGAATCCGCGGTTCCTGATGTGCACGCCGCTGTCGCACGCCGGCGCCGCGTTCTTCGTGCCGACCGTCGTCAAGGGCGGCGAGCTGGTGGTGCTGACCAAGTTCGACCCGGCCGAAGTGCTGCGGGTGATCGAAGAGCAGAAGATCACCGCCACCATGCTGGTGCCGTCGATGATCTATGCGTTGATGGATCATCCCGACTCCCATACCCGCGACCTGTCGTCGCTGGAGACCGTCTACTACGGCGCCTCGGCGATGAACCCGGTGCGCCTCGCCGAGGCGATCCGCCGCTTCGGCCCGATCTTCGCCCAGTACTACGGGCAGTCCGAAGCCCCGATGGTGATCTCCTACCTCGGTAAGAAGGACCACGACGAGAAGCGGCTGACCTCCTGCGGGCGGCCCACGCTGTTCGCGCGCACCGCACTACTGGACGCCGACGGCAACGAGGTGCCCCAAGGCGAGGTCGGCGAGATCTGCGTGTCCGGGCCGCTGCTGAGCGGCGGGTACCACAACCTGCCCGAGGAGACGGCCAAGACGTTCAAAGACGGCTGGCTGCACACCGGTGACATGGCCCGCGAGGACGAGGACGGCTACTGGTTCATCGTCGACCGGGTCAAGGACATGATCGTCACCGGTGGGTTCAACGTGTTCCCGCGCGAGGTGGAGGACGTCGTCGCCGAGCATCCGGCCGTCGCGCAGGTGTGCGTGATCGGCACACCGGACGAGAAGTGGGGCGAGGCCGTCACCGCGGTGATCGTGCTGCGGCCAGACCATCCCAGCGACGACGACGCGGTGGCGAAGCTGACCGTCGAGATCCAGGCGGCGGTCAAGGAGCGCAAGGGTTCGGTGCAGGCGCCCAAGCAGGTGATCGTCGTCGACTCGGTGCCGGTGACCGCGCTCGGCAAGCCGGACAAGAAGGCCGTACGGGCGCAGTTCTGGGAAGGATCAGCTCGAGCCATCGGCTAGGTTTTCGGCGCATACTTGAGTGATGCTGTCCCGGGTCATCCCGCTCGAGTATCTGAAAGAGCGCGACCTGATGTTCTGGCTGCCGCCCGGCGGCCAGGACAACGAGGTGTGGGCAGACACCTGGGTGATCCTCGCCGACCTCGAATCCGCTGATGCAGAACCGGTGCTCGCCGCCTTGCGCGACGCCGATGTGGGTGCCTACGTAGCCACTCCGAGCGGGCGGAAAGGTGCCGCGAGTCCGAGCGTGCAGTTGTACGTGGACCGGGAACAGCACAACAAGGCCGTCGATCTGCTGATGCTGTTCCTGCGCGGGAAAGAGCAACCGGTGCTGCCGCGCGCGGAACGAATCGCCCCGAAGCTCCGCAGCAAGGTCCCTGCCGTTCCCCGCGCCGTCTCGATCGCGCTGCAGGTCGCGTTCATGGCCGGGCTGCTCGCCCTGGGCGTGCTGCTGGCCTACTACCGCGGCCCGTCCCTCTTCCCGGCGGTGCACCACACGCCTCAGCCACCCCCAATATCCGACGTTCCGGCCCTGCAACGGCCCTAGCGATGCGGATGGCAGCATGAGGCCATGCCCGTCCGCGCTGTACTGTTCGACTTCTCCGGCACCCTGTTCCGCCTCGAGGAGGACGACAGCTGGTTTGCCGGCATGGAATTGATCGACGACAACGGACGCCGCGCCGTCGACGAGCATGTGCAGGCCGAGCTGATGGAGCGCCTGACCCATCCCACCGGCCGCTCGGTGACGATGACCGAAGAGAACTACCAGACCTGGGTCAACCGCGACCTCACCCCGGCACTGCACCGCGAGGCCTATCTGCATGCGCTGCGCCAGACCGGCCTGCTCGACGAGCACGCCGAGGCGCTGTATCAGCGCACGGTCGATCCGGGCTCGTGGGTGCCCTACCCCGATACCGTCGAGGCGCTGAGTTCGCTGACGTCGGCGGATGTGAAGACCGCGATCGTGTCCAACATCGCCTTCGACATCCGCCCGGCCTTCCACGGCACGGGTGCCGACGCCGACGAGTTCGTGCTGTCGTTCGAAGTCGGTGTGGTCAAACCGGATCCGCGGATCTTCGAGATCGCATTGCAGCGCCTCGGCGTCGAGGGCCCCGACGCGGTGATGGTCGGTGACAGTGAAGAGAACGACGGCGCCGCCCGCCAGCTCGGCTGTGACTTCATCCTGGTCGACCCCCTGCCGGTCGCCGAACGCCGGACCGGGCTGGTCGACCCACTGCGCGACCGCGGCATCGGGCGCTGGGCGTAGGTTTTGCACATGGCCGACTCCGAGCGCATCAAACCGCCGTGGTGGCTCAAGCCGATGAACAAGGTCTTCATGGCCGCGATGCGCCTGGGCCTGACGAGGTTCGGCGGCGAGTCACCGGTGGTGCTGACCGTGGTGGGCCGCAACTCCGGCAAGCCGCGCTCCACGCCGATCACGCCGTTCACCGTCGGCGGACAGCGCTATGTCGTCGGCGGCTTCCCCGGCGCGGACTGGGTGCGCAACGCTCGTGCCGCCGGCGTCGTGATCCTGACCCAGGGCAGGCACAGCGACACCGTGCGGATCGTCGAACTTCCGCCCGACGAGGCCCGGCCGTTGCTGCGGGCCTTCCCCGACCTGGTTCCGACCGGCGTCAGCTTCATGAAGAACGCCGGGCTGGTCACCGAAGGCAGACCCGACGAGTTCGAAGCACTGGCCGGCCGCTGCGCGGTATTCCGATTCGATCCCCTGACCTAGGAGTGCAAACCCCTTGACCGACAACCCCTTTGACCCGTCACAGTGGCGCGCCATCGACGGCTTCGAGGACTTGACCGACATCACCTATCACCGTCACGTCTCCGACGGTACGGTGCGGGTGGCCTTCGACCGGCCCGAGGTGCGCAACGCGTTTCGCCCACACACCGTCGACGAGCTCTACCGCGCGCTCGACCACGCCCGGATGTCGCCGGATGTCGGCGTGGTGCTGCTGACCGGTAACGGACCGTCGCCCAAGGACGGCGGTTGGGCGTTCTGCTCGGGCGGCGATCAACGCATCCGGGGCCGCAGCGGATACCAGTACGCCGCCGGGGAAACCGCCGAGACCGTCGACCCGGCACGCGCCGGCCGGCTGCACATCCTGGAGGTGCAGCGGCTGATCCGGTTCATGCCGAAAGTGGTCATCTGCCTGGTCAACGGCTGGGCGGCCGGCGGCGGGCACAGCCTGCACGTGGTGTGTGACCTCACGCTGGCCAGTCGCGAGCACGCCCGGTTCAAGCAGACCGACGCCGACGTCGGCAGCTTCGACGGCGGCTACGGCAGTGCGTATCTGGCCCGCCAGGCCGGGCAGAAGTTCGCCCGCGAGATTTTTTTCCTGGGCCGGTCCTACACCGCCGAACAGATGCACCACATGGGTGCGGTCAACGAGGTGGTCGACCACGCCGAGCTGGAGAACGTCGGCGTGCAGTGGGCCAAGGAGATCAACGGCAAATCGCCTCAGGCCCAACGCATGCTGAAGTTCGCGTTCAACCTGCTCGACGACGGCCTGGTCGGCCAGCAGCTGTTCGCCGGCGAGGCCACCCGGTTGGCGTACATGACCGACGAGGCCGTCGAGGGCCGCGACGCGTTCCTGGAGAAACGCGACCCGGATTGGACGCCGTTCCCCCGCTATTTCTAGGGATTTCGGGCGCCTAGACTCGGCAGGCGTGAATCCCCTGCGTCGCCTGACCGAGGCCATCGCCCTGACGGGCATGCGCCCGCCGCTGAGCCTGCCGACCGGCGTCACCGTCGACCTGCGCGGCAAGCGAGTGCTGGTCACCGGCGCCTCCTCGGGGATCGGCGCCGCCGGAGCCGAGCTGTTCGCCGCCGAAGGGTGCGAGGTCGTCCTCGTCGCGCGGCGCGAGGATCTGCTCGCCGAGGTCGTCGCCCGCATCACCGACGCGGGCGGCACCGCGACCGCGATTGCGTGCGACCTGTCCGACCTCGACGCCGTCGAGGCGCTGGCGGAAGAAGTCGGCGCGGTCGACATCCTGGTGAACAACGCCGGCCGGTCGATCCGCAGGCCGCTGGCCGAGTCGCTGGATCGCTGGCACGACGTCGAACGCACGATGACACTGAATTACTTCTCGCCGCTGCGGCTCATCCGCGGGCTCGCGCCCGGCATGATCGAGCGCCGTGACGGCCACATCATCAACGTCGCGACCTGGGGCGTGTTCAGCGAAGCCTCCCCGCTGTTCGGGGTGTACAACGCCTCGAAGTCGGCGCTGAGCGCGGTCAGCCGCGTCATCGAAACCGAATGGGCCG
>JAEZIA010000445.1 GCA_023416315.1 Actinomycetes bacterium
ACGGGCGCCACCGGAACCACCGGGGCGGGCGCCAGCGCGGTCGCGATGTCGTCGGCCGGTCCGCGGGCGGCCCGCAGCGCGCCGCCGATCGCGGCGGTCTGGGCCGGGCGCGGGGTGGTGATCACCGGAACCCGAAGGTGCTCGGACAGGGTCGTGGTGATCACCGGGATCGCGGCGACGCCACCGATCGAAGCCACCGCGGCCAGGTCGGTGGGCCGCACCCCGGCCCTGAACAGCGTCTCCTGCAGGACGGCCACGACGTCGCTCAGTGCTCGCCCGAGCGCGTCGTCGAGTTCGGTGCGGGTGAGCCGGACGTGACCGCGGAAGTTCGGCAGCTCGGCGGGCAGAGCGGTGACCGTGACCGTGGACAGCCGCTCCTTGGCCGCCCGGCAGTCGGCCCGCAGCCGCGTCAGCGACCCGATCGCCGACGTGCCGGTGATGTCGAGGGTGCCGCCCGCCGAGAGTTCGGCGATCACGTGGGCGAGCAGACCCTGGTCGATCAGGTCTCCGGAGAAGTCGAGGTGACGCAGGGTCGGCGCGATCGGTGCCGCGGTGGCGGCGTCGAGCAGGGTGATCGAGGTGCCGCTGCCGCCGAAGTCACATAGCGCGATCACGCCGCGGGTGGGCAGCCCGGGGTTGGCGGCCAGCGCGGTCAGCGCGGCGGTGGTGTCGGGGATGATCTGCGGCTGTGCGCTCGACCATTCGGGAAGCTGCCGGATCGCCCGGCGCAGTGCCTCGACGGCGGCGGGCCGCCAATGTGCGGGGTACGTGATCGTCGCGGCCGGCGGAAGCGGCCGGCCCGCGGTGGCGGCGTAGGCAAGCCCGCGCAGCGCCTCGGCCAGCAACGTCTCCGCGTGATGGACCGATCCGTCGGACGCGACGATGCCGACCGGGTCACCGACCCGGTCGACGAAGTCGGTGAGCACCAGGCCGCCGACGGTGAGCACGGGTGGCCGGGTGACCGAACGATCAGGGGTCACCGCGACCAGGGCGGTGGCGCCGACCGACAGGCCGAGCGCCGGCCTCGTTGGGTCTGTCATGTCGTCCAATCCACGCTTCGGATTCACCAAAGATGTCGGACCGGACGCAGCGGACGTTACTCAGCGAATGGTGCCGCGGCCCGGTATCAGGGGCAGGTCCAGCGGGGTTACCCAGCCCGGCGGGAGGTCGTTGACGGCCGGTACGGCGTTGAGCGCGCGCAGCCCGGTGGCCAGGCAGCCCGCGGTCGCGGCGTCACGTCCGGAACCGTCGGTGAACCTGAACGCAGTCTCCTGGAAGATGCTGGGAGTGCCCTGGACGTCGACCCGGTAGACGTCGTCCTGGGTGCCCGACGGCCAGTCCGGCGCGGCGTCCTGGCCGATCCGGTTGACGTGTTCGAGCTGAATCCGGGTCTCGCCGTTGTAGACCCCGTTGATCGTGAACCGGACCGCCGCGACATGGCCGGCCGGGATGACACCCTTGACGGTCTTGCGCTCAGTCGGTGTCACCCACTTGTCCCACGTGGTGGTGATCTCGTCGAGCTCGATACCGGCGGCGTAGGCGATCATCGGCACCGTCGCACCCCAGGCGAACACCAGGATGTCGGAGTTCTCGAGCAGCGGCTTGAATTCGGGTTCGCGGCCGATGCCCATCTCGAACTCGTAGTCGCCCTCGTAATTGGTGTAGTCGAGCAGCTCGGACGCCCGGACCATGCGCACCTGAGACGTCAGCCCCATCAACGTCATCGGGAGCAGGTCGTTGGCGAAACCGGGGTCGATGCCCGTGGTGAAGCACGACGCCTGGCCGGCCTCGCACGCCTTGGTGATGGGGTCGATCCAGTTCGGGGGGTTGAGATGCATCTTCGGCCACACCCACGGGGTCATCGCGGTCGAACAGACGTCGATGCCGGCCTGCAGGAACCGCCCGATCAGGTCGATGTTGGCGTCGGCGTGCGCCGCGGTCGGCCCGTAATGCACCAACGCATCCGGCGCCAGCGCGATCAAGGCGTCGACGTCGTCGGTGGCCGCGATGCCGACCTCCCCGATGCCGCAGATCTCCCCGACGTCGACGCCCACCTTGGCGGGATTGCTGACACCGACGCCGACCAGCTCGAAGTCGGGGTGATCCAGCACTTCCGGGATCACCATCCGGCCGACGAAACCCGTACCCCAGATCACCACTCGCTTGGCCATGGACGGCAGGCTAGCCCCGTTGCCGCACGCGTAGGTTCAGTTGTCCCGATCGCGCTCGCGCAGCGCGAATAGCCGTTCGGCGTAGGCGAGGTCGTCGCGCCACAGCCGGGTGGCCGCCAGGCGCATCAGTGGCGTGATCAGCGGCGCCACCCGCAGCGAGTGCCGGAAGCCGGTGCGGTCGGATTGCGCGACGACGGCTTCGATCACGGCGGTGCGCGGGCGTCCGTCTGCTCCCGGCCCGAGTGGGGTGGCGTGGGTTTCGACGACGCTGCCGGCGCCCTCGCCGTCGACGATCCGCATGACGATGGTGCGTGGTTCCGGCGCGGTGAACTCGGCGATCACCGGCACACCGAGACGACCCATCCGGAACGTCACTGCGACCAGGAACCGGTCGGCGTCCTCCTCGGCGTCGACCGCGGGAGCACTGAGCACCTCCAACTGGGTGAACGAATACGGGTGGAACCACGCGCCGTGCCAGGGGTCGAGCCGGTTGGCGATGATGTCGGACGGTTCGCACACCCCGTCCAGCCGGGTCACCGCCGCCAGTCGTGCGCCGGTCGGGCGGGCCGGGACCACCGGGGTGTCCAAGGTCTGCTCGCCGCCGACCCGGTCGAGGCGGACCCACACCAGCACACCGTCGTCGTGGGCGGGCAGCGGCTTCCAGCCGAATTCGCGTCCGCTCTCGAGCCGCAGACCGTGCCACGGACAGATCAGGCCGCCGCACTCCACCTTCCCCGCTGCCAGGTCGGCACCCAGATGCGGGCACGCCGCGGGCCCGACGTGCAGGCGGCGCTGCTGATCGCGCCACGCGACGATGTCCAGCCCACCGACCCGAGTGCCGAACGGCCGGTCCGCGCGCACATCGGTGCTGGCGCCGAAGACGTACCAGTTGCCGCTGGGCCGCGACTGCGCGCGCGCCAGCGCAGCGTTGATGATCTGCGGCTGGGCATCCTGGTAAGTGGGCCGCTGTCGCGCCCAGTCCGTCTTCGGAATGATCTGCAGCGGAATTGATTTCATCCGCGATCGAAAGCTCATGACGCCCGCCTCTCTCGGCCGGCCAGCCGGCGCAGCACGGGTGAGCGGCCCTGCACCGGGACGGTGTGCAGGGTGTGCCCCGCGATCCCCCAGCTGTGCAGCAGCCGGTTGGCCGCCGTCCATCCGGTGGTGGCGGCCCGCTCCATCAATGCGACCGGAAGGTCGATCCGGATGCCGTCGCCGGCCAGCATCAAACCGGTCACCGGGGTGTGCACCGTCGGTCGCTGCGCGAAGGCGCCCGGCCAGAACAGCGGGCAGTCGTCGCGAACCAGCAGCGTCTCTCCCACGATGCCCGCCGCCGCCGTCTCCGGATAGAGCTGGTGCAATCGGGACAGCGTCCGTTCCCGAAGTTCGTCCGGCGGGTCGGCCACCGAGTAGGAATGCACCTCGACCACCGAACCGCGGTGTGCGCGTGCCCATTCCGCGGCCTGGCGTTCGTAGCTGCTGACCACGCTGATGTTGTCGACCGGGTCCAACCCGCCGGTGCCGAGGAAGGCGGGGCGGTCGGGATTCACCGGCCGGTCAAGCCACAGCCGCTGCACCACGAACGGCGGCGCGGTCTGCAATCGGGCGACCTGATCGCGCCAGCCGGCGTCGCCGAGGCCGGGAGAGGAATCGATGACCTGTTGCAGCGCGGTGATATCGGTGGCCAGGACGACACCGTCGGCATCGATCGCGGTGCCCGTCGAGTCGCGCACCTGCAGCACCCTGCTACCGCCGACGGCCACCGAGTCGGCGGACACGCCGCGACGGACCCGGACACCGTTGTCGGTCAGGTACGCGCCCAACGGCTCCCACAGCGCGGTGTCGAAATTCGACTCGGCGACGTCGAAGACCAACCCCTCGCTGGAGCCCAGGAAGTAGATGTGGAACATCGTGGCCAACTCGGCGGCCGAGAGCCGGTCGGGCCGGGCGAAGAAACTTCGGGCGAACACCTCGAACGCGAGGTGACGCGCGGCGGCGGGAAAGTTGATGTCGGTCAGAAAGGTGCCCGCATCGACCTCGTCGAGTTGCTCGTAGATCTCCGGAACCGACACGGCGGCCAGCGGTGCGGCGGCACCAGCGTTGAGCCGCACCAGGTCTCGCATCCGGAAGGTGGGGCTGCGCAGCGCGAAGGCCAGAGCGTTCCACGGCGGTGTCTTGGGGAGCCCGCGGAAGGTGTCTTGGCGGCCCTCGCCGTCGACCAGTGGATAGTCCTCGACTGCCCGCAGCCGCTCGAGTCGCGGGTCAGTGCGCCGCAACAACGACCGCAGGTTGTAGTACTGCCGGAAGAACGCGTGGAAGCCGCGATTGTTGGCCACCTCGGAGCCGTCGGGGAGCCGCTCTGTCCAGCCGCCGACCCGCCCGCCCAGGTACTGCTGCCGTTCCAGGACCTCCACGGAGACACCGCGTTCGGCCAATCCGGTGGCCGCCGCCAGTCCGGCGATACCGCCGCCGACGACCACGACGTGCGGTGTGGTGGACAACCCACCGGCGTGGGCGGCCCCGGCGGGCGCCGGATGGGTGACGCGACGGGGGTCGATCATCGGGGCGCGTCCGCCAGGAAGGTGTGCACAATGTCGCGCTGCCACCCGGGCATCGTCTCGCTGTGCACACCGGTGAAACCGGCTGCGGCCAAACGCCGTTGGAAGGCCGCGGCGCCGTCGAACGCGTTGACGCTGCGCCACAGGTGGCGGTACAGGGCGCTGTCCTTCGTCTGTCGCCAGCCGGAGGGGATGATGATGCCCCAGCAGACCGCGTTCCACGTCGCCCTGGCGACCCGGGAATCCCGCACCGAGTACTCATGAACGGCCAGCGTCGCGCCCGGCCGCAGCAACGCAGCGAACCTCTGCAACTGCGCATCCGGGTCGTCGAGGTTGCGCAGCAGGTAGGCCGCCAAGATGCCGTCGAACGGGCCGCACACCCCGGCGTCGGCGATCTTTTCGATCGGGCTGTGCACGAACTGGACCGTGCCGGGCCACGACTTGGCGCGCGCTTCGGCCAGCATGCCCGCCGAGGCGTCGACGGCGACGATCTCGGCGTGTGGGGCGGCCTCGAGCAGCGCGGCCGTCGAGGCACCCGTCCCGCAGCCGGCGTCCAGCAGCCGCAATCCACGCCCGCCGTCCGGAATTCGCATCCGTCGCGCGGAAATTCGCAGATGGTCGTGATATCCGGGGTTGGCGCCGACCAGCTTGTCGTAGGCGTGCGCGCCGACATCGAAGGCGCCGGGAACGTCGATCATCGCTGTCCCCTGTTCTGCGGCCGCTGCTTTTCCCAGAGCAGCAACACGGCGGTGACCATCGCCGCGCCGAACACGAAGTCCTCCACGGGAATGTCCCACGGGAACCGCACTCCGACCGTGTGCTGCTCGTTGTAGAGCACGATCGGCGCCGACAGCTTGGTCAGCCATCCGTCGACGATCACCTGGAATGCCAGCACGATGCCCATCGAGATCCAGTATTCGACCTTGCCGAACAACCCGGTGCGCAAAATCGCCAATTCCAGTGCGATGACCGCGACCAGCGAGACGACGGCGGGCAGCGTGTATCCGAGTCCGCTCATCGGCGCCTGCGCAGGGTGTCGAGGATGGCGCTGACCGCCGAATAGGTCAGCAGGCCGCAGATCGGGATCACCACGAAGAACAGCAACTCCTCCAACGGAATCGAGAATCCGACGTGCACGCCGGTGATGTAGCGCGGGTTGTAGGTCCACACGTGTCCCGCGATCGCGATCGCATCCCAGATGACGAACACCACGGCCACCGGGCCCACCGAACGCACCAATCGCATCGGTTGGCGGTAGACCCCGGATCCGAAGATCTCCAGCGGCGCGGTGATCAGCAGGCAGGCGCCCAACACGATCAGGTACTGCCAGTGATCCATCAGGCGGCGCCGTACCCGCGGGCCGAGCGGGCCCGCACCAGACCGGAGGCGAAGACCTGCAGCCGTCGTCCGACGCCGACGGAGGCTCGGCGGCTGAACACCGCGAAGTCGATGTCCTCGATGCGGTCCAGGATCTCCGAGTACAGCGTGAACGCGGTCGCCACGCACGGCCGCGACTGCGGCGCCAGCAGGGCGATTCCCTTACGGGCCTCGCGGTAGACGGCGCGGGTGATGTCGTGCTGGGCGGCCAGCGCCCGGCGCACCTTGGGATCGGTGCGACGGTTCTGGTGGCACCAGGTGAGCACATCGCGGTCGACGCCGTAGGCGGCCAGTTCGTCGGCGGGCAGATAGATTCGGTCGCGGGCCAGGTCTTCGTCGACGTCGCGCAGGAAGTTCGTGAGCTGGAAGGCATTACCGAGCGCCTCGGCGTACGGCGCGGCTTCGTCCGGGGGGCCGACGGTGCCGAGGATCGGCAGCATCTGCAGGCCGATGACAGCGGCCGATCCGCGCATGTAGTGGTTCAGTGCCGCGCGGTCCGGATAGTCGGTGACGGTCAGGTCCATCCGCATCGAGGTCAGGAAGTCGTCGAACAGATCCATCGGGATGCGGTAGGTGCGGGCGGTGTGCAGGACGGCGGCCAGCACCGGTTCGGTGTCGTCACCGCTGAAGAATTTGTCCGACAGTTCGTCGAGGCGCCGCTCCCGGTCGGCGGTGCTGGCATCGCTGTCCATATCGTCGAGGATGTCGTCGGCGTAGCGGGCGAACCCGTACAGCGCGTGCACCGGCGGCCGCTGCCACGGGGCCAGCAACCGGGTGGCCAGGAAGTAGGTCCGGCCGTGCTGGGCGTTGAGTCGCCGACAATAGCGGTAGGACTCGCACAGCCGCGAATCGTCGATGCCGGCGGCGTGCAATTCGGTGTGGATCATCACTACCTGCTTCCGGAGCTGACGACGGTGCGCTTGGCGGAACGATCGGTGGGGGTTCCGGTGACCCGGTCGGCGGCCAGCCGCCCGGAGATCAGCGCCGTCGGAATGCCGACGCCGGGCACGGTCGATCCGCCTGCCAGCACGGCGTTGTCGACGCCGCGGACCGTGTTGGCGGGCCGGAACGGACCCGTCTGGCCGAACGTGTGCGCCAGCGCGAACGGCGATCCCGCGGCCATCCCCTGGCGGGCCCAGTCGGCGGGGGTGACCACGTCGAGGATCTCGGCGTCGCGGTCGAGCCCCGGCAACAACCGGTGGGCCGCGGTGGCCAGCATCTGGCGCACATAGTCGTCCCGGGTCCCATCCCAATCAACCACGCCCACTTCGAGATTCGGCGCCGGGGCGAGAACGTAGAGCAGGTCGCGCCCCGGCGGGGCCAGGCTCGGATCCCCCGCCGTCGGTCGGGTCACCAGCAGCGACGGGTCGCTCATCGGCACACCGTCACCGATGATCTCGTCGAAGGTGCCCGCCCACCGGAGCCCGAAGCTGATGTTGTGGTGCAGCAGCTGCTCGCCGACCTCGGGGACGCCGACGTGGGCGACGACCGCCGAGGGCGCAGGCCGCAGCTTGATCGGGCGTCGTGGTGTGCGCCCGAGCAACTCATAGGTGAGCGGCAACTCGGTGGTGAGAACCACTGCGTCACAATCGATCCGATCGCCGGTATCGGTGTGCACCGCCCTCACCCGCGAGCCGGTGCGCTCCAGCGCGGTCACCGACGAGTCGTACCGGAAAGCCACCCCGGCGTCGGCGGCGACGGCCGCCATCGCCTCGGGCACCGCGCGCATACCGCCACGCGGAAAGTACACGCCGGCAACGGTATCCATGTAGGCGATCACGGCGTAAGCGGCCAGCGCGCGCTGCGGCGGAACGCCGGCGTAGAGCGCCTGGAAGGTGAAGATCCGCTGCACTCGTTCGTCGGTGATGAACCGGCTGACCATGCGCTCCCAGCCGCGGAAGCCGCCGACCGCGGCCAGGCGGGCCAGCTGCGGTGTCAGCAGCGACAGCGGTGAGGAGAAGTTGGCCGCGATGAACCCGTCGAACTCCAGCCGGTAGAGCTGGGTGAGCCAGGCCCGCAGCCGCCGGTAACCGGCAGCCTGCTCCGGCCCGGCGAAGGCCTCGATCGCGGCGGCCATCGCGTCGGCGTCGGGGTGCACGTCCAGGGCGCTGCCGTCGGCGAAGGTGGCGCGGTAGGCCGGAGTCACCGGCTGCAGGTCAAGGTGCTCGGTCATCGAGGCGCCAACGGCAGCGAACGCGTCGGCGATGATGTCCGGCATCGTGAGCACGGTGGGGCCGGTGTCGATGCGGTAACCGGCGATATCCGCTTGGCCCATCCGACCGCCAGGGAACGGGTGACGTTCGACGACGGTGACCGACCGTCCACGCCCGGCCAGGTGTAGCGCCGCCGACAGCCCCGACAGGCCCGCGCCCACCACCACGACATGATTGGTGGCGCCCGGGACGCTACGCATCAATCGCTCCTCTCCCGCCGAGGGCTTGGTTCGCCCCGGCCGAGCCCCTAGGCGATACCCCGCCGGATGCATTCGCAATCAATTCGCTGCGGTGTGGTCTCCATTCAAGGTCAATAACCGTCCCCGCGGCGTTGGCGAGGGCACTTGGTCACGCACGCGTAATTTTTTGTTGTGCCTCTGCAGCCACCGGCACGGCGGCGCCGCGGTCCCCCGACCCGCGCCGATTATCGCAGAACGGCCTCGGCGCTGTTGCCGTTATGGGTCGGCTGTCACCGACAACGAGCCGAGCAGCGCCAGCGCCTGGGCGCTGGGCGAGTCGGGAGCGGCGTGGTAGACCACCAACTCCTGTCCCGGGCTGGACCGCACGTCGAACGTCTGCATCGACAAGGTCAGCTCACCGACATCGTGATGATAAAAACGCTTCTGCTCCAAGGCTTTTCCGCGTGGATCGTGCCGCTCCCATAGCCGGGTGAACTCACCGCCGGCGGCCAGCAGCTCGCCGAGCACCTTCTGGATGCGGGGATGCTGCGGCGCCCGCCCGTGATTCAGCCGGAACCCGGCGACCGAGTTGGCGGCCACCTCGTCCCAGTCCAGGTAGAACTCACGAGCGCGCGGATCGGTGAACACGACGTGCATGAGGTTTCGCGAATGCGTCCACTCGCCGAAGAGGGCATCGGCGATGGCATTGGACGCCAATACGTCATAGGCGACGTTGTAGACGAGCGCCGGGTTGTTCGGCCAGGCGGCGGTCAGCTCCAGCAGCGCGGGATCGACCCGATCGTGGACGGCCACGTTGTCGCGGGGAATGTGCCCGGCGAGCCGGTAGAGGTGCCTACGGCCGTCGTCGTCGAGGCGCAACGCAGTGGCCAGCGCATCGATTACCTGGGCAGACGGGTTCCGTTCCCGGCCCTGCTCGAGGCGGGTGTAGTAGTCGACGCTGAGGCCGGCCAGTAGCGCCACCTCTTCGCGGCGCAACCCCGCCACCCTACGATGACCACTGGTGGGCAATCCGGTCTCGGCGGGCCCCACCAGGGCGCGCCGCGCACGCAGGTAGTCACCCATTTCGGTCATCACCCCATGCTATCGACGCGGCGGCCCGCGAAAGGGGGTGCGCTGCACCCAGGTAACCCGCGTCCTGCCTGCCGCGGCGAAGTCCGGCCATCGTCGAAGACATGAACACATCTACCGTCCCGACCACCTGGGACCTCACCGGTCGCGTTGCCATCGTCACGGGAGCGGCCCGGGGCATCGGTCTGGCCACCGCGTCGCTGTTGCGTCAACGTGGCGCCAAGGTGGTCATCACCGACCGCCGCGACACCGTCACCCAGCACGCGCAGCGCGATCCCGCCCACCTGGCCGCTCTGGTCGGTGACGTCGCCGACGAAGACTTCGCACGCGACACCGTCAGGTTGGCCCTCGACCGCTTCGGCCGGCTCGACATCCTGGTCAACAACGCGGGCCGGACGCTCAACCAGCCCATCGAAAAAACCACCGCGGCGGATTTCGACGCGATCATGGCCGTCAACGCGCGCGGGAACTTCCTTCATGCGCGCGAAGCGTTTCCAGCGATGGAGCGTGGCGGGGGCGGCGCGATCGTCTCGGTGGCCTCGGTCTCCTCGGTGGTGGCCTTCGAAACCCAAACCGCGTACGCCGCATCCAAAGGCGCTCTGGCACAGATCACTCGGGTCCTTGCCATCGAAGGTGGACCGAAGAACATCCGATCCAACGCGGTCCTGCCCGGTGTCATCGACACCGACATCATGGACGGGGTCGTCGACAACGGACGAGAAATGCTGGCATCATTCGGCGAAGCCCATCCCATCGGGCGCATCGGCCGGCCCGAGGAGGTCGCCGAGGCGGTGGCGTTCCTGGTATCCGACGCGGCATCGTTCGTGACCGGAGCACTGCTGGCCGTCGACGGCGGATGGACGGCGCAGTGACGACGACACCATCGCCTCGGGTGGCGTTCGTAACCGGCGCGAGCAGCGGCATCGGCCGCGCCATCACCGAGCGGCTTGCCGCCGACGGCATGACGGTCATCGCGGCCGCGCGCCGCCGCGACCGGCTCGATGAGTTGGCCGCACGGCTTCCCAACGTGGAGGCACAGGTGCTCGACGTCACCGACCACGACGATGTCCGCCGCACCGTCGACGCGGCGGTGGCCCGGCACGGCAGGCTCGACGTATTCGTCGCCAACGCCGGCGTCATGCCGCTGTCCCGGCTCGACGCCGGGCTGGTCGAGGAATGGAACACCATGGTCGACGTCAACATTCGCGGTCTGCTGCACGGGATCTCGGCCAGCCTGCCGCATTTCACCAGGCAGGACCACGGACACCTGATCACGATGGCCTCCGTGGGCGCGCATGCGGTGACTCCCACCGCGGCGGTGTACTGCGGAACGAAGTATGCGGCCCGGGCGATCACCGAGGGGCTGCGGCTGGAAGCACCGCCGACCATTCGGGTCACCACGATTTCGCCCGGTGTGGTCGAGAGCGAACTGGCCGACAGCATCACCGATCCGCACGCCAAGCAGTTCATGGTCTCCTACCGGCGCCACGCCCTGGACCCCGACGCCGTCGCCGCTGCGGTGGCCTTCGCGATCGGTCAACCCGCGGATGTCGACGTCAACGAAATCGTGGTCCGGCCGGTCCACACCCGATGACCACGGGTTTACCCGGCGCCGGTTCGGGAAACCCCCGGACCGGCGTGACCCGCGACCGGAGACGAGTACATGAGACGACGACCAGGGGGGCTGATCGCTGCCCTCGTCGTCGCCGCGCTGCTTGCGTCCGCCTGCAGCACCGGCTCGCGGGTTGATCTGGGTGGACCGTCGGCGGGCACCCTGACCGCGGCGATCGCCGGCGAGCCGGATCAACTCGATCCGCAGAAATCCACCGCCTACTTCTCCTTCGAGGTGTTGGAAAACGTGTTCGACACCCTCGTCGAACCCGACGCCAACCTCGAGATGCGCCCTGCCCTTGCCGAGTCCTGGCAGGTCTCCGGAGACCAACTCACCTGGACCTTCCACCTGCGCCCCGGAGTCAGCTGGCATGACGGGTCACCGTTCACCGCCAGCGATGTCGTCTACTCCTATCGGCGGATCATCGACGAGAAGCTTGCGAACGTCGACAAGCTCAGCGCGGTCCGCGACGTCCGGGCCCCGGACCCTCAAACCGTGGTGATCGAAGTCGCACACCCCACCCCGAACCTGTTGACGAACCTCGGCGGGTTCAAGGGGATGGCCATCGTCCAGCGGCGCAATGTCGAAACCGGCGAGATCGCAACGCATCCGGTCGGCACCGGGCCGTTTGCCTTCGCCGGCCGCAAGAGCGGTGACTCGATCACGCTTACCGCCAACGACAACTACTGGGGTGGTGCCCCGAAAGTGCCCGGGGTGACGTTCCGGTTCATCTCCGAACCGTCGACCGCGTTGTCGGCCCTGCAGGCCGGCGAGATCGACTGGACCGACGCCATTCCGCCGCAACGCGTCGAGCAGCTCAAGGGCGACGACTCGTTGCACCTGGCCGTCACGCCGAGCAACGACTATTGGTATCTGGCGCTCAACGAAGCGCGCAAACCCTGGAACGACGTGCGGGTGCGCCAGGCCATCGCCTACGGGATCGACCGCGAGTCGATCGTGCAGGCCACCAGTTACGGGACCGCCACCGCGAATCAGCTTGCGATTCCCCAAGGTAACCCGTGGTACACCCCGTACGACCGATACCGCCACGATGAGGGCCGGGCCCGCGACCTGCTGCGGCAAGCCGGGGTCGGCAACCAGAACCTGGACATGCTGGTCACCACCGAGTACCCGGAGACGGTGACCGCGGCGCAGATCATCGCCGACAACCTCGCCGCACTGGGCATCACGGTGAGCATCCGCACGGTCGACTTCGCCACCTGGCTCGACGAGCAGAACAGCGGCCACTTCGACATGCTGATGATGGGCTGGTTGGGCAACATCGACCCCGACGACTTCTACTACGCGCAGCATCACACCGACGGCACGAGCAACGCCCAGAAATTCTCCGACCCGGACGTCGACCGGCTCCTGGACGCCGGGCGCACCGAGACCGACCGGGCCACCCGCCAGGACGACTACGCCAGGGCCGCAACGATCATCGCCGACAAGGCGAGCTACATCTATCTGTACAACCCCTCGGTGATTCAGGGCTGGACCACGAACCTGACCGGGTACGAGGCCCGCCGTGATGGCGCCGTGCGCTTCCGCACTGCCTCGCTGACGACGGGTGGTGCGGCGTGATCGCGTTCTTGCTCCGTCGGCTGCTGTACTCGGCGGTCGTGCTGCTCGGAGTGCTGGTGGTGGTGTTCGCCCTCGTCCATCTGGTTCCGGGCGACCCCGTGCGAATCGCGTTGGGCACCCGTTACACACCGGAGGCGTATGCCGCGCTGCGGTCGGCCAGCGGCCTGGACCGCCCGTTGATCGCCCAGTTCTTCTCCTATGCCGGCTCGGCGTTGACCGGCGACCTCGGAGTCAGTTTCCGCAACGGCGAGCCGGTGACCGCGACGCTGCTCGAACGGTTGCCCGCCACGGTGTCATTGGCGGTGGTCGGCATCCTGATCGCGTTGGTCATCGCGCTGCCCGCCGGCATCTACTCGGCGTTGCACCGTGGTCGCGCCGGTGACGGATTCGTCCGGGTAGCAAGCCAATTCGGGGTGTCGATCCCCGACTTCTGGATGGGCATCCTGCTCATCGGACTGTTCGCGTCCGCACTGGGCTGGCTGCCCACGTCGGGGTACCGGCCGCTGCTGACCGACCCCGGCGGCTGGCTGCGTCACATCGTATTGCCGGGACTGACGGTCGGATTGGTGGCAGGCGCGATCATGACCCGCTACGTGCGATCGGCGGTGCTCGAGGTCGCCGAGGCCGGTTATGTGCGCACCGCCCGCTCCAAAGGTCTTGCGCCCGCCGTGGTTACGTCGCGCCACATCGTGCGCAACGCGCTGGTTCCGATCCTGACCATCACCGGCATTCAGCTGGCGACGATCCTCGGCGGGGTGATCGTCGTGGAGGTGGTGTTCGCCTGGCCCGGGCTGGGCCGATTGACCTACAACGCCGTCGCCGCGCGTGACTATCCGGTGATCCAGGGCGCGGTGCTGCTGATCGCGGCGCTGTTCCTGCTGATCAACCTGATCGTCGACGTGTTGTACGCGGTGGTCGACCCCCGGATCCGGCTGTCATGAGGGTGTCGAATTGGCGGTTGCTGCTTGGCAATCCGGTCACCATGATCAGCGCGGTGCTGCTGCTGGTCATCGTCCTCGCCGCGCTCGGCGCGCATTGGCTGGCACCGTCGGGAGTCAACGATGTGGACGTGCCAAACGCCCTGCAACCGCCCAGTGGCAGGCACTGGTTCGGCACCGACGAACTGGGCCGCGACATCGGCTCCCGGGTACTGGTCGCCACCAGGGCCTCGCTGCAGGTCGCCGTCGTCAGCGTGGCGTTCGCGCTTGTCGTCGGGGTCAGCGTCGGGCTGCTCGCCGGCTATCGCGGCGGCTGGCTGGACACCGTGCTGATGCGGTGCGTCGACGTCATGTTCGCATTCCCGGTGCTGTTGCTGGCGTTGGCGATCGTCGCCGTTCTCGGCCCGGGCCTGACCACCACTATGCTGGCGATCGGCGTCGTCTACACCCCGATCTTCGCGCGGGTGGCCAGGGCCAGCACGCTCGGTGTCCGGGTGGAACCGTATGTGGCGGTGTCGCGCTCGATGGGGACGCCGCACCGTTACATCCTGACCCGGCACGTCCTACCGAATATCGCCGGTCCGCTGATCGTGCAGACCTCGCTGTCGCTGGCGTTCGCGATCCTCTCCGAGGCGGCGCTGTCCTTCCTCGGTCTCGGTCTGCAACCACCGCAGCCCTCACTCGGCCGGATGATCTTCGACTCGCAGGGATTCGTCACCCTCGCCTGGTGGGTGGCGGTGTTCCCCGGCGCGGCGATCTTCGTGATCGTGTTGGCGTTCAATCTGTTGGGCGACGGTCTGCGCGATGTGCTGGATCCCAAGCAGCGCGCGTCCGCCGAGGCCGGGCGGCGCTGATGGCGCCGGTGCTGCGCGTACAGGACCTGCATGTGCGGGTGGGACGCCGCGAAATCGTGCGCGGCATCTCGTTCGACGTCGAACCCGAGCAGACGCTGGGAATCGTCGGCGAATCGGGGTCGGGCAAGACGATGACCGCGCTGGCGGCCACCGGACTGCTCGACACCCCGGGTGCGGTGACGACGGGCTCCAGTCAGCTTGCCGCCAAGGATGATTCGGCCGTCATCGAGCTGGTGGGCGCCAAGCCGAAGGTGCTGCGCGCCATCCACGGTGGCCGCGTCGGATTCGTGTTCCAGGATCCGGGGACGTCGCTGAACCCGCTGCTCACGCTGGAGCGCCAGATCACCGAATCGCTGCAGGCGCACCGCAATCTGACCCGAAGGCAGGCCCGCCACCGGGCGCTGGAACTGCTGGAGGCCGTCGGGCTGCCCGAGGCGGAGCGCCGGCTGGACAGCTACCCGCACCAGCTGTCCGGCGGCCAGCGACAACGGGTCATGGTGGCGATCGCGTTGGCTTGCGACCCCGAACTGCTGGTCGCCGACGAGCCGACCACCGCCCTGGACGTGACGACGCAGGCGCAGATCGTCGAGCTCATCAAGGATCTGCAGCGTGATTTCGGCGCCGCGGTGGTGTGGATCAGCCATGATCTCGGGCTTGTCGGGCAGGTCGCCGACACCGTCACGGTGCTGCAGGACGGCATCGCTGTCGAACAGGCGCCGCTGCTGGACATCTTCGACCGGCCACGCCACCCCTACACCCGTGAACTGCTCGACGCCCGGCCGCTGATCGGTGCCGGCGGCCCGCCGGCGGCCCCGGCCGATGCGCCCGTACTGCTCGACGTCGAGCACCTCAACGTGAGATTCGGTGACCTGCATGCGGTCAAGGACCTGACGTTGCAGGTCCGCCGCGCAACCACACTGGGCGTCGTCGGCGAATCCGGTTCGGGCAAGTCGACGCTGGCCGGCGCACTGACCGGACTGGTCACTCCGGAATCGGGCACCGCCAGGCTGGACGGCACCGACATTCTCGGTGTCCGCGGCGCGGAGCAGAAGGCTCTGCGCCGCCGGATCAGCCTGGTACTGCAGGACCCGTTCGCCGCACTCGACCCGCGCGCCCGTATCGGTTCGGCCATCGCCGAACCCCTTGTGGTGCACCGGATCCGCAGCGCTAAGCGGGAGCGTGCGGCCCGGGTCGCCGAATTGCTGGACCTCGTCGGCCTGCCGGCCGAATTCGCGTCGCGCTATCCACACGAACTCTCCGGTGGCCAACGCCAGCGGGTCAGTATCGCCCGCGCCTTGGCGGCCGAGCCGGAACTGGTCATTCTCGACGAAGCGACGGCGTCCCTGGATGTTTCGGTCCAGGCCCGAATCCTGGACCTGCTCACCGATCTTCAGTGTGACCTCGGCCTGACCTATCTGTTCATCTCGCATGACTTGGCGGTCGTCGAGCGGATGAGCCACGACGTGCTGGTGCTGCGCGACGGCGCCGCGGTCGAATACCGGCCCGCCGGCGACCTGCTCAGCGATCCCGAACACGAGTACACGCGCGCACTTCTGGCAGCCGTACCGCCCGCACGACCACGCTCGGGCTGACATGCTCGTGTGGTGAAGACACTCGCCATCCCCAGACCGTCCGAACCGCACGCCGTCGCCGGCTCCATCTCCACTACCGACAGCGCTGTGGTCGCCGGGTCGGTCAGCACCGTTCGCAGTGCGGTCGTCGCGGGATCCGTTGCCACCGCGGGCAGCGCGGCGGTCAACGCCTCGATCGCCACCGCGGGCAGCGCGCTGGTCACCGGCTCGATCGCCACCGCGGGCAGCGCGCTTGTCACCGGCTCGATCGCCACCGCGGGTAGCGCCCTCGTCGCGGGCAGTGTGCTGTCGGTTCTTTCGGTGCGGCTGCGCACCTGCGTGGCCTGCGTGGCCTGCGTCGCGTGCCGCCGCTGCACGGCGTGCGTCGGCTGTGTGAGATGTCGCGACTGCGTCGGCTGTGTCGGGTGCTACAACTGCTCGGGACTGCGCAACGCGAAGGGTCTGCGCGACGTACACGCCTAACTGAAGGGTCGGGGCATGACACAGCTGGACGGAAAGGTCGCGCTGGTCACCGGCGCCTCATCGGGCCTCGGCGCTGCGACCGCGCAGGTGTTCGCCGAGCGGGGTGCGACGGTGTTCGGCATCGCCCGCGACGCCGAGCGGATGGCGACGGTGTTCGACGCCGTGCCCGGCGGGCAGTACGCGTCGGTCGACATCACCAGCGCGCAGGCCTGCCGCGACGCCGTGGCCCAGTGCGTCGACCGGTTCGGCCGGCTCGACGTGCTGGTGAACGCCGCCGGTTTCCACCAGATGCGGCACACCACAGCGGTGACCGACGAGGACTGGGACTACGACCTGGCGGTCAACCTGAACGGGCCGTTCTATCTGATTCGGGCGGCGCTGCCGCACCTGCTAAAAGTCGGCGGCAACATCGTCAACGTCGCCTCGATCGCCGGCATCGAGGGTGAGGTCTATTCGGCGGCTTACTGCGCGGCCAAGCACGGGCTGGTCGGGATGACCAAAGCGCTGGCGATCGAGTACACCAAAGAACAATTGCGGGTGAACGTGATCTGCCCGGGCGGCATGCTCACCCCGCAGGTCACCGACTTCAAGACCCCGGACGACGCCGACTGGGATCTGATCATGCGGATCGCCGCACCGCGCGGAATGATGGCGCCGCCCGACGTCGCGAAGGTGATCGCGTTCCTGGCGAGCGACGACGCCACCACGATTCACGGCGCCGTCTACAACGTCGACAACGGCAAGACCGCGGGCTAACCGCTCTGGAAATGCCGGCGAATGCCGGCCAGCATCTCCCGGTGCGCGTCGACCGCCTGGCGGACCGTGACGCCGAGCAGCGGCCACGGGGCGGTGAAGCGGATACGTTCGGTCAACCGGGTGCCGGTCGGTATCGGCTCGAACGACACCACCGAGTCGAGGCGCACGGCCGGGAACTGGCGCGCTTCGGTGCGTACCGGCCCGGTCGACGGCACCTCCAACCGTGCCGTGTAGGTGATCGGAAGGGTCACCGGACCCAGCGGGATGCGGTCACGGACACGGTAGAGGTGGACGTAGCCGTCGTCGGTCGAGGTGTGGGACAGCGTTTCGACGGACACCACCAACGGGTGGACGTCGGAGATGTTGTTCAGATCGACATAGTGGGCCCGCACCGCGTCGGGTGCGCCGGGCACATCCTCACCGAGGACCTTCTCGACGGGGCCGGCCACGTCAGGCTGCTAGCCGACGGACGCTCTCTGCAGGACGCCGACCTGGTCCGGGCAGTAGGTGCCGATCGCAGCGCCGAGGAACTGCAGGGCCTG
>JAEZIA010000451.1 GCA_023416315.1 Actinomycetes bacterium
CCGTGGGACACCACCGCGCGGACCGGGTTGCGGCTGTTGAACCCGGGCTCGCCGACCGACCGGCGACGTCAGCCGTTCTGCACGTACATGACCGTCGTCACCCGGCCCGGGGTGGTCGCCGACGTGCCACAACACCAGATCGACAAGGGTTAGCTCTGCAACAGAGCTATTCTGGATTGGTGGACCTTCGCACCGATCTCGTCGCCGAATTGTTCGGCACCGTCGGCCGCTTCCGCCGCACGGTCCGCCGGGCCGCGGGCTCCTCCTTCACCGGGCTGACCGAATCACAGGCCGAACTGTTGCGTCTGGTCGCCCGGCAGCCGGGCATCTCGGTGAGCACAGCCGCCGCCGAACTCGGCCTCGCCGCCAACACCGCCTCGACACTGGTGTCCAAACTGTCGGCCGAGGGCCTGCTGGTGCGGACCCCGGATCCCGACGACCGCCGGGTGGGCCGCCTCGAGCTCACCGCACCGGCGCAGGAACTCGCCGACGCATCCCGGGCCGCGCGACGCGCGGTGCTGGCCGAGGCCCTCGACGAACTCGGCGACGACGACACTCGCGCGCTGGCCGATGGCCTTCGGGTGCTCGCCTCCCTGACTGCCACGCTGCAGGAGAAGCGCTCATGACCGCTCCAGCGATCGACTGCCGGAACCTGACCCACCGCTACGGCGACTTCACCGCGGTCGAGGACCTCACCTTGGACGTGCAGACCGGCGAGACGCTGGGCCTGCTGGGTCCCAACGGCGCAGGCAAGACCACAGTCGTGCGTGTGCTGACCACACTCACCCCGGTCCAGCACGGTCAGGTCCGGGTGTTCGGGCTCGACTCGCGCCGCGACACCATGGATATCCGGCACAACCTGGGCTATGTGCCGCAACAACTTTCGATCGAACCGGCACTGACCGGCCGGCAGAACGTCGAGTGGTTCGCCCGGCTCTACGACGTGCCGCGGGCGGCGCGGAAACGGCGGGTCGACGAGGCGTTGGCGGCCATGCAGCTGACCGACGTCGCCGACCGGCTGGCCAACACCTACTCCGGCGGCATGGTCCGGCGTCTCGAGCTGGCACAGGCGCTGGTCAACCAGCCCTCGCTGCTGATCCTCGACGAACCCACGGTCGGCCTGGATCCGATTGCCCGCGACAGTGTTTGGGCGCAGGTGCGAGACATGCAGCGCGAATTTGGCATGACCGTGCTGCTGACCACGCACTACATGGAGGAAGCCGACATGCTGTGTGACCGGGTGGCGCTGATGCATCACGGCCGCCTGCGCGCGGTCGGGACTCCCGCCGAACTCAAGGCGAAGGTCGGCGGTCAGGCCACGCTCGAGGACGTCTTCCGGCACTACGCCGGCTCCGGACTCGACGACAACGCGGCCCAGTCCGGCCTCGGCGGGATCCGGGCCGGACGCAGGGCGGCGCGCAATGCAGGGTGACACCCGGCTGCTGCAGGCGCCCCACGGTTGGCGGCGGGTGCCCAGCATGGCCGCCCGGATGCACACGTTCGCCTGGGTCGAGCTGCAGAAGCTGCGCCACGACCGCACCGAGCTTATTACCCGCACGGTGCAACCGGCGTTGTGGCTGTTGATTTTTGGCACCACGTTCAACCGGCTGCACGTCATCGACACCGGTTCGGTGCCGTATCTGGAGTTCTTGGCGCCCGGGATCATCGCGCAGTCGGCGCTGTTCATCTCGATCTTCTACGGCATCCAAATCATCTGGGATCGCGACGCCGGCATCCTGGCCAAGCTGATGGTGACGCCCGCACCGGCGTCGGCGTTGGTGACGGGCAAGGCATTCGCCGCCGGTGTGCGGTCGGTGGCGCAGGTGATCGGCGTACTCGTGCTGGCCTACCTGATGGGCATTCAGATGACCCACAACCCGCTGCGGATCGTTGCCGCATTGGGCGTGGTGATGCTGGGGTCGGCGTTTTTCGCGTGCCTGTCGATGACGCTGGCGGGGCTGGTGCGCAACCGGGACCGCTTGATGGGCATCGGGCAGGCCATCACGATGCCGTTGTTCTTCGCCTCCAACGCGCTGTACCCGGTGGCCGTGATGCCGGAGTGGCTGCGCTGGCTGTCGCGGGTGAATCCGCTGAGCTACGAGGTGGACTCGCTACGCCTGCTGCTGGTGGGCATCCCGTCGGAGCATCCGTGGCTGGACCTCGGGGTGCTCGCGCTGGCCGCGGTCGTCGGTATCGTCGCGGCGTCGGCGCTGCTGCGGCGACTGGTGCGTTAGCTTTTCGCGCCGAGCGTCACGCCGGCAGCTCGTCGAAGCGGAACACCGCCAGCTGCCCTGCCAACGCCTCGAATTCGTCGGGCGTGCCGTGGCGCACCAGCCCCGATCGCTTGGCGAACATCACCCCGACCGGGACCTGTTCGGGGAACGCGCGCAACACCGGCTTCGACTCCTCGGTGCCGAGTTCGACGATGGCGACCCTGCGGGATCGTCGGGCGCGGCTCAACGTGCCGACGCCGGCGGCCTTGGCGTTGCGCGCCCAGTCGGCCCCGGGATATCCGGCGACGGTGTAGAGACCGCCGTCGTACTCGAAGGGGGTCATCGGTGTGCTGCGCGGCTTGCCGGATTTGCGGCCGGGGACGGTGAGCACGCAGGCGGGTCCGGTGCGTAGCCCGAGCTTCTGCACGGCCATCATGACCCGGTTCATCGGTTTGAGCCAGCGGGGCGGTTGTGGATTGGTCATATCTATCAGGACGCGATGGCGCCGCCGAATGTGACAGCGGTAACTTTCTGCCATGCCGATTCGTCGTCTATGACATGAGCGATCCGCTGCCAGGCCTGCTGCAGGCCCATCGCCGGTATCTGATCAACCTGGCCTACCAGATGGTCGGTGACATCGGCGACGCGGAAGACATTGTGCAGGAAGCGTTTCTGCGGCTGTCGATGACCGAGCGCATCGAAGACGCGCGCGGCTGGCTCACCGTCGTCACCAGCCGGCTCTGCCTGGACCACGTCCGCTCGGCGCGGCACCGGCGGGTGATCACCGCGGACGTCGAATCGTTGGAGCACCGGGCGCCGCTGAATCACAGTGCCCCGGCCGACCCGGGTGCGCGGGTCACCCTCGACGACGAGGTGCACGACGCGCTGTTCGCGGTGCTGGGCCGGCTGACGCCGCCCGAGCGGGTGGCGTTCGTGCTGCACGACGTTTTTCGGGTGCCGTTCGATGACATCGCCGAAACCGTCGGCCGCCCCGCCGCAACGTGCCGGCAACTGGCCCGCCGGGCCCGCACCAAGATTCATGCCGCGGCGCCGGTCGTCGTCGACGAGGCCGAACACCAACTGGTCACCGAGCGGTTCATCGCCGCCTGCGCCGGCGGTGACCTGGCCGCGCTGGCCGAGGTACTGGCTCCCGAGGTGTGGGGCGTCGGCACGATCCTGGCCGATCCGGCGCCGCCGCCCCAGGTGAACCACGGGACGATGGCCGTCGGCAGGAACCTGCTGCGCTACCTCACCGGCGCGACGCTCGTCAGTGGTCCGCTCAGGCGGCCTGTCGTTCTGGCGTTCAGCGACCGACGGCTCTTCGCCGTCGTCGTCCTCACGATCGAACGCGGTCTGGTCGCCAAGATCGAGGCGACGGCCGACCCGTCGGCGCGCTGACTGCCCGCCGAGCGTCGGCTCTCGTGAAAACCGCGCGGGATCTTCCCGGGCTCTTCTAGCGTTGGTGAGTTATGTCGATACCGCCGTATGAGCCGCCCAAGTCCCCGGGATCCCCGAACCCCGGCAACATGCTGCTGTGCCCCAAGTGCTCGGGAGTGATGCGCACCTATGAGCGCAACGGCGTCCACCTCGAACAATGCGACAGCTGTCGGGGCATCTTCCTGGATTTCGGTGAACTCGAAGCCCTCACCCAGCTGGAAAACCGGTTCAGCGCGCCGCCACCGCCTCAGCAAGGCTATGGGCCGGGCCACGGCTACGGCCCAGCCTGGGGGAGTCACGGCGGACACCGCTACCGCAAGGGCGGGTTCGGCCGGTTGTTCTTCTCCAGCTAACCCTCGACCATCCGCGCGCACGCCGCGACGAGTTCCGCCTGAGTCTCGTCGCGGGCGGAACGCGTGCCGGCCGCGGCGGCCTGCACCACCGCCGCCCGCGCGAGCGGCTCGAGCGTCGGCCACGGATCCCCTGCCGCCGGCACCGCGGGACCACCCGCATCCCGGTAGGCGGTCAGGAACGTCGCCCAGTCCTCGTCGGGAATGAGGCCCGCCGCCCAGAAGCCGGCTGGCCGGGCCAGGTCCCAGGCGGGGTCACCGACGCCGAGGTCGTCGACATCGATCAACCGCCACCGGCCGTCGGCCGTCCGACCCAGCTGACCCAGGTGGAAGTCACCGTGCACGAGGGTGCGCGGCCTTCCCGCCGACCCGGGCTGTCGCGCCCGGTCGGAAAGGGTGGCCGCCGCCCGACTGATGACAGACGGTGCGGTGGCCGGCATCCTGCGTAGCGCACGATCGGTGCGCGCGCCGGCGCCGTGCGGGATCACCGCTGTTGTCTCGGCCAGGTGCAACCGGGCCAGCACGCGTGCAGCCTCGGCCCACGGCAGCCCAACGGGATGCGCGGACACCACCTCGACCCGCGGCCAGCGAGTGCACCATCGCCGACCCGTCGGGCCGTCAACCGCCTGCGGCTCGGGGTGCCGCGGCGCCAGCAGACAACCGTCGGGGCCGCCGAGGTGTCTGGCAATGCGCAACCGGACCGCCAACGCCCGCGGGTCGGTACCAAACCGGTGCAGCTTGGTGACGACATCACCGTCGACGACGATCTCAGCGTCCGAGCCCGTGTGCACGTCACTCCGTGAGCCGGCGACTGAGCCCGGTGGCCCGGGCAGCCCGGCGGGCGACCGCCGCGCGTAATTGCTCGGCCGAACCCACCACCCGCACCTTCGTCTTCGCCCGGGTGACCGCGGTGTACAGCAATTCGCGGCTGAGCAGCCGCGAATCCGTCGGCGGCAGAAGCACGGTCACCTCGGAAACCTGGGAGCCCTGGCTCTTGTGGATGGTCATCGCATGCATGGTTTCGATGTCGGCGAGCCGGCTGGTCGCGAACTCCGCGGGGCCGTCCGCGCCGGCCATCACCACGCGCAGCACACCGTCGCGCAACACCGTCACCCCGATATCGCCGTTATAGAGCCGTAGTCCGTAGTCGTTGGCGGTGACCAGCACCGGTCGCCCGGCGTACCACGCCGCCCACAGCGGGGCGTCGGTCTCCTCGGCCAGCCAGCGCTCGACCTGACGGTTCCAAAAGGCCACTCCGTGCGGTCCGCGGCGGTGCGCGCACAGCAGCCGGTGTTCCTCGAGGGTGGCCAGCGCGGCAGCGCCGTCGCCCAGCACCGCCGCCTCCCGCAGCCGAAGGGCGTGCGGAACCAGGACGCGCCGGAGCGCTTCGGCGGGCTCCTCGGTGTCGACCCATTCGATGTGTTCGCCACCGGCGTTCAGCACGTCGATGGCGCGGGTGGCGTCCCCGACCCGGATCGCCGACGCGAGCGCGCCGATCGAGGGCCCGAACCGGTGCGCGCGAAGGAGTTTGGCCACCGGCGTGTCGCCGCGCGCGCTGAGCCCCTCGACCAGATCGGCCAGTACCGCGCCGGCTTCGACCGACGCCAGCTGATCGGGATCGCCGACGAGCAACAACCGCGAATCCGGACGGACCGCCTCGACAAGCCGGGCCATCATCGTCAGCGACACCATCGACGTCTCGTCGACGACGACCACGTCGTGCGGCAGCCGGTTCTCCCGGTGATGCCGAAACCGTGCCGACGTCCTCGGCAGCGGACCCAGCAGCCGGTGCAGTGTGGTGGCGCGCAAGCCGTGCAGCCGAGCGCGGTCGGCCTCGGCCAGCTTGTCGACCTCGCCCTGCACCGCCTCCTGAAGCCGGGCCGCCGCCTTACCGGTGGGCGCGGCCAGCGCGATCCGCAGCGGCGGCCTGGCCGCCAGCTCGGCTTGTTCGGCCAGCAGGGCCAGCAGTCGGGCCACGGTGGTGGTCTTCCCGGTTCCCGGCCCTCCAGTCAGCACCGTCAGCCCTTGAGACAGCGCGACCTCGGCAACGCGACGTTGTTCGTCGTATCCGGCCGGGAAAAGCCGAGCGATGTCGGGCAATTGGTGCTGCGACCGGGTGGTCGCCAAGGTCAGCACATCGGCGGCGACCTGGCGTTCCTCCAGCCAGTACCGGTCGAAGTACAGCAGATCACCGTCGAGGTGCAGCACGGTCGGCGAGCTCAGCAGCGGACTGGCGGCGACCGCGGCGAGCCAGTCGGTAGGTTCGGGCCACGGCAGGCCCTCGATATCGACCTGCTCGGGCACGGCGGACAGCTCTACGCACACCGACCCGCCGCGCACCGCGCGCACCGCGAACGCGATCGCCAGCGCCACCCGCTCGTCGGCCTCCTTGCCCAGCGCTGTGAGCCGTTGAGCGACAAGCACATCAGAGGCTTCAATGGCACCAGCCTCGTTGAAGACCCGCAGCACGCCGGTGGCATCGGCGCACAGCCGCCAGTCCGCGGCGTCGGTCACCTCGACGGTCATGCCGCCACCCGCCGTCCGTCGAGCAGGTCGGACACCGCCACCACCAGCGCCGCCGGCGGGCGCCAGCTGAACACCCCCGCGGGGTGACCGTCGGCGGTCGGCGTCCCGGGCCCGCACATACCGCGGACGAACAGGTACAGCACACCACCGAGATGCCGGTCGGGTTCATAGCCGGGTTGGCGCCAGCGCAGGAATCGGTGCAGCACAACGCTGTACAGCAGCGCCTGCAGCGGATAGTCCGAGTGCA
>JAEZIA010000410.1 GCA_023416315.1 Actinomycetes bacterium
GGTCGGACTCGAGAGCCCCGTCGCCGACGAACTCGCGGATGCCGCAGCGTTCCACGACCGCGTCGTGGTAGCGCTCGACCAGCTCGGCCTCGTCGACCAGCTCGCCGGTGGCGGTGTCATACCAGCCGGGCTTGGGATCGTCCTCCCAGGTGACCAGCCCGGTGGTCCAGGCCAGTTCGAGCACGCCGGCTGCCGACAGCTCGTTGTCGACCTCCATCTCGAAGCGGGTGCGCGACGAACCGTAGGGGCCGAGTTCGGCGCCACCGACGATGACCACGAGGTCGGCCGGGTCGACGTCGAGGTCAGCCCACTCCGGCGCGGGTGCCGGGACGGTGGGCCGCGGCGGGGACGGCAGCGCCGCGATGAGGTGATCGCCGGCCTCCTCGTCCTCGGCCTCGGCGGGCGCCGCGGTCGCGGCTTCCCTGGCCTTGGCGGCCAGTTCGGCCAGATCCAGCTCCACATCGGCCAGTCCGCCGGTCAGGTCGGCCTGCACCGGCTCCTGGGCGGCGGCGACCTTGGTGTCGACGTCGCACAGCGCCAGCAGCATGCTCGCCATCTCCTCGGTGGAGTAGGTCTGCACACCGGCAGCCTCGACCCCGTCGACGATGACGTCGTTGTGGCCCATCAGCCCGGTGCCGCGGGTCCAGCCGATCAGCGCGTGCGCCAGGCTGACGCGCTGAGCCCATGACGTCTCGGCCTTCCAGCGCGACACGACCGCATCCAGGGCGGCCTTGGACTCGCCGTAGGCACCGTCGCCGCCGAACATGCCGCGGTTCGGTGAACCGGGCAGCACGACGTGCAGGCGAGCCGCGATGTCGCGGTCGGCGCCGATGTGGGACAGCCCGGCGATCAGCCGCTGCACGGCCCACAGCAGGACCTTCATCTCCATCTCGGCGCGCGATCCGGCCTCGGACAGGTCCCCGCCGACGCGCGGTGCGGCGAACGGGAACAGCAACGTCGGGGTCAGCGCATCCTTGAGGTGGATGGACTTGGGCCCGAGGCTCTCGGTCTGCTCCGTGCCGACCCACTCGACGAGTGCGTCGATGTCGCTGTAGGCCGCCATGTTCGCGGGCAGCACCCACAGCTTGGCGCCGAAGCGGGCGTTGTCGCGGTAGAGCTTGCGGTAGAAGGCCAGCCGGTCGTCGTCGAGCCGGGACGTGGTGGCCACCACCGTGGCGCCACCGTCGAGCAGCTGCGCGACGACCGATGCGGCGATCGATCCCTTCGAGGCGCCGGTCACGACCGCGACCTCTTCGCTGTAGCGACCCTTGCCGGGGTTCTCCGCTCCCGCGGCGATGCGGGCGTACAGCGACGCGTGGATGTTCAGGCCCGCGGCCAGTGCCTTGCCCTGCCAGTAGGTGGCCTGGGTGCCGACGACGTGGCCGGTCCCCTCGAACCGCTCCGACAATCGGACCCAATCGGCCTCGATCTCGTCCTCGTCGGTCAGCCAGATCTTCGCGAGATCCTCACGCGCACTGGCCCACCGGTCGTCGAACAGCACCGCCTTGCGGCCGTCGAACGCCGGAGCCACCAGACGCGGCCAGTCCGAGCCGAGCTCGGCGGTGACCAGATCGATCAGCTCCGCATCGGCGGAGGGCTCGGGCACGGACGCCACCGCGCCGTATCCCAGCTGGTCCAGGATCGTGCGCGCCGCGTTGGCCAGCACGCCGTTGCGTCCGGTGACCTGCTCGGCGAACTCACCGAGTGCCGCCGAGTCGACGACCCCACCGCCACCACCCGCGGCGGACGGCAGCGACACCGGAATCCCGAGCCGGGCCCCGACCGCGGTCACGGCCGCGTCGATCACCTTGTCCACCGCGGCCGCATCGGCCAGGGCTCCGTCGTGCAGACCGCCGAGCGCTCCGCCGCGGACGCTGGATCCCTCGCGGGTGCCCAGCGCGACCTCGGCGGTGACGTGCTTGACCCAGCCGTCCCCGAGTTCCCAGGTCTTCTTGACCCGCTCGGCGATGTAGGCGGGCCGCTTGCCGGACGGCCCGAGGACCGTGCGCAGCTGGTCGTTGATCGCGTCCGACAGCACCGGACCGAACGGCTTGTAGGTCCGGGCCAGCTTGGTGACCTGTCCCTTCAGACCCGCCAGGTCGGCTTCGGCGGCACCGTCGATGGCACCGAGATTCAGCTCCGACCCGAGATCGACCAGCATCTGGTTGCGCCGCGACGACGCGCCGTCGGTGATCGACTCGATGGAGTCGAGCGCCTCGATCTGGTCCACGCGGATCTTCGCCGACAGCGCGATGAGCGCCATCGTCGCGTCGGCCGCGTCGAACGTGATGTCGTCGGGGCGTGGAGCGCCCGCGGGCGCGACATTCGACGGAAGTCCGCCGCTGGGCGCCGCCGCCGGGGCGGGAGCCGCCTCCACCGGGGCCGCCTCGGCGACCGGCGCCGGCTCGTCGTCCGGTTCCGGATCGGTGTCGGTGGCGAACAGCACCGCGGCGTCACGCTCGGCGTTGAGCACCTCGGTGGTGTTGTGCGAGTACTCCGGCAACTTCAGCGTGTTGGCGGCCAGGCCCGCGACGGTCGGCGCGTTCTTGACGCCGATCTCCACGAACCGCTCGACACCGAGACCGCCCGCGGCCTCCTCGATGAACAGCAGGTCCTGCGTCTCGATCCACCGCACCGGGCTGGCGAACTGCCACGCCAACAGCTCGATGACGATCTTGCGCATCAGCTCGCGCGGCTTCTCGTTGCGCCAGGTGTCGTAGTCGGCGAGCACCTCGTCGAGCGGCTCGGCCGGAACGAGTTCCCGGATCTCTTCGATGAAGTCGCGGTCCAGGGTGAACGGCCGCGGCACCAGGTTCGGGATGTAGCGGCCGATCAGCAGATCCGGATCGGCGTCCTGGGGCATCACCCGCTCGAGCGCACGCCGGAAGTCGGCGACACCGACCCGCAGCACGCTGGAGTGGAACGGCACGTCGATGCCGGGCACCAGGATGAACGAGCGCTTGCCGCCGGAGATCTCGCGGCGCCGCTCGACCTCTTCCTCCAAGGCTTCCAGCCCGGCGACCGTACCGGCGATCGCGTACTGCGAGCCGCGCAGGTTGAAGTTCACGATCTCCAGAAATTCGCCTGTGCGCTCGGAGATCTCGGCGACGAAGGCCTTGACGTCGTCGTCGTCGAGATCGATCTGCGACGGGCGGATCGCGGCCAGGCGGTAGTTCGACCGGCCCTGCGCGTCGCGCGGCACGATGTCGTGCATCTTCGAACCGCGGTGGAACACCACCTCAAGCAGCGCTTCGAGCGGGTACACGTTGGACACGCATGCCAGCGCGGTGTATTCGCCGACGGAGTGACCACAGGCGATCGCGCCCTCGACGAACGCACCCTGCTCGCGCATCTCGGCGACCTGCGCCGCGGCCACCGTCGCCATCGCGACCTGGGTGAACTGCGTCAGGTACAGCACCCCTTCGGGGTGGTGGTAGTGCACACCCGAGGCGATCAGGCTGGTCGGGTTGTCCCGCACGACGTGCAGCACCGAGAAGCCGAGCGTCTCGCGGGTGAACTTGTCCGCGGTGTCCCACACCTTGCGGGCGGCCTTCGAGCGGGCACGCACCTCCATGCCCATGCCCTTGGACTGGATGCCCTGGCCCGGGAACGCGTACACGGTCTTCGGCGCGGCCAGCTGCGCGGTCGCGGCCATCACCAGCTCGCCGCCGACCTTGGCGGTGACCTCGACGATCTCCGCGCCGCGGTCGATGCCGACGCGGTCGACCCGGAACTCGATCTCGTCACCGGGCAGCACCATCCCCAGGAACCGGGAGGTCCAGCCGACCAGCCGTGCGGGCGGGGTGGCCCGGCCGTCGGTGGCGGTGACGGCGTGCTGCGCCGCCGCCGACAGCCACATGCCGTGCACGATGGGCGTTTTCAGCCCGGCCAGCAGCGCCGCGGTGCGGTCGGTGTGGATCGGGTTGTGGTCACCGGAGACCACGGCGAACGCGCTCATGTCCACCGGGGCGGTGACGACGACGTCGCGGCGACGGCGCCGCGGCGTGTCCGTGGCGTTGTCGGTGATGGCTCCGCCGGCCCGCGGCGGGTCGGCCAGCTCGGCGGCACCGGTACGGCCGCGGATCGCGAACCGCTCCCCGAGGGTCGCCAGCACGGTCCCGTCGGTGTCGGCGATGGACACCTCGACCGGGACGACCCGGCCGACCTCGGTGTCGGTGGCGGGCAGAGCCGTCGCGGTGACGGTCAATTTGGACTTCTCCGCGGGCAGCTTGGCCAGCAGATGGGCGGCGTGGTCCAGGTGAACCAGGCTCAGCAGGCCCTCGACGACGGGGAAACCGTCGTCGGTGACGGCCGACCCGATCGCCGAGAACACCGCCGGCCAGCACAGGCCGACCAGCGCGTCGGGCACCAGGGTCAGGCCCGGCGCCAGCGGGGCGCCGAACGTGGCGGTGACGCCGGTGTGGTCGGCGACCTTCTGCGGGTCCCATTCGACGGTCACGGTCGCGCTGTTGTCGCGCACCGGGGGCAGCGCGTCGGGCCCGTCGACACCGGCGGCGATCGCCAGCACCGAACGCATCGCCTTCGCGGCGTCCTCGACGGTGACGATCGGGGCGCCGCCGTCGACGGTGGACGACGGCAGCGTGAAACGGATGTCGATCCAGATGTCGGACAGCGGCACGCTCAGCGTCACGCTTCCGTCCCCGGACAACTCCAGCCGCGCCCCGGTGTTCGGGTGCGTCGCACTCGGCTTGCCGGGCACGTCGTTGACCTGCCACTCACCGGGCGCGCCGATGCGGTGCACCGGGTTGATCGCGGTGCGCCCGGCCCACAGCACGTCGGGTGAATCGAGCACCACGGCCAGCGGTCCGCTGACGTCGGCGCGGGCCTGGCGGCGCGACACCACCGGCGTCGGCTCGGCGCCTGCGGCCAGCACGCGGTCGACGATCTCCTGCTCGAACCGGTCGAGCAGTTCGCCGACCGGTTCGTCCACCCGGGTGATGCCGGCGACGGCCTGGGTGCCGGGAATGATGCAGACCTGATCGGCGGTATAGCGGGCATCGTGGGCCTGCCACAGCGAGTCGCTGCGCCACCAGCGCCGCACGTCCTTATCGATGACCGGCACGAAGTTGACCGGCTTGCCCAGCGTCTTGCACAGCTGGATGAAGAACGGCACGTCGGCCGGATGCAGCAGCACCTCACCGGCGTCGGGGTAGCGCTCCAGCAGCGCCTGCAGCGCCTGGTCGGGGTTCTCCAGCAGCCACTCGCCGTCGGCCGAGGACGCGTCGAACAGCGTCTCGATCGGACCGGTGTCCTTCACGTTGAGCCGGGCCTCGGCGCGCTGCAGCATCTCGGCGAAGCGGTCGCGCCAGGTGATGTCGAGCCACGGCGAGTCGTCGGTCTTGGTGTCGGCGGTGGAATCGCCGTCCCCGATGGACAATTCGACGAAACGCTGCAGCCACTGCAGGTAGGTCATCTCGCCGACGTCGCCGAAGTACGGCTTGGCGGTGACGGCCATCGCGGCGATGATCTCGTCGCGGCGCTCGGCGACAGCGTCGGCGTCACCGGCGACCTCGTCGAGCAGACGGCCGCAACGAGAAGCGGCATTGTCGATCTCGTGGATGTCGGCGCCGAGCTGGCTGCGCCCGGAAGCCATGCCGTTCACGGCTTTTCCGGCCCCGACCCAGTGATCGGTGCCCACGGTGTCGACCAGCAGCTGCTTGACGGCAGGCGACGTGGTGGCCTCCAGGCAGGCCATCGCGGCGGTGCCGACCAGGATGCCGTCGACCGGCATCAGCGGATAGCCGTACACCGCCGACCACCGGCCGGACAGGTACTCCGCGGCGCGCTCCGGCGTACCGATACCACCACCGACGCAGACCGTGATGTTGGCACGGCCACGCAGTTCCGAGTACGTGGTCAGCAGCAGGTCATCGAGGTCTTCCCAGGAGTGGTGGCCACCGGCGCGACCGCCCTCGATGTGCACGATGACCGGCTTGGTGGGCACCTCGGCGGCGATCCGGATGACCGACCGGATCTGCTCGACCGTGCCCGGCTTGAACACCACGTGCGCGATGCCGACGGTGTTCAGCTCGTCGATCAGATCGACGGCTTCCTCGAGCTCCGGAATGCCGGCGCTGACCACGACACCGTCGATCGGCGCCCCGGACTGACGTGCCTTCTGCACCAGGCGCTTACCGCCCAGCTGCAGCTTCCACAGATAGGGGTCGAGGAACAGCGAGTTGAACTGGATCGCGCGGCCCGGCTCCAGCAACGTCTCGAGTTCGGCGATGCGCTTGTCGAAGATGGCTTCGGTGACCTGGCCGCCACCGGCCAGCTCGGCCCAGTGCCCGGCGTTGGCCGCGGCGGCGACGATCTTGGCGTCGACGGTCGTCGGCGTCATGCCCGCCAACAGGATCGGCGAACGGCCGGTGAGCCGGGTGAACTTCGTCGACAGCTTCACCGAGCCGTCGGGCAGGGTGACCACCGAGGGGGCATAGCTCGACCACGGCTTGGCGACCTCGGGGACCGCGCCGACGGTGAACAGGTTGCGCTGGCCACCGCGGGTGGCGGCAGGCACGATGCCGATGCCGAGGCCGCGGATCACCGGCGCGGTGAGCCGGGTGAGGATGTCGCCGGGGCCGAGGTCCAGGATCCACCGGGCACCCGCGTCTCCGAGGGCGGTGACCTCCTCGACCCAGTCCACCTGCTGGACCAGAATCGCGTCGGTCAGCGCGCGGGCCAGCTCGACGTCCAGGCCGACCGCGGCGGCCCAGCGGCCGACGATGTCGATGCCGTCGGCAAGTCGGGGCGTGTGGAAGCCGACCTCGACCTGGACCGGATCGAAGACGGGCGCGAACACGGCGCCACCGCGGTTCTTGTTCTTGCGGTCGGCCGCCTCGGCGTCGGCGATCTGCTCGCAGTAGAGCTCGAATCGAGACAGCTGTTCGGGGGTTCCGGTGATCACGACCGAGCGCCGGCCGTTGCGGATCGAGAGCACCGGCGGCAAGACGGTGCGGACGTCCTGAGCAAACTCTTCAAGCAGGTCGTAGATGCGCTCCGGGTCGGCGTTGGTCACCGAGACCATCGGCGGGCGGTCACCGAGGACCGAAATCCCGCGGCGACGGGCCACCAAGGTGCCCGCGGCGCCGATCAACTGGGCCAGGGCCAGCAGCTGGACGTCGTTGGCACCGGCGGCACGCACCGCCTCCACGGCCAGCACACCCTGCGAGTGACCGGCGACGGCGACCGGCGGGGCGGCGGCCAGATCCATGCCCTGGCGGGCCAGGGCGCGGATGGCGGCAATCTGGGTCAGCAGCACGCCGGGAACCGACACCGCCGCCGAGGTCAGCTGCTTGGCCGACGGCACCGCTTCCTCAGCGGCCAGCGCGCGGACCCAGCGCAGCGGCTCGAAGCCGATCGGACGGACCACCACCAATTCGTCGGCGACGGGCTCGAGCAGCAGCTCAGCCTCCCCGGCCAGGGTCGCCAGCTCGGACTCGATGCCGGCCGAGGTGACCAGCTCTTCCAGGGTCTCCAGCCAGGCGCTGCCCTGTCCGCCGAAGGCGACGGCATACGGCTCACCGGCGTTGAGACGGTCGACCAGCGCGTGCGTGGTGGTCTCCTTGGCGCCTCCGCGCCAGGCCCCGTCGCCCGTGGACAGCCTGTCGTGCTCGTGGATCGTCACCTTGTGTATCTCCTGTAGTGCTCGTCGTCGCGGTCGTCGCGGCTTCGTTTCGTATGTCGGTGTGGGCGATTCCCCGTCGAATCACGGCCTCCGCGCGGTCCCCCCTGCGCGGGCGCCGGCGGACAACCCGGCTGCACTAAGAGTGTCATAAGAAGGCGCACCATTTTTCGTCGAAGATTGGTTACTGACGAGTTCTACGGACGGGTAACAGCACGATGGGTAACACCGCGCCGGACGGGCATCCAGAGCTTCCGGGACAAACGTCCTGCATGTAGGTGGTTACGGTCGAGTAGGCACAACAGTGCTGTTCAAAGCACGATTGTTATCGAATCGTTACCTGTGATTTCCGGGCCGCCCGTCGCGGACCGCGCGGCCCGCCCAAGCACTTGCTCGGTTTTTCAGTCCACAATTGTTCACCAAAATGGCGCCGCTGAGTTTGCTGGCAAATCCTTACTAGTCGGTAAGTTTTGCGCTGTGATTCAGTCCCACTGGCCGAATTGGGGCTTGAGGATGTGGTTGACGTCCACGCCGACGCCGGCGACCTTGCGTTTGTCGATCTCCACCTGGTGCAGATGTGCGGCCGGGTGCGTATAGCCCTTCGGCGAACCCCAGTTGTGCTGCCAGAACCACGAGCCGAGCCCGTCCTGCAGCGCCCAGTCGATGGTCTTGGAGTTGGCGTACACGCCGACGCGCTGATGGCCGATCACCGACTCCCAGGCCCGCAGGTACGGCGCCACCTGGGTCTTGTACTGGTCATAGGTGGGGTCGTCGTCGATGGACACATAGATCGGTGCGGCGACCGGCCCGCCCGCCGCGGTGTGCAGCTGCCAGCCCCGTTTGGCGTGCATCAAGCCGGCCTGCTGGCCGCCCAGCCAGTCGGCGGTGTCCTGCTTGCCGAACTGGTAGTTGGACACGATCTTCAAGCCGGCCTGATAAAGGTCGCGGGCTTCGTCGAGCGCAATGGGCTTGCCCAGCATCCAATCTCCGCCCGGGCGCCGATCCGAGACGTATCGGATGGCGCCGAGGGCGCCGGACGCCTTCAAGTCGGTGGCGCTGATGACGCCGGCGGCGTAGTCCAGCAGCACGCCCAGAGGCGCGGCGGTCGCGGTGGCCGGGGCAAGATTCGACGCCAGAGTTCCCAGACCCAGCGCGGCCGGGGTGACGGCGGCCAGTTTCAGCACTTCGCGGCGCGTCACGGACACGCGCCTCAGAATATGACAACTACCTCAGCATCCCCATCTACGACACTGGTCACATCTGCATCAGCCTCGCGTGGTCGCGAATCCGGTCGCCTAGACGTGCCGCGACCGGCGAATCGGTGATGACGCTGCGACTTCACAACTCAATCCGTACGATCCACCCATGCCGCCGGTCCCGTCTGCCGCACCCCAGATCGAGTTGCGCGGCGTGCGGAAGGTCTTCGGTGAGGTGACCGCCGTCGAGGGTGCGGACCTGTCCGTCGCCGACGGTGAACTCTTCGCGATCCTCGGGCCGTCGGGTTCGGGCAAGACCACGGTGCTGCGGATGATCGCCGGCTTCGAACAGCCGACCGCAGGAACCGTTCACCTCGGTGGCATCGACGTCACCGCGCTGCCGCCGGCCAAGCGCGACACCAACACCGTCTTCCAGGATTACGCGCTGTTCCCGCACATGACGGTCGCCCAGAACGTCGAATACGGGCTCAAGGTCAAAGGGGTGCCCAAGGCCGAGCGCCGCGAACGCACCGGGGCGGCGCTGGAGATGGTCCGGCTGTCCGGGCACGCCGCCCGCAAGCCCGCACAGCTTTCCGGCGGTCAGCAGCAGCGGGTCGCCCTGGCCCGTGCACTGGTGGGCCGGCCCAAGGTGCTGCTGCTCGACGAGCCGCTCGGCGCGCTGGACCTCAAGCTGCGCGAGCAGATGCAGGTGGAGCTCAAGGCAATTCAGCGTGAGGTCGGCATCACGTTCGTGATCGTCACCCACGACCAGGACGAGGCGCTCACGCTGTGCGACCGGCTCGCGGTGTTCAACGACGGCCGCATCGAGCAGGTCGGCGCGGCGCGTGAGGTGTACGAGAACCCCGCCAACCGCTTCGTCGCCGACTTCGTCGGCACCTCCAATGTGGTCGACGGCGCGACGGCTGAAGCGCTCGTCGGGCAGGCCGGCACCGTGGCGATCCGCCCCGAGCGCATCGTCCTGGTACCCGCCGACGGGCCCGTTCCGACCGGAATGCGCAGTGTCACAGCCCAAGTCGCCGAAGTGGTCTATGCCGGGCCAATCACCCGGGTGGCCGCCGACGCCTCCGGTGTCCGGTTGACGGCAACGCTGCTGTCGGCCGAGGCCTCCACCGACATCGCCCACGGCGCGACCGTCGTCCTGGCCTGGCCAGACAGCGCCGTCCGATCCCTGTCCGCCTAACCGAGGAGCTCGCCATGAGAACCACCACCCGCCGCCTCGGCGTCACGCTGGCCGTGTGCGCCGCACTGGTCGCCGCCTGTTCGAGCTCCACCGACAGCGGTGGCGGCGGCACCACCGCACCGCCGAAGATGGAACCGCTCTCGGCGCTCGGCCAGGGCGAGGGACAACTCAACCTGATCGCGTGGCCGGGCTATGCCGAGGACGGCTCCAACGACCCGAAGGTCGACTGGGTGCATCCGTTCGAGCAGAAGACCGGCTGCAAGGTCAACGTCAAGATCGGCAACACCTCCGACGAAATGCTGCAGCTCATGCGCACCGGCCAGTACGACGGCGTCTCGGCGTCCGGCGACGCGACGCTGCGGCTGATCTACGCCGGCGACGTCGCCCCGGTCAACACCGCGTTGGTGCCCAACTACGAGACAATCTCGGCGTTCCTCAAGGACAAGCCGTGGAACTCGGTGAACGGCCAGATGT
>JAEZIA010000435.1 GCA_023416315.1 Actinomycetes bacterium
GGCAAGACCGCGTTCATCACCGGCGCCGCCCGCGGCATCGGGCGTGCGCAGGCGGTGCGTTTCGCGCAGGAGGGCGCGGCGATCATCGCCGTCGACATCTGCGGACCCATCGAATCGGTGCGAGTGCCACCCAGCACAGCGGAGGACCTGCGCCAGACGGTGACGCTGGTCGAGCAGGCCGGTGGCCGGATCACCACCGAGATCGCCGACGTGCGCGACCTGGACGCCATGCGCGCGGCGGCCGATCGCGGTGCCGAGCGATTCGATGGCATCGATATCGTCTGTGCCACAGCGGGAATCACCTCCCGCGCCCCGGCCATCGAGATGGACGAGGTCGGGTGGCGCACGATGCTGGACGTCAACCTCACCGGCGTCTGGCACACCTGTACGGCCGCCATACCGCACCAGATCGACCGCGGGGCCGGCTCGATCGTCATCGTGAGCTCGATCGCCGGACTCCGGGGCCTGATCGGGGTGGCCCACTACACCGCCGCCAAACACGGCGTCGTCGGGCTGATGCGCAGCCTCGCAATCGATCTGGCACCGCACAACATTCGGGTCAACTCGGTGCATCCCACCAACGTCGATACCCCACTGATCCAGAACGACGTGGTCCGCAGCGCGTTTCGCCCCGACCTGGACCGGGCCCCGACGCACGAGGAGTTCGCCGAAGCCGCGGTACGGATGAACCTGCTTGCGGTGCCGTGGGTCGAACCGGTGGACGTCGCCAACGCCAGCCTGTTCCTGGCCTCCGACGAAGCGCGCTACATCACCTCGGTCAGTCTGCCCGTGGATGCGGGCAGCACCCAACGGTAGACCCGGGTTAGCCCCGAGCGGCGGAACGACCGGCGCGACGACCATAGAAGCTGCCGTCGCCCAACGAGATACCGCTGGCGTAGCCCCAGGCCGCCAGGCCCGCGGTGCAGCGCCCGGCGGCATACAAGCCCGGGATCGGCTCGCCGCTGACATGCAACACCTCGGCGTCCAGGCTGGTGCGCAGGCCGCCGAGCGGAAACCCGCCGGTGGCGTTCCGCAGATCGATGGCGCCGACCGGGCTGCCGATCGGACGCAGCCATCGAGCTTTCTTTCCCAACACCGGATCTTCACCACGGGCGGCGCCTTCGTTGTAGCGGGCCACCGTGTCCTGCAGGCTCCCGTGGGGGAAGCCCACCTCGGCCTCGAGTTCGGCGATCGTCTCGCACACCCACTTTGGCTTGCGCAGAATGAGTTTCGGCGTCTGGGACGCCAGCGCCTGCTCCTGCGCGTCGTCGTCGAGGATCAGGTAGGCAGTGTCGTTCTGGTGATACAGCGTGAGCTGACCGGCGCGACCCGGATAGGTGTCCTCGGCGACATACCGCTGACCGCGCGCATTGACCAGGATGCCGCGCACCAATTGTTGTGGATCGACCACGAACGCCACCTCGGTGGCGTCCATGTGGGCAAGGTCGGCGCCCAACGCCTGGGCCATTCGAATGCCCTGACCGTCATGCTGCTCCACCGCGGAGATGGGGCGCCCCGCGATCCGCGGTGTGAATCGGGCCATCATCGACTCGTTGTAGGCAAAGCTGCCGGTACCGAGCACCACGCCGCGCCGGGCCCGGATGGTGACGTCAATGCCATACTGGCGCGCGGTGATTCCGGCAACCCGGCCGTCGGATTCCACGACGAGGGATTGCACCCGCATGTCGTAGAGCGCCCGCACACCTCGCTCGGTGGCGGTCTCCACCAACGGTTTCATCAGCATGAATCCAGCGCTGGCCTGGCCCTGTTTCTTGTTCTGCATCTGCGGCACGTGTCCGCGCGGTGCCGGTTCGGCGATCGTGTTGAACGGGTGGGAGTCCTCGCCACCGCTGTACATCAGCCCCTGGTCACCAAGTGGTTCCCAGCCCGGCTCGCCAAAGAACTCCGGTTTGAATGGCACGCCACACTCGACCAGCCAGTCGAAGTGAGCCACACTACCCGCGCAATAGTCGGCGATGCGGTCCGCATCGGCGCCCGGGCCCATCGCGGCGGTGAGATAGGCCGCCATGTTGTCGACGGAATCGCTGAAGCCGCAGGCGTTTTGCAGGGCGGTGCCACCGCCGAGGTAGATGAATCCACCAGCCAGCGCGGCAGCGCCGCCCCACGCGCCGGCCCGCTCGAGCACCAGGACGTCGGCACCGGCACCGGCAGCCTCCACCGCCGCGGCGGCGCCGGCCACACCGTATCCCGCGATCACGACGTCGGCCTCGTGGTCCCAGTTCGCCACCGAGGCGGCCGGGACCGGACGGACGTCCGCGTTCATGTCAGGGCCGCATCGCGGCGGGTAAATCGCCGACCCACTTGTGGCCCCAGTAACTGTCGGCGGTGATTTCCTCAGCCGTGTAGTGATTTTCGTCAACGCGCAGGCCGCCGGTGCCGAACTCGATGTCCCAATCGCCCGGGGCGCGGACGTAGAAGGAGACCATCTTGTCGTTGGTGTGCCTGCCGAGGGTGGACGACAGCTGGAATTCTCCGGCGGCGATGCGGTCGAGTGCCTCGCCGACAGTGTCGAGGCTGTCGACCTCCACCATCATGTGGATCAGGCCGGGATGGCGTTGATGCATCGCCGGAGCGATCGCCAGGCTGTGATGCCGTTCGTTGATCCCGAGGAAGCGGATCCGGATCGGACCGAATTCCTTGGGCAGCGGCACGCGGAACGCGCCTCGCGACACGAAACCCAGCACCTCGGTGTAGAAGTCGAACAGACCGGGTGCGTCCATCGCCGGAAGCACGACGTGCCCAAGCCCCTGGTCCCCGGTGACGAACCGCGCGCCGAACGGGG
>JAEZIA010000018.1 GCA_023416315.1 Actinomycetes bacterium
TGCTTCGCCGGCGCGGGTTTGGCCTCGGCGGCGCTGTCCCGCCGGTTCGGGCTCGGCCGGTCGATCAGCCTCGCGTTGGGCACGTTGATCGTCGGGCTACTGGTCCGGGTGCTCGACGGGCCGTTCGTGGTGATCGGTGGAACCCTGGTGGCGACAGCCGGGATCGCCGTCATCAACGTCCTGATCCCGGTGGTGATCAAGCAATCGTTTCCCGCTCGCCTCGGGCTGATGACCGGCATCTACACCGCGGCACTGCAGGGCGGCGGCGCGCTGGGCTCGGCCGTCACCCCGCCGCTGGCGAACATCTATGGCGGCTGGCGGCCGGCGCTGGGCGCCTGGTCAGTGCTGGCCCTCATCGCGCTGGTGTTCTGGCTGATCGCATCGCGCCGCGTCGAGAACCCCGACAGCACGACTGAAGCCGGCGGGCGGCGGTCGCTGCTGCGAAATAAGTTGGCGTGGACCGTGACGCTGTTCTTCGGAACGCAGTCGATGCTCGCGTACATCATGATGGGCTGGCTGCCCGAGGTATTCATCGACAGCGGCGTCAGCAAGACCGCCGCGGGCCTGCTGGTCGGGCTGCTCTCGTTGATCGCCGTACCGATAAGCCTGATCCTCGCGCCGATGGCGGCGCGGTCGGCGAACCAGAGCGGCTGGATCGCCGCGCTGGGTGTCACGGGCTTCGTCGGTGTCGTCGGACTGCTGGTCGCTCCAGACTTCAGCCCCCTGCTGTGGAGCGTGCTGGTCGGCATCGGGATGAGCGTGTTCTCGTTGGCGCTGACCGTGATTGCGTTGCGGTCACGCACGCCCGAGGACACCGTGCAACTCTCGGCGATGACCCAAGGCTTCGGCTATCTGCTGGCCGGCATCGGCCCGTTCCTGTTCGGCACGCTCCACGATGTGACCGGCGCCTGGACCGTCCCATTCATCATGGTGTTGGGCGTCTACGTGGTGCAGATCGTGCTGGGCGTGCTGGCCGGCCGCAACCGCTATGTGTGAGGAGGGCGCGATGTTGTCGACGGACTGGTCGCGGTCGATCGGTATCGACGTGCCGATCGTCAACGCCCCGATGGGCGGCGCCGCCGGTGGTGCGCTGGCGGCGGCGGTCTCCCGCGCCGGCGGCCTCGGCATGATCGGCATGGGCAGTTCGGCCACCACGGCCAAACTCAAGGCGGAGCTTCCGCACGTGGCAAACCTGAACCGGCCCTTCGGTATTGGTCTGGTGGAGTGGGTGACGGCCGCTCAGCCGGACCTGATCGACACGGCGCTGGCCGCCCACCCCACGCTGCTCAGCGTCAGCTTCGGCGAGCAGTGGAACTGGGTGCGGCGCGCACACGACGCGGGTGTGCTCGCCGCCGCGCAGGTTCCAGACCTGCTCACCGCGCGGCGCGCGGTTGACGCCGGTGTCGACGTGGTGATCGCCCGCGGCGCCGAGGGCGGTGGCCACGGTCAGCCGTTGATCGGCACCCTGCCGTTGCTCACCGACCTGCTCAACCAGCTCACTGTTCCGGTGCTGGCCGGCGGGGGCATCTCGTCCGGGCGTGGGCTGGCGGCCGTCCTCGCCGCCGGTGCGTCGGCGGCATGGGTGGGCACCGCGTTCACCGCATGCACCGAGTCGCTGCTGTCGGACACGACACGGGAGCAACTGCTCGCCGCCACGGGCGGTGACACCGTGACCACCCGGGTGTTCGACCTCGCACTAGGCTACCCGTGGCCGCCGTCGCTGCCGGAACGCGTGCTGCGCAACGACTTCAGCGACCGCTGGGACGGCGGCGAGGACGCACTCGACCGCGCTGCGTCTGACAGGTTGGCGGCGGCGATCGCTGCCGAGGACTTCACCGTGGCACCCATCAACGCCGGGCAAGGAGTCGGGGCACTGACCGCGGTGCGCTCGGCCGCCGACGTGGTCGCGCAGCTCAGTAGGGAAGCGGCCGAGTTGCTGTCGCGCTGGACTACGCAGGATTGAACGCCTGGCGGGGGATGGTCAGCGGCAGGTCCACCGAACTCACCAGGCCGGGCTGGGCGTCGACGACGTAGGGAATCGCGTTGACCACGCGCATCGCGGTGGCGACCATCGCGCCGGCGCCGGAGGTCATCGACTCGATACCGGCCTTCTTGTGGTCGCGCAGCGTCACGTCGAAACTGCAGTCGATATCTGGTGTTCCAGTGATGACGACGCGATAGCCCAGCGCGTTCGGCAGCGTCGGCCAATGCGGAGCGACGTCGGGAGCCAGCCGGGTGACGTGCTCGATGACGATCGCTTCCTTGCCGTCGACGATGCCGATTGCCTGCATCCGCAGTGCGCCACAGGTGCCCGCCTCGACGGTGCCCATCGCAACCTCGAGCGTTCGCTCGGTCACCGCACGGTCGAACGTCTCACGCACCTCTTGAATTTCGACACCGAGTGCTTCGGCCATCATGCGCATCTGGCCGTGCCATTCACCGGCGATGGCACCGGGGAAACTGATCCACGGTGTGTAGTCCAGCGGCTGGCCGAATCCCAGCGCGTCGCTCATGATGTCCGGCACTCCGTAGTCGTCGTACAGACCGATCTCGTAGGCGTGGATCTTCTCGATCTGCGATGACTGCGTCGAGAGCACGAGCGGCAGATAGTCGGCGGCGAACCCGGGCTCGATCCCGGAGGCATAGAGCGTCGCCTGGCCCTGCTTGGCGGCGGCCACCAACTGATCACGCCACTCGGCCGGTTCGTAGGTGTGTGGGTTGACCAGCCGGGTGGTGCTCGTCGTCACCACGTTGATGCCGGCGTTCAGCAGCTTGACGTAATCGGGGATATGGCCGGCGTCGCGTTCCGGCCCACTGGCCCCATAGACCACGCAGTCCGGCTTCAGCGCGATCAACGCGTCGGCGTCGGTGGTGACGGGCAGGCCGATCGGCTCCCCGTTGGCGAGTTCGCCGGCATCGCGGCCGTCCTTCTCCGGCGAGTGCACCCAGACGCCAACCAGGTCGAGGTTGGGGCGCTCGTGGATGGCGCGGATCGCGATCGACCCGATGCCCCCGGTGGACCAGACGACAACGCGGTACTGATCAGCCATCCCTGCCTCCAAAACCTAAGGTTTGATCCGGAACGTAACAGTCGTCCGTCGACATGGTCAAGGAAGCGGCCAAAGTGAGACAGAGGGGAACAAAATTTAGGTTAGGGTGGCACCGATGTTCACACTGCGGCCTCGGTCTGGAACGTGCCGCCGCGGTGAGCCCGAGTGCGCAGGAGACACGGTGACGCTGAGAACTGTCGTGTGGGCGACCGGTGGGGTGGGCTCGATCGCCATCGACGCGATCCGGGGCCGGCCCGACCTGGATCTGGTCGGCGTCTGGGTGCATTCGGACGCCAAGGTCGGCAAGGATGCGGGGGAGCTGGCCGGCGGCGAGCCGATGGGCGTAACCGCCACCAACGACGCCGCCGAACTCATTGCGCTGCAACCTGATTGTGTGGTCTACACCGCCAGCGGGCCGGACCGCGACGCCGGTGCGGTACCCGACTACCTGAAGCTGCTCGCGGCCGGCATCAACGTGGTGGCGACATCGTCGACGAGCCTGGTGTACCCGCCCGCGTACTTCTCGCCGGAGTGGCGCGACCAACTGGCACAGGCCGCAACGGCGGGGGACGCGTCGTTCTACGCATCGGGGATCTTCCCCGGATTCGCATCCAATCAGCTGGCCCTGCTGATGTCGACACAGTCGAAGAAGATCCGGACCGTCACGGTCACCGAGGTGGCGCTGAACGACCACTATCCCGTCGCGGACGTGATGATGAACGGGATGGGTTTCGGCCATCCGCTCGATTTCGAACCGCTGCTCAAAACCCCCGGCTTCATCGAGATGGCCTGGCGGGCACCGATTCACCTGATCGCCGCGGGCCTGGGCGTCGACGTCGAGGAGGTTCGCGGCACCCTGGACCGGCGGCTCACCGACCGTGACATCGAGGTGGCGTTCGGCACGATCCCGGCAGGTACCTGCGGGGCGGTCAGCACTAGGGCGGCCGGTGTGGTCGACGGCAGCGAGGCCATCGTCGTCGAACACATCATCCGGATGGCGCGTCACGTCGCCCCCGACTGGCCGGCCTCGGAGTTCGACGCGGCCTATCACGTCGACATCGTCGGCGACCCCGACATCCACTGCGCGATGAACGTCGGTGCCGCCGAAGGGCACGGCGCCGGCCATGCCGCGATGACCGCGACCGCGATGCGGGTGGTCAACGCGATTCCCTACGTGGTCGGTGCACCCGCCGGGCTGCTGAGCTCACTGGACCTGCCCATCACCCTGCCACGGCACGCTGATCGATTGGAGCAACGAATGACCGGCGCGAATGCACTCGACCTGTACTACGACCCCTTCGATTTCGCGATCGACGACGACCCGTATCCGATCTGGAAGCGGATGCGGGACGAAGCCCCGCTCTATCACAACGAGAAGTACAACTTTGTCGCGTTGAGCCGTTACGACGACGTGTCCCGCGAGTTGCACAACTGGGAGACCTACCGATCCGGGCGTGGCACCACCATCGACGTGATCATGAGCGGCCTGGAAGTACCTCCGGGGGTGATCCTCTTCGAGGACCCGCCGCTGCACGACCTGCACCGGCGACTGCTGTCCAAGGTCTTCACCCCGCGCCGGATGGAAGCCATCGAAGACCTGGTCCGCGGGTTCTGCGTCCGCGCCCTCGATGCGCTCGCCGGCGCCACACAGTTCGACGTGATCACCGATTTCGGCGCGCTGATCCCGATGCGGACCATCGGCTACCTGCTCGGCATCCCCGAAGAGGGCCAGCAGCACATCCGGGATAGCACGAACGCCGAGATCGGGCTGAAAGACGGCGCGTTCCAGTCGGTTTCGGCCAGCGCGTTCGAAAACGCCTACCAGCTGTTCGCCGACTACATCGAATGGCGGGCCGAGCACCCGTCCGACGACCTGATGACCCAGCTGCTCAATGCGGAGGTCGAAGAGGACGGTCAGCTGCGGCCGCTGACCCGCCTCGAAGTGCTCACCTACACCAGCATGATCGCGGGCGCGGGCAACGAAACCACCACCCGCCTGATCGGCTTCATCGCCCAGACGCTGGCACAGCACCCCGATCAGCGCCGCGAGCTCGTCGCCGACCACTCGCTGATCCCCGGTGCGATCGAGGAGGTGTTGCGTTACCAGGCCCCGTCACCGGTGCAGGCGCGCTACGTCGCCCGCGACACCGAATGCCACGGCCAGCGCATCCCGGAGGGCTCGATCATGTTGCTGCTCAACGGTTCGGCCAACCGCGACGAGCGTCACTATCCGCGCGGCGAGGAGTTCGACATCCATCGCACCGGCGGTCACCTGTCGTTCGGGCAGGGGCTGCACTTCTGCCTCGGTTCGTCACTGGCGCGGATGCAGGCCCGGGTGGTCCTCGAGGAGATGCTGCGGCGCTGGCCGGAATGGGAGGTCGACCTCGAGAACGCCGCGATGGCGCATACGTCCAGTGTCCGAGGGTGGGGTTCGCTGCCGATGATCGTCGGGTGATCCGACTCAGCCGCGGCGGGTCACCACACCCCGCAGCGAGGTGTCGCGGACGAGGATGTGTGACGCACGGGGCCCGAGCGAGGCCAGGATGTTCTCCGGAATCCAGCCGACCTCGATGACGGCGCGGGCCAGCATCTCGTCGGACGAACTGTCAATGGCGATCTCACCGGACCGCAGACCCTCGGCCAGAAGGGATTTCATCTGTCCCACCCGCGTCGAGAACAACCAACCGGGGTCCGTGGTGTCCGGCGGCGACTGCCGCATCCAGGCCAGCTGGATACGGAACTCGGCACCGAATCTCGCCAGCACATTGGTGTGGATCCAGGACACCGCATCGAGCTTCTCCAGCGGTGAGGAGTCCGAGCCCAGCACCCCCGTCCACCCGGGCTCCATCTTCTCCCCGAAGGTGCGCATGATGTCGGTCAGCAGTTGGTCTTTGGAGCCGATTAGCCGATACACCGTTCCGGTCCCCAGCCCGGTCGCGGCCGCAATGTCCCTGATCGAGGTGAACTCGTAGCCTTTGCGGCCGAACTCCGCCCTGGCGACCGCCCTGATCCGGCTCGCGTCGTCCGTCGGCTCGTCCGGCTCCTGCCAGGACCGCACCACCGCATCGGCCGCGCGGTAGGCGGCGGACGCGTCGAGGTCGGCGTCGCTGACGGGGTGGGCGGCCAGTCCCTTCAGCAGGATCGTGCAGAGCAATGCGGCGACCTTGTCGGCGCCGGCATTGTTGCGGATGACGTCGAGACCGACGTGCAGCATGGTCTGCACGAATCGGTCGGCGCGGGTCGCGATGTCGACCTCTGACCCGAGATAGCCGCTCCACCCTGCCGCCCGCAACGTCTGCAGCGCTGCCTGCAGGATCGCGGTCGGCCGTTGCCCGGCGAGGGCGGTCAGGTCCGGATCCGGGGACGGGAACTCGTAGAACGTCATCTGCAATGCGGCCCGGTGGGTCACCGCGCATTGCGCGATCGCCGAACCGAGGTCGACGAGGCGGTCGAACGCCGACATCGGTCCCGGATCGTCGAGGCGAGCCTCGGCCTGCGCGGCGATCCGGTCGAGATCGTCGTGGTACCGCCGGAGCAGTTCGACCAGGATCGCCTCTTTGGACTCGAAGTGGTGATAGAGGCTGCCCGGCAGGATGCCTGCCGCATCGGCGATGTCCTGCAACGACGTCCGGAGCCCGGATGCGGCGATCAGC
>JAEZIA010000030.1 GCA_023416315.1 Actinomycetes bacterium
CAGGTGCTGCGCGACGGTCGTCACGAACAGTACGGTCAGCCAGCCGAACGTCACCGGTGCCGAGGCGATGAACTGCAGCACCGTGTGCGGCCAGCCGCGGCGCGACGGGATGACCGGTGAGGGAGGGCCGAGACCGTCGTGCACCTGTCGAGATTACTGCCTCAGTGGCAGCAGTCTCCGGTGACAACCTCCAGCCGGCACAGGCACGACGCCAGGATCGGGACGTCGGCGCGAGCCTTGGCCAACTCGAGCTGGCGGCCGATGATCACCGCTTCCTCGGTGCGGCCGAGTTTCTGCAGGCATTCGTGGTAGCCGTGCAGGCTCCACACGTTGCCGGGATGCTGGCACGGCCTGCTCAGGGTCGGGTCCAGGCCGAGGTCGGCGGCATAGACCGCGGCCGCCTCCTCGACGCGGCCCTGTTCCAGCAGCAGCGCACCGTAGGCATGCCGCGTCGGCTGCATCCAGCCCCAGGGTTCGTCATACGGTAACGCGTCGTCAAGGGCGATCGCACGCCGCAGGTGCGCGAACGCGGACTCGAAATGACCTTCGCGATAGGCGATTTCGCCATCGAGCATCGCCGCGGCGACGGCAAGGATGTCGCGGCTGGTGTTGTTGAACAGGTAGCGTGATTCCGGCACTCTCGCATAGGCCGCGGTGAACGCCTCGCGTTCGGCAACGGCCTGCGCCAGCTGGCCCTCGGCGGCGTGCGCGACACCGCGTCCGTAGTGAATGGTTGCCGTTGTGCTGGAATACATTTCGGGATCGGCAGGCAGCGGCTCGGCGATCAGTTCGTCCCAGCGGCCGAACCGGATCAGCACGTGCACCCGAAGCGGCACAAAGGCTTCCAGCCAGTCGGCCATCGGTGGTGACTCAATCGACAGCAATTCGGGGGTCAGCTGTCCGGACAGCTCGTCGGCGGCTTGCAGCGCGATCTGCGACTGCCCGGCGAACATCGCCGAATAGACGATGAAGTGCAGATCGTGTGCGCGGTAGAGCGAATAGAAGTTCAGCGGCCCGACGTGTTCGACGAACCGCCTGTCGGCGCGCACCGCGGCCTGGTTGGCCACCACCGAATCTCGGTAGTTTCCGCACAGCACGTCGATGTGCGACGGCATGTGCTGCAGGTGACCGGCGTCGGGCACCAGCCCGCGCAGCAGGTCGGCGGCCGGCAGCGCGTCCTCGGGGTGCGCCGACATCTCCATCGCATGCAGGTAGAGGTGCAGCACACCGGGATGGGCGCGGCCGGCGTCGGTGCGCAGCGCCGCGTCCAGGAGTGCCTTGGCCTCGACCACCCGCGATCCCGGGGCCGGTTCACCGGTTGCGGTGTCCCACAACGCCCATGCGGTGACGTTCACCAACGCGTCGGCGGCCAGCGCCAACACGTCGACGTCATCGCGGTAGGTCCGCGCCAGCCCGGTCATGGCCTCGGCATAAGCGACGTGGCCCGCGGCCAGCGCGTCGGCGTCGTCGGGGTCATCGGTGGGGAACCGGGCTGCCAGCGCCGCGATCAACGCGTGCTCGACGACGCTGCCGCGACTCTTGGCTGCCAGCTCCAGTTCCATCCGAGCCCGGGCCAGCGAGGCGGCCAGGTCGACGGGATCGAAGGCCTCCCACCCCTTGTTGTAGTTCGGTCCGATCGCGTACGCGATGCCCCACCGCGCGATCGCCAGGTCGGCGTCGAGGGCCAGCGCCCGCTCGAAGCAGGTGATCGCCTCTTCGTGGTTGAACGCATACGCCCACACCAGTCCACGGTCGAACCACACCTGCGCCTGCGGCGACCGGGTGTCGACGGGACGGTGGTAGTCGCCGAGGTCGTAATACGGCTCGGTGTCGCCGAGCGGAACCGTCATGGCGTTCAACCCTAGAACAGCGCAGCGGCTGTCGATAGCGTTGCAACCGACCAGAACGAAAGGGGGCCCAGTGATTCGCTGCGTGCGCTTGTTCACCGGTGCCGACCAGCAGTCCCACGTCGAGATCGGCCGCCTCGATCTCGCGCCGGGGCGCAACGCCGACCTGGTGTCGGCGTCAATGTCGTCGACCCGCGTCACCGCGGAGGAGACGGCCAGCGGCGGGACGCTGGCCTGGCATACCGCCCCGGCGCGCCAACTCGTCGTGACGCTCGCCGGGACGCTGGTATTCACCACCCGTGACGGCGAGGAGTTCACCCTGGCGCCCGGGGACGTGCTGCTGGCCGAGGACACCGTCGGCTCCGGTCACCAATGGCGGCTGGTCGACGACAACCCGTGGCGGCGGCTCTATGTCGTTCTGGCCGAGGGCGCCGAGGTGCCGTTCGTGGCCCACTAGGAGACTGCTGAATTAGTGGCTTGTTGGGGCGGGGTGTCTCAGAGCGCTCTGTGGCGCGTGGTTGAAGTCAGACCCGGAGGTCGACAGTTTCGAGGGTCACCCCGCCGTATTGAGCGGCGGCATCGGTCGCTTACGTGGGCAAGTCCCGTGTTGAGGTCGATGTCAGGCCAGTGCCCAGGTGGCGCCGGTGTGGGTCAAGCCCATCGTGAGCATGCGGCGCAGGTTCAATGCCGCGCTGCGGTGATGTAGCCAGTGATTGTTCTTGGCCACGCGGCGGTAACGCAGCTTGCGGTTGCCACGGGTCAGCCAGGCAATACCTCGTTCGACCACCATCTTCTCGGCCGGCACACTTGGTCGGCCCCGCCTCGACGGAAATAGATCGGCGAACATCTCCTCGGGAAACAACCGCGAGCGATGTGCCGCCAAGAACGCAAACATGCTGTCGGACTTCAACAAATGCCCGGCAACCGACTCCGCATCCAACAACTCACGCTGATCATCGGAACGACCCTGCACCCACCAATTGTCCCCAAAACCCCAGCACAACCTGCCCCGCCACGCGGGATTAATTCAGCAGTCTCCTAGGCGCAGGTCGGATGTTGGGCGTCGGTAAGACGCAGCTGCAAAATCCGTTCCGCGGCCGTAATCGAGGGGTCGATCACCGGCAGCGGTAGTGCCGTTCGCTCGGCCACCGTCGCGAGTTGCTCGCACGCCAACAGCACGCTCGACGCTCCCATCTTGCCCAGCTGGTGACATGCCGATATCAACCGGGTGGCGGCACGCTCTGGCGGCGCGTCATCGCAGGAGTGCAGCAACGCCAGAAGTTCTGGCGGTGGCAGCAGGTAGGCAGCGCCCGCGCGTTGGAAGCCGCGTCGATAAGCCTCGGCGTCGAAGTTCGCGCCGCCGGTGACGATCGCGGTGGGGCCGGCCACGCGTCGAGCAGCTGCCACGGCGACGTCGACCCACGGCAGGACAGGAAGGCCGACAGCGTTCTCGATGTCGTCAAGGCACCGATCGTCACTCCCGCTGGGAATCACCAACAGGCTGGCGCCGGCGACCCGGAGCCCGGCCGCGGCCCGCAACAGAACTCGGGATCGATGCACGGACCGCAGTTGCGAGTCATCGCGGCCCGTGGTGATGAGGACGTGGAAATGGTCCTGGTCGCGCCGAGCCGGGGTCCGAGCGGTCAGAACCTCAAAGAACCGGACCGCCAGGTGTGGGCTGGCACAACCCAGAACCCCGAGAACCACTGGCGTGTGCGCCATCCGGGCATCTCCACTTCCGTCGGTGCCGTCGGCACGCCTTGACACCTCAAGTCTGACTTTGTAGCGTCTGAACCACAAGGCGGAATTCATTTCCGCAGAACGGAAATGGGGCTCGGGTGAGGATTCCGGTTGACGTGCACCCGGATTGCGCTGAGTATTCTCACCGGGACACGCTTTACCAGGCGGCGCATTGATGGCATCGGAGCCGAAAGGCAGTCGACCACAACAGGTTCAGCACTCTGAGCAATCCGCCATCCGTCTTGACGACAGATCATCGTGCTGTCGAGTTGGCCATGAGCAGTAGAACGGGAGTTGATGTGCTGCACGAAGGGACCCGGGTTCCCGGCACGGACACCGACCACGAAAACTGGTTCGGCGGCCTGCGGTGGCCGCCGGCTTCACTTCATCCCAGGCCGCTGAAGAAGTCGTTCTACGTCGACTTGCGTCAACGCCTGAGCGATTCGAAAATGCAGAGCCCGCAGCTGATTCCGGCCAGCCGAGGGCTGGCCGTCGATCTCGAAGCCGGCCGGACGATCACCATCCGCCTGCTCGAGGGCCCGCAAATCGTCAACCTCTGGGCGTTCAACACCCGGGACACCGACGAGCGGCTGTGGGTACAGGACGGATGCCTCATCGAGGGCCTCTACCTGACCCGGTACAGCAGGCTCTGGGGCGAGATGGCCCGGTTCCGTCCGCTGCTGACCGTTCTGGAGGACAGCGTCTCACCGGTCCGCGGCCGCGGTCGACCACCGGTGCCTCACCACTTCGTATTCGGCGGTGGCGGCACTCCCGAGATCTGGCGACGAGGCGGCGGAGCCGCTTCGGTGCCGACCACCTGGGAACAGTTCGTCGACCTGGCCAAGCCCTACGGCATTCCGCCCCACCGGATTACCGACAATGTCTGCCTGTTTCAAAAGACCGCAGTGGAAGCCGAAACCCAGCGGTTCGTCATCCTGCCATCGGACGCCTTGACCGGGGACCGAGTCACCCTCTACGCCGAGATCGATGTGACGGTGTTGCTGGTCTTAAGCCCTTACGTCGACGGATCGAGGACACCGCGGCAGATCGGTGATCTTCGGCCGCGTGCAGTCGAGACAGTGGTGTCCGAAGTGCTGGAGCGACCCCTCGGCTGGCCCTACCCAGGCATGCCCTATCCGGATATGTCGTTGTACCTCAACGAGTCAGGTACTCGCGAACAGACACCGGGCCGCACGCTGTTGGAGGCACAGCCATGACCGACCTGCACTACCCGGGCGCGCTCGGGCTCACCATGCCCTGGCCACAGGAGTTCTATGCCGAACTGGTCGGCAGACGCGACTCGTTCACGCCGGTGTCCGGTATCACGCTGAACCGGGCCGAAGGCCACGGATTTCGAGTCGAAGCAGGCCAGGCATTCCGGTTCACCATGGTCGAACGCGTCCAACTCCTGGACATGTGCCTCTACAACGCGCACGACATCACCGAACACTTCGCCTCTGGCGCGCAGATTGCCATCGAGGGCAACCAGGTGGGCCGCTTGACCAGAATCTGGGGAAACGCCCCGCGTAGTCGCCCGCTTGCCACCTGTATCGCCGACACGGTTCGCGAACAGAGCAGCGAACTGCACCTGCACGAGCATCACGCGCATGGTGCGCATTGCAACCCGCACCACTGGCAGCTCTTCAGCCGCAGGCATCCGAACACGTGCTACGACAACCTCCGTCAGGGCCTGAGCATGTTGGGACTGGGGCAACGGGAGATCCACGACAACATCAACCTCTACTCCAAGAAAGCCTGGAACCCCGCGACAGGTCAGACCGTGGGTGCGATGGGCGACGCCGAAGCTGGCGATTACATCGAGTTCTACGCCGAGATCCCATTGCTTGTGGTGCTCTCGCTGTGTCCCTATGGCGACGGCGATGTCAGACCGGAGAGCTGGGCCGACCAGGAGATCCCGGTCTATCCCGTCTCCGTCGACATCTTCGACACCGGTGTCCAGCCGCTGCGATACCCACCGACCTAGCTCGCGCCGCCGGCCGAGGGGGGCCGTGGTACGAAGCGGCCCGTCGGCGCCCCCCGAACTTCGCCGTCTTGCATCACCAGTCGGCCGCGCAGAAATGCCGCGACCGGAACGCCTCGGCCGGTGCGCCCGATCCACGGGCTCAGCGGAGTCTTGGTCGCCAAGGTCGCCGCGTCAATGGACCAGCCGCGGTCCATGTCCACGATGGTGATATCGGCGTCGGCACCGGCCATAAGGCTGCCCTTGCGGGGGTACAGGCCATAGATCTTGGCGGTGCCGGTGGACATCACCTCGGCGACCTGTTCCAGGCTGATCTGCTCGCGCGCTGCGGCGTCGAGCATCAAGCGGGTGGACGTCTGGACGGCACCGATTCCGGCCGGCTGTGAACCGAACGGTCCTTGGCGCTCGGCACAGGAGTGCGGGGCATGGTCGGAACCGACGCTGAGGATCGTCGAGTCCTGAAGTGCCTCCCACAGTTCACCGGCGTGCTCGGTGCCCCGCACCGGTGGATACGCCTTCAGACTCGAACCTGCCGATGCCAGGTCCTCGGTGCTGAAGGTCAGGTAGTGCGGACACGTTTCTCCGGTGATGTTGAGGCCGTCGGCGTGCGCCCGGCGAAGCAGGTGCACCGTTGGTGCGGAACTGACGTGAACCACGTGCGCGCGGCCGCCGACATCTCTGACCAACTCGACAAGAGTGGCCACCGACACCGCCTCGGCCGATGCAGGCCGCGTCCTGGTCAGCGCCTGCAACGAGGTGGCCGTGCCGATTTCGCGTGTTGCGGCCTCCACCACGGAGCGGTCTTCGCAGTGGAACCCGATCAGTAGGTCCACGTGGGCCGCGGCGCGCAGCAGACTCCACACCGCGCCGTTGTCGGCCGGCGGAATGAGCGCAGCCGCGTGGTCCTTGTCGGCACCGTAGACCAGAGTCATCGTCTCTTTGTCGAACGAGTACCCCCAGAACAGCTTGGCCGCCACCACGCCCGCTTCTCGAAGAGAAGCCAACTGTGCCTGCGACTCGTTACCCAGGACGAGGGCCCACAGGCCGAAGTCAGTGAAAGCCCGCTCCTGCAGATACTCGGCCCGTGGCGCCACCATCTCTGCTGACAGGAGAGGCGGTGCGGTATTGGGCATTTCCAGGATGGTGGTGATGCCAGCCAGCAGCGCAGCCTTGGTGGAGTGGGCGAAATCCTCCTTGTGTGTCCCGCCCGGGTCGCGCGAATGCACATGGGGGTCGATGAAGCCGGGGAAGACATACCGTCCGGTCGCATCGAACACCAGGTCCGCCTCGGCGGTACCAATACGATCGGCGACCCGGGTTATCCTGCCCGCCTCGATCTCGATGTCGCGGCGGACACGCTGACCCTCGGCAACCAGGGTTCCTCCGACGATGACCGACTTCACGACTGCCCCATCCTCAGGCTCCTCCCGGGCCGTGCCCCCGTCATCCGGCCGGCGCGCAGGACGGGGATCCCGTTGACGAAAACGTCGTCGATTCCGGTCGAGAAGCGCCGTGGCTGTTCGTAGGTCGCATTCGAGCGGACCGTCGCCGGGTCGAAGACGACGACGTCGGCCGCCAGACCGTCACGGATGAGTCCGCGCGTGCGCAGTCCTAGCCGCTGGGCTGGGAACGAGGTCATCTTGCGGACCGCCTCGCTCAATGAGACGAGTCGTTCCTCTCGCACCAGCTCGCCCAGGATGCGGGTGAACGAACCGTACGTCCGCGGACTGGGGCGCTCGCCGAAGAACACCGAGTCGCTGCCGACCATCCCGAGTGGATGCGCCACGAAGCGCGGTATCGACAGTCCGTCTGGCCCGGCCGCCACTTCATTGACGCCCAGTTCCTCGTCGACGAGAAGTTCGCATACGACGCGCGCAGGTGATTGGTCACGCATCTCGGCGACTTCGGCAATCGAGCGACCTTCGTAGATCTGGTTGTGAATCTTTCGGAAGTAACCGAGCCGGATCCGGCTCCAGACGTGCGGACCACCGTACTGTTCGCTGCGGTCTCGGATCGCGGCCTCGACAGCCGCCCGAGAGTCCTGATCTGCCAAGGCGCGCAGCGTCGCCGCGGGGCCGCCCGACTGAACGGCGATGGGCACCAGCATTGTCAGCCGAGTGCTGCTCCACTCGTAGGGATAGGTGTCAAAGGTGATGTCCAAGCCCGACTCCCGAGTCTCCTCGACGTAGTCGATGAGTGCTGCGGCGCCTCGCGGTGCGGTCGCCTTTCGGTACAGGTGGGTGAGGTGGACAGGGGAGCCGGACCGTCGTCCTATCTGCACGGCCTCACGAAACGGGTCAAGGAACTTGTCGCCCAGTTGGTAGCGCACATGAGTGTGATAGAACGCGCCGAGGCGGGCTGCTTCCTCGGCGAGTTCGACCAATTCCGCGGTCGACGCGAATGCGCCTGGGGGATAATCGAGCCCGGTCGAAATGCCAAAGGCGCCTTCCTGAAGCCCTTCTCGGAGCATCGACCGCATCGACGCGCACTGCGCAGGCGTCGCCTCGGCGGCATCCCAGCCGACGGCTGCGATCCGCAACGCGGAGTTGCCGATCATGGTTGCCGTGTTGACCGTGGCCTGCCCGTCGAAGCGTTGCAGAAACGAGTTGACGTTGTCCCAGTCGTAGTCGATCTCCGGGCTGCCGTCCAAGCCGGCATTGAACGTCCGGAAATCCTGGAGATCCTCGACCCGCGCGAACGGCGCGTAGGAATTCCCGTCCACGCCGATGAGCTCGCTGGTGACCCCCTGCCGCACCTTCGCTTCGTGCGCACCGTCGACCAACAGGCTGAGCCCCGAATGCGAATGCATATCGATGAACCCCGGGCACACCACCCGGCCTGTCGCGTCGACGACATCAGCCGCGACGACCCCCTCGGCCGAACCGCGAACAATGTGGATCACGCCGTCGGCGATCCCCACCGAGCCGTAGAAGCCGGGGTTGCCCGAGCCGTCCACCACGAGCCCGTGTTGGATCAGTACGTCGAGATGCATGAGTCACTGACTCCTAATGCCGTTGAGAACGAACTCGACAGCAGACTGTGCGGGATCGATAGCGGGAAGCGATAGTTGCGGCTCGGGCCCGATGGCCAAGGGCAGTTCTGTGCAGGCCAGCAGTAGGCTGCCGCAACCGATACCTTCCATGAGCGCCGATACCCGGGCCAAGCCCGCCGCTGCGGTTCGGGTCCACCGGCTTCGGGCCTTGATTCCGTTGGGGCCGTAGATCACCGACATGACGAGTCGTTGTACTTCTGGGGGCGGGACCAGGAACGGAATCCGGGCCGCAGACAGACGTTGTTGGTACACACCGGATTTCAGCGTGCCATCGGTGGCGAGCACGCCGATCGGGGATCTCCCGAGGCGGGCTGCCGTGGCCACCGCCAAGTCGAGCCACGGAACGATCGGAAGTCGCGAATCACGTTCGATGCGCTGAGCGAACACGTTGGCGGTGTTACACGGGATCACCGCACATGTCGCGCCGGCGCGTCGCAATGCGGTGGCCGAGTTGACCAGTGCCGGCTGTGGATCGGGGCCCGCGCCAAGCAAGAACGCGGTGCGGTCCGGAATCGCGGGATTGGAATTGACGACCACCGGTATCGCAAGACGGTCGGGTTCGCGCGATGCCGCGGCCACGAACCTGCGAAGGAACGTTGCCGTGGCCAACGGGCCCATACCGCCCAGCACGCCAAGGACAGGACCGGAGGCGACCATCATCTCAGCCCCCTAGCCGTCGCAGTGGATTTCGCTTTTCATCACTCGTTCGAGTTGCCGGGGTTCAAGCTAGTCATTAGCATTCGTTTCCACAAGGCGAATTCAACTTCCACTGAGCGGAAATGCAGTGCAACTCACCGACCGGGTCGTAGGAGTGCTAAATGTGCTCGCCGACAGTCCTTCTGGACTGCAGCTCACCGAGATCGCGACGCGTCTGGAATTGGCACCGTCCACTTTGCACCGAATTCTCGGCGCACTCTCGCCGCACAAACTCGTCTATCAAGGCGCGGATCGGCGTTATCGAATCGGTCCGGGAATCGTTCATCTGGCACAAGCATTTCAGCGCCAGAACCCCGTGGTCGCCGTGAGTCGCCCCGTGCTCGATCGGGTCAGCCACGAGCTTGAGGAGTCGGTCTTCCTCAGCGAGCTGATCGGCAACGATGTGGTCTGTGTCGCAACCGCCGAGGCGCCTCGGCTGCTGACCTATTACATGCGGATCTCCGAGCGCACGCCCTATCACGCGAGCGCCTCGGCGCGAGCCATTCTGGCGTTCCTCCCGCCCGAACGGATAGCCGAGCGTCTGGCGACCGAACCGCTGACGGGGTTCACCGACCGCACGCCGACAACCATCGACGCCATCATGCGGGTCCTGACGGACGTGCGTGAATGTGGTTACGCCACCTGCGATGAGGAGATGGAGATCGGTGTGGTCGCTCTTGCGGCGCCGATCTTCGATGGCTTCGGGCAGCCGACCGCCGCGTTGACGGTGGTGGCTCCGGCTGACCGTCTCCCGTCCACCACGCGAGCCCGGCCTGTCGAAGTGCTGCTGCACGGCGCCGCCGAGATCTCGCGCGGGCTGGGATTCGAAGCCCGTCGGCCGGCTGGCGCCGTGGCTCACAAAGTGTCCAATTCCGATGAGAAAGGGTAACTGCCCATGGATCCGATCGGGTCTGCATACAACAGGAAAGTCTGCCAGGAGCTGAACTTTCCCGCCGAGGTCTACCTCGTCGACTCGACCATCCGGTCACTGCAGTCCGGAGTCTCGGGCAGTACCCACTCGCTGGAGGACCTCACCGCGGTAGGACTCGCCGTCGACTCTCTCGGAGTGCGCGAGCAGATCATCAACGTGTCCTGGCGTGACGGTCTCGAAGTCATTGCGAACCTCCGCGCCGCGGGTGTGAAATCCCGCCTTGTCGCGACCTTCCGAGCCCGCAACGAACGTGCGGCCGAGTGGACGCAGGCGGCCGCCGAGGCCGGCGCCGACGAAGTCTCCTTCGAATCGGCCCGCGACCCACAGCATCTGGGCGAACTCGCCGACCTGGCTGCCACCCATTGCGTCGACTTCTCCCATGGCTTCGCCGAGGAGTACACCACCGACGAAGTCGTGGCGATCATCCGGGCGGGCATTGAATTCGGCTGTCGCAGCCAGAGTTTCCACGACAGCTTCTTCCACCTGGCCATCGGCCCCGAAGCAATCCGGGCGTTCATCGGCGAGGTGCGGCAGGCCGTACCCGACCATCCGCCGCTCTACGTGCACCTCTCGAACTTCTTCGGCCACGCCACGATGACGGCAATCGCGGCGCTCAGCGCGGGCGCGACCGCCGCCGACGTCTGCCTCAACGGCACCGGACACCATTGCGGGCACACCGCGCTCGGCGAGGTTGCGCTGGGGCTGCGCGGACTGTACGGCGTCGACTGCGGCATCAAGACCGAGCGTCTGGCCGCCGCCGCACGTGCGGTCGAACAGTGCACATCTGTCCCTAGGCGGTTGGACGGACCAGTCATCGGCGAGTTCGCCTTCATGGGAGACGGCGCCTACTGGGCGGCCGAGGCCCATCTGCCGTTCGAGGATCGGATGCACGCGACCTTCCCGGTCGCACCCGAAGTCGTCGGGGCCGAAGAAAAGGTCGTATGGAGCGACCGCACGGCAACCGTCGAGGCGGTACGGGTCCGCATGTCACAGGCCGGCTACCTCGACGCCTCCGACGAGCAGTGTGCCCAGCTTGTCCACCGGATCCGTGTCGCAATCGAAGACCGCGGCGGCTATCCCGGTTGGCTCGAGGACGCCGAGGTCGGACGGTTCATCGACGAGCTGATCGGCTCCGACCGCGTCGGCTGACACACCGGCACCACCGTCACACCAGCACCACCAACGATTCACCACACCTCTCACCCTCCTGAAACGAAGGCTCACCATATGAAGGTACGACACGTTCTCTCCATCGCCCTGGCGCCGCTGATGTTGGCGGGAGTCGTGGGATGTTCCTCCTCGTCCGGGACCAAAGACAGCCCGGACCAAACCATCAAGGTGGGGTCCTCGTTAGGACTCGCGCCGCTGGAATTCGTCGGCCCGGACGGCCAGGCCACCGGCTATGAGGTCGACGTCGCGAACGCAGTGCTGAACAAGCTTGGTTACCAGATCGATTGGGTCAACACTCCGTTCGAGCAGCTCTTCACCGGACTACAGACGCAGCGGTACCGGATGGGCGCCGCCGGGGTGTACGCGCTCTGCGACCGCGTCAACAACGCCGCGCAGATCGGCACATTCGCGCTGCCGATCGGTCAAGCGGGACAAGCGATCACGGTGCGTTCTGAGGACGGTCCCGCCATCGCTTCCTGGGCGGACCTCAAGGGCCGCACACTGGGGGTCGAATCGGCGGGCTCGACTGCCGACAAAGTGGCCGAGGCCAACTCCGGTGCGGGCTTCACCAAGCAGATCTATCCCGACAACAACGCGCTGATGCTGGCACTGCAACAGGGGCGCATCGATGCGGCCATGCAGTCCTCCGACGTCACTGCCTACAGCATCAAGGACAATCCGAAACTCAAGATCGCCTGGGAGGTCCCGGACACCACCGTGGCGTACAGCTTTCTGTTCCGGCAGGGCGATGACCTGCTCGAGAAAGTGAACGGCGCGATCGACGAGGTCCGTACCGACGGCACCATGGCCGAGATCTATAAGAAGTACTTCGGTGAAGCGCCGCCGAACGACAACCCCGCCTCGCCGGACGCTGTGGTGAAACCGATTTCACCGGAGAACTGCAAGAAGTGATCCGGCAATCGGCCCCGTCGCGGCGCAGCGGTGGCGGGGCCGAGCCTGCCCGCCGTCGCCGCGTCCGGTGAACACACGCCGTCGATAGGAGCGCAGTGCACTTCAACTTCGGACCCACACTCGACAACCTCGGTCCACTCCTGGCCGCCCTGTGGACGACGCTGTCACTGTTCGTGTTGGGATTCCTGGGCTCGATCGTTCCGGCCGCGGTGATAGCCGTGTTGCGAGTCCATGGCCCGAGGACGCTGCGGGCCGCCCTGGTGGGATTGACCTATGTGGTCCGGGCGGTGCCTGCGGTCTTGGCCGTCATTGTCGTCTTTTACAGTTTGCCGTTCGTCGGTATCACCTTCAGTCCGTTCAACAGCGTCCTTTTCACCCTCATCCTGGTCCAGACGGTCTATGTATCAGAGGTTTTCCGCTCCGGCCTGGAGGCCATCGACGTCGGGCAGATCGAGGCAGGCCACTCTTTGGGCCTGACGACGTGGCAGTCGCTGCGTCGCATCATCTTTCCCCAAGCCGCCATAGTGGCGGCGCCGGCGTTCATCTCCAGCGCGATCGTGCTGATGCACAACACCACGATCGCAAGTGGCGTCGGACTCTACGACCTTCTCGGACGCGCACAGAACATCGCGGTGACCACGCTCGACGGCACCTCGATTCTGTTGATGGCTCCGGTGTACGTGGCGATCCTGCTGCCGCTCGTGCGCCTGGCGCGCCGCGCAGAGGATCGGCTTGCCCGCAAGTCCGGGCGGGCCTGATGGATGCCATTATCGAGAACTTCTTCAACGCCGGGGCCGCTCGGACTTCGCTTCCACTGCTGTGGGTGGGGCTGATCGCACTGGTCAAGCTGGTCGTGGTCGCCGGCCTGTGCTCGCTGGTGGTCGGCGTTGTGCTACTGCGAATCGGTCTGTCGCAGCGGAACTGGCTGGGCAAGGCGAATACCTGGTTCGTCGACACCATCCGCGCGGTTCCGCCGCTGGTGCTGCTCGTTGTGGTCTACTACCTCACCCCGCCGATCGGCGGATACTCGATCGATGCGTTCCAGGCTGCCGTGATCGTCTTCGCCGTGATCCAAGGCGCGTACGTCGCCGAGATCCTCCGCGGGGGCCTGGCCGCGGTGTCACAGGGCCAGTACGAAGCAGGCAGTGCCTTGGGTCTGACCCCGCTGAAAGTCGCCCGGTTGGTGATCGCTCCGCAGCTGCTGCGGGTCGTCATTCCGCCGATGACCAGCCAAGCCACGATGTTGGTCCGCGATGCGTCGTTGACGTTCTTCATCGGCTACGGCGAAGTGGTGGTCCGGGCCCATCAGGCCGTCACCCTGACCGCGAACTCGACGCCGTACACGATGGCCCTCGGCATCTACTTCGTCATTCTGGTCGTCCTGCAATACATCAGCCGGCGTCTCGAGAGGCCTCAGGGCTCTGGAAGGAAGTCTGTCAATGTCCCAGCCACTGTCGGAACGCGAGTGTGAGATGTCGACTGCAGACGCCGTGCTCCGTGCCACCGGAATCACAAAGTCCCTGGGCGGCAACGTCATCCTGAAGGGCGTCGACCTCGTGGTATCCCGGCACGAGACGGTGGCGATCATCGGACCGTCCGGTGCGGGCAAGAGCACGTTCCTGCGCTGTCTCAACATGCTCGAGATACCCGATGAGGGCGATGTTGTGTTGTTGGGGGACAGCCTCGTTCGCGCCAAGAAGAAAAACCTGCCCGCGCTGCGCGCCAAGCTCGGCATGGTGTTTCAGAACTTCCAACTCTTTCCGCACCTCACGGCGCTGGAGAACATCACCCTGGCACCCATCCACGCACTGCGCCTGACCAAGGAGGACGCCGTCGATCGCGCGCTCGAACTCCTCGGCGAAGTGGGATTGGCCGCCAAGGCGCATGCCTATCCCGGCGAACTCTCCGGGGGCCAACAGCAGCGCGTCGCGATCGCGCGCGCTCTGGCGATGCGTCCGGTGGCGATGTTGTTCGACGAGCCCACCTCCGCGTTGGATGCCGAAACGGTGCATGAGGTCATTCGCGTCATGCGCGATCTGTCTGAATCGGGCATGACGATGATCGTGGTGAGCCATGAGCTGGGGTTCGTCAAATCCGCCTGCTCCCGTTTGCTTTTCATGGACTTCGGATCGGTCGTCTGCGACACCACCCCTGAGGAGTTCTTCGCATCTCCGCCCGCGGGGCGCCCCCGTGACTTCGTTTCCAAAGTGCTGCACTGAATTCGACCAGAAACCAGAAGAGGGAACGCCCGGCCGTGCTGCTCTGCAATTCACCAATTATCACCTGCGACAGTGAAACCCGTGTCGTGGACCGAGGATGGCTGAGGACTCGTGGCAACGTCATCGCCGCACTCGGTGACGGCGCGCCGCCGGCCCCGAAGCCCGGAGAACGGGTGATCGACTGCGAGGGCGCAGTCTTGCTGCCCGGCCTGGTCAATACCCATGTGCACTCGTTTCAGACCCTGCTCCGCGGCTACTACGATCACCTGCCACTGCTCGAATACCTTCGCTACGTGTACCGCTGCGGTGAGGAGCTGACGGCTGAGGATGCACGCAGCTCGGGCAGGCTTGCCGCAATGGAGGCGCTTCGATCTGGTGTCACCACCCTGGTCGATCACCATTTTCTCAATAGAACGCCCGAACTGGCCGCCGCAACGATCGAGGGTGCGCGCAGCGTCGGGGTCAGAATGGTGCTGGCAAGGACGTCGATGGACTCTGGCGACGGCCTCCCCGCGGCGATCAAGGAGCAACCCGAGCGAGCCGCGGCGAACACCGACGAGTTGATGCGGGTCTTCCGACGATCCATCGACGACGGCACGGTACACGTGATGTCCGGGGCGAACACCCCGGGAATCAACGCCTCCGCCGCGCTTGTGCGCGAGATCTCGGCCTACGCCGCCGATCGTGGGCTCACGTGCAGTTCGCACGTCGCGGAGTACGCGGAGGTCAGATCTGCGGTCCGCAACGACTACGGCATCGACGGAGTCGTGCGCTGGCTGGCCACCCTCGGGGCGCTGGGCCCACGCCTTCTGGCCGTGCACGCGGTCCATGTCGACAGCTCGGAGATCGAGCTGATGCGCGAGGCCGCGGTGTCGGTGTCGCACAATCCTTTCAGTAACTTGTTCTGCGGCCCGACGACCGCGCCGGTGTCGGACTACCTGGCCGCCGGACTTCGCGTCGGCCTTGGCACGGACGGGGCGGCCAACAACAACGGCTTGGACATCTTCGACGCCGCGCGGATCACCCGGATCCTGGAGCGGGCCAACCCGGAGCGGGCCGGAATCTCGGTGGCCCAGACGCTGCAGCTGGCGACCTCCAACGGGGCCAAAGCCCTCGGCCTGGACCACATGATCGGTTCGCTCGAACCCGGTAAGCGCGCCGACATCGTGGCGGTCGGGACCGACGCACCCCACATGACACCGATGTTCGTGCCCGACCGCCATATCGCCTACTTCGGCAAGGGCTCCGATGCACGGCATGTGATCGCCGACGGTGAACTCGTGGTCGAGGACGGCGTTTTCGTCAGACACGACGCCGTCGGCTCCCGGCGGACTGCCGACGAGTGTGCGCGCGCGCTGGTGGCCCGGTTGGGGTGACCAGCGAGACCCCCGTTCGACACGGCACCGCAGGCATGCTCTAGTGCTGGGGTGCTGGAATTCACCGTCGAGGATCTGCCCGCCGAGGAGATCGCCCGGCTGCGGGCCATCTACGAGCCGCTCGCCGAATCGGTTCGCGAGCTGGTCGATGCGACGATCCGCACCGAGGTCGACGCCGAGACCGTCGCCGCGGTAAAGGCCGATATCGACGCCGCGACGGCCCGGCTGCGCAGCAACCAGATCGCCGGCGCTTTCGGGGTGCGGCACACCACTTCCGGGGAGAGTTTGAGTTGGGGTAACGCCGTGATCGGCGTGCGCAACCCGATCGCGCCGCCGCTGCGAGTCAGCCGCGACGACGATGGGCGCTACTGGGCGGATTTCCATCTCGGCGCCGCCTACGAAGGCCCACCCGGCCACGTCCACGGCGGGGTGTCCGCGCTGGTGCTCGACCATGTGCTCGGCGAGTCCGCCAGCCCGGACGGCAAGCCACGCTTCACCGGCAGCTTTACCGTGCGCTATCTGCGAGCCACCCCGTTGGGGCCGCTGCACGCCGAGGCCCGGATCACCCGCGTCGACGGTGTGAAAACCTTTGCTGCCGGGTTCATCTCGGACGCCGACGGTATCACCGTGGAGGCCGAGGGCGTGTTCATCACTCCGCGCTGGCTGCGCGACTGACTGCGGTAGGTTCACGCCATGGAGAAGGTGATCGTCACGCTGCGCGCCGCCGCCGCGGCCGACGAGTGGTGCGAGCAGTTGCGCGGTCCGGTCGCCGAGGAACTGCTCGCCCTGGGATTGCCTGGGCTGACAGTCAACGTCCGGGACCGTGACGTCCGCGATTCACTGATGACGTTGACGACGTTGGATCCGCCGGTTCAGGCGGTGGTCAGCGTGTGGACCCAGCAGTACTACGGCGATCAGATGCTGTTGGCGCTCGATCTGCTCGGCCATTACGCCGAGCAGATCGCCGCCTATCTGGTCACCGAATCGGCCCCGTTGCCGCCTCCGCCGAGCCCACCGGGACAGCGGTCGCCGGGTCTGGCCAACATGGCGCTGCTGCGCCGTCCTGCCGACATGGACGAGCCGACCTGGCTGGCGCGCTGGCACGGCAACCACACGCCGGTGGCCATCGCGACGCAGTCGACGTTCACCTACGTGCAGAACTACGTGGTGCGGGCCCTCACCGAGGATGCCCCGGTGATCAACGCGATCGTCGAGGAGCATTTCCCGATCGAGGCGGTGAGCAGCCTGCACGCGTTCTTCGGCGCCGCCGACGATGCGGATTTGCAGAGCCGGATGGAGCAAATGGTCGCCAGCACAGCGGCTTTCGGGGCCAACGTCAACATCGACGCCGTGCCCACCAGCCGCTACGTGTTCCGCAGCCCGTTCCTGCGCGAGCCGGCATGACCAGCCTGGACGAGGCCGTCGCGCTGGCTCGGGCCGATCGCGGGCTGGCGGTGGTGTCGACGGTGCGCGCCGACACCACGATCCAGGCGTCGTTGGTCAACGCCGGGATCGTGCCGCACCCGGCGACCGGCGAGCCGGTGCTGGCGTTCGTCACCTACGGGCGGGTCAAGCTGGCGAACCTGCGGGCCCGCCCCGCGGTGACGCTGACGTTCCGCGACGGCTGGCAGTGGGCGTCGGTGGACGGCCGCGCCGAACTGGCCGGGCCGGACGATCAGCCAACATGGCTCACGTCGGCCGATCAGTTGCGGCTGCTACTGCGCGAGGTGTTCACCGCCTGCGGTGGCACCCACGACAACTGGGATGACTACGACCGGACGATGGTCGAACAGGGGCGGGTGGCCGTGCTGGTGGCACCCACCCGGGTCTACAGCAACGGCTGAAGGGACGACGGCTGCCAGTCTCATCTGCCGGGCTTGGCGCCGTTGCCGGCCTCGGGAGCCGGTTAGGCTTCGCCGCGTGACGCTGCTCATCGACGACGAGAACCGGGTCCGCACGATCACCCTCAATCGCCCGGACGCCCTCAACGCCTTCAACGAAGCGCTCTACGACGCCACCGCCGAGGCACTGCTGGCGGCCGCCGCCGACCCCGAGGTAGCCGTCGTGATCATCACCGGCGCCGGTCGTGCGTTCAGCGCGGGCCAAGACCTCGGCGACATGCAAGAGCGGATCACCAACCCCGACTTCGTCGCGGGCACACATGGATTCCCAGGCCTGATCGACGCGTTGAGCCGCTTTCCCAAGCCGCTGATCTGCGCGGTCAACGGTGTCGGCCTCGGCATCGGGACAACCATCCTCGGCTATGCCGATCTGGCGTTCATGTCGTCGACGGCACGGCTGAAATGCCCGTTCACCAGCCTGGGCGTGGCCCCCGAGGCGGCGTCGTCATATCTGTTGCCGCAGCTGATCGGTCGGCAGAATGCGGCGTGGCTGCTGATGTCCTCGGAGTGGGTGGACGCCGCCGAGGCGCTGCGGATGGGCCTGGTGTGGCGAGTCAGCGAACCCGACGAGTTGATCGCCGATGCCCGTAAGCACGCCGAAGTGCTTGCCTCCCGGCCGATTTCAAGCCTGATGGCGGTCAAGCAGACGATGACCGAACCCGTCATGCCACAGATCGCAGCGGCGACCGCGCGGGAGAACGCGTTCTTCGAGAAGTTGATGGGCGCCGCCGCCAACGCCGAGGCGCTTGCGGACTTCCACCGCGGTAAGTCTTAGCTCACCGCACGCGCGGGGCTGCGGCGGCTGCCGTTGTGCAGCTGGCAGAACACGCTGGCGGTGCACTGGCGGCACGGCGGCTCACCGGCCGCAGCGGCGAAATGTTGCTCAATGATGGCCCGGACCGTGCGCCGGCATCGGCCGCAATCGCCGCCCGCGCCGCACGCCGCGGCGACCTGCTTGGATGTGCACGCTCCGCGGGCAACGGCCTCGGTGACCGTAGCGCTGGTCGCTCCCGCGCAGAGGCACACATACATCAGCGATTCACTCTCGTCGCGGGATGGCGTCGCACGTCGGTCATATTAGCCGAGACTAACCTTAGTTAGGTAGCCCTACAACACTCCGTTCTGTCCAGCTGCACGAAGCGGCCCGACGGCTTGCACTAGGGTGAGTTCGGCAGCCAGCGCGGAGCCAGAGTGGGGGAGATGTCATGCAAGGTGATCCGGAAGTTCTTCGCCTGCTCAATGAGCAGCTGACCAGCGAACTGACCGCCATCAACCAGTACTTCCTGCACTCGAAGATGCAGGACAACTGGGGATTCACCGAGCTGGCCAAGCACACCCGGGAAGAGTCCTTCGACGAGATGCGCCACGCCGAGGCCATCACCGATCGCATTCTGCTTCTGGACGGTCTGCCGAACTATCAGCGCCTCGGCTCGCTGCGCGTGGGGCAGACGCTGCGCGAGCAGTTCGAGATGGATCTGGCGATCGAGTACGAGGTGGTCGCCCGCCTCAAGCCGGCCATCGTGTTGTGCCGGGAGAAGCTCGACTCCACCACTGCGAACCTGTTCGAGGGCATCGTCGCCGACGAGGAATCGCACATCGACTACCTGGAAACCCAGCTCGAACTGATGGACAAGCTCGGCGTCGAGCTGTACTCCGCGCAGTGCGTGTCCCGCCCGCCGAGCTGATCCGGCGAAAAACTAGAACACGTTCCAGATCGGTCTCCTGCGGCGTAGCATCGCGCCATGAGCCGAATCGGAAATTTCGCGGAAGACGACGTCGCCGGCTGGATCGTCAAGTCTCCCGACCTGGGCACAGCGATGGCCGCCTTCTCTCAGGCGGTGTACAGCGATAAGAACCGCCTGCCGATGCGCGTGCGTGAGCTCGCCCGTGCGGTGATCGCCCACGACAACGAATGCGTCTTGTGTCAGAACACCCGCGATGCCGACGGCCCGGCTGCCGGCGTCGACGAGGCGCTGTATGACCACGCGCTGGAGTGGAAGACCTGGGAGGGCTATAGCGAGCAGGAGCGCATCGCCGCGGAGTTCGCCCACCGGTTCGGCACCGACTGGGCGAAGTTGAAGTATGACGAGGACTTCTGGGATCGCGCCCGCGAGCACTTCTCCGACGAATTGATGGCGGATCTGACGCTGTCGTGCGCGATGTGGGTCGGCATGGGCCGCATGCTGTCCACCCTCGACATCGGCCAGACCTGCAAGCTGACACTGCCCAGCCGCGTCTGACGCTTATCCATGGCGGCGCGCGGGCTTGGCCGGTGAGAATGACTGCCATGACAACACCGCTCGCCGGGGCCACAATCGGGCACTTGGACGCCGACGGCGTGGTCGTCGGAACCGTGGTCACCGCCGGCGGCCTGACGCACGCCAAGACCGTGCCGGTCAGCCGCGCTAGCGCGTTCGCCGACCCCGGATTCGGCGCCAGTCCGGTCACCCACGGCTTTGCCATCGACCGCGCCGGTATCGCGTTCGCCCCGGGCATCAGTGTCGTCGGTGACCAACGGATCCGCATCGACCTGGCGGCGTTGCGCGACATTGGCGGCGGTCTTGCCTGGGCGCCGGGTTCGTTCTTCGACCAGGACGGCAACCCGATCCCGGCATGCGCGCGCGGCACGCTGGGCCGCATCGAGGCCCGACTCGCCGAGGCCGGCCTGCATGCGCTCGTCGGACACGAGATCGAATTCCTGCTCGTCGATCCCGACGGCAACCGGCTGCCGGGCAACCTGTGGGCGCAGTACGGCCTGGCCGGCGTGCTCGAGCATGAGGGCTTCATCCGGGATGTCACCACCGCGGCGGGCGCCGCCGGTGTCGGCATCGAGCAGTTCCATCCGGAGTACGGCATCAACCAGTTCGAGATGTCGCTGGCACCCACGTCACCGGTGGCCGCCGCCGATCAGCTGATTCTGGCCCGGATCATCATCAGCCGGGTGGCCCGCGCGTACGGGCTGCGGGTCAGCCTGTCGCCGGTACCCTTCGCCGGGAGCGTGGGTTCGGGTGCACACCAACACTTTTCACTGATACACGGGGAGCAACCGTTGTTCTCCGACGGCACCGGCGCGCACGGCCTGACCCCGCAGGGCGAAAGCGCCATCGGGGGCATCATCGCCGGACTGCCGCAGGCGCAACTGATCCTCTGCGGCTCGATCGTGTCGGGCCTGCGAATGAAGCCGGGCAACTGGGCCGGCGCGTACGCCTGCTGGGGTACCGAGAACCGCGAGGCGGCAGTGCGTTTCGTGCGCGGCGGGCACGGCAATCCGCACGGGGCCAACGTGGAGGTCAAAGTCGTCGACCCGTCGGCCAACCCGTACTTCGCCACCGCGGCAATCCTCGGTCTGGCACTCGACGGGATCGAGAACGGCGCCGCGCTGCCGCCGGAAACGACGGTCGACCCGGCGCTGCTGTCCGACGACGACCGCAGGGCCGCAGGCACAGTGGCGCTGAGCACCGGCCAGGCGCAGCAGATCGCCGCACTCGACGGGTCGGCGAAGCTCCGCGCGATCCTCGGCGATCCGGCCGTCGACGCCCTGGTCGCTGTGCGGCGCTACGAGCACGAGACGTACTCGCATCTCGATCCCGAGGCGCTCACCGACAAATTCCGGATGTCCTGGAGCCTGTGAGTCCGGTGACCGCGGCGCTCGACGACCACATCGCCGGTGTGCGACTGGTAGACAACCACGTACACGGCTACTGGCTGACCTCCGGCGACCGCGGCCGCTTCGAGAACGGCCTCAACGAGGCCAACACCGACCCGCTCGCCGATTTCGACTCCGGCTTCGACACCCAACTCGGCTTCGCGGTACGCGCACACTGCGCACCATTGCTTGGTCTGGCAAACCACGTTGAACCCCACACGTATTGGCAACGCCGCAGCGAGTTCACCGAAGACCAGCTGGCCCGGCTGTTCTTGCCGGCCGCCGGGGTCGACGAGTGGCTGGTGGACACCGGACTGCCCGGCGCCATCGCCGGGTTGACCGAGATCGCCGCGACCTCCGGTGGCCGGGTCCGCGAGATCGTGCGGCTCGAGCAGGTCGCCGAGCAGGCGGCCGCCGCTGCCGACGACTACGCCGATGCGTTCCGGCGGATCCTGCATGAGCGCAGCGCAACCGCGGTCGCCACCAAAACGGTGCTCGCCTACCGCGGCGGCTTCGACGGCGACCTGTCCGAACCGGATCCGCGTGCCGTCGCCGACGCGGCGCGACGGTGGCGCGACGAAGGGGGAGTGCGACTCACCGACCGGGTCCTCCTGCGATTCGGAGTGCACGAGGCGCTGCGGCTCGGCAAGCCATTGCAATTCCACGTCGGCCTCGGTGACCGCGACTGCGATCTGCACCGGACCAACCCGATGCTGTTGCTGGACTTCCTGCGCCAGTCCGGCACCACCCCGATCGTGCTGTTGCACTGCTATCCCTACGAGCGTGAGGCCGGCTATCTGGCTCAAGCGTTCAACAACGTCTATCTCGACGTCGGCCTGAGCATCAATCATCTCGGTGCCCGCGCCGAGGCGTTCATCGCTCGCACGCTGGAACTCGCGCCCTTTCGCAAGATCCTCTATTCCTCCGACGCGTTCGGCCCTGCCGAACTGCACTATCTGGGGTCGCTGTTGTGGCGCGCGGGGATGGCCGCCGTGCTCACCGGATTCGTCGCCCGCGACCAGTGGGGCGAGGCCGACGCGATCCGGGTTGTCGACCTGATCGGGCGTGACAACGCCGTCCGCGTCTACGGACTCTGATCACCGACCGCTCTTGGCGGCCACTCGCTTGGACCCGGCTTTGCCCGTGGCCGGAGCCTTGGCGTGGCCGGTCGACGACGTGGGGCCCGACGTTGCCTTCCCCGACTGGCGCGCACCGGTCGCCTTTCGCGCGGTCGCCGGTGCGGCGACGCCGCGCTGTGCGACCGGTGGCGCAAGAGTCACCGATGTCGCGTCGGCCTTCGGCACCACATGGGGCGCGGCCACGCGGAATGCCGCGGGCGGCGGCACCGGCCGGGTCAGCTGTGCCGCGATGGCCTTGGCCGCCTGCAGTAGGTTTTCGACGGACCCGAAGCCGACGGACGCACCGGACAGCAGCCCGCCTGCCGGGTCGATGAAGGCCGTTGGGCCACCCGGGAACCCGTTGAGGAACGCGTCGGTCAGCACGGCGGGCGCGGCCACAAAATCTTGGATCGCCGATGCGAAATCGCCGGCGGAGAACGAGTCGACGACGTCTTGCGCCAGCGCCGCGAAGGCCGACACCGTCGCGTTGATCGGATAGATCGGGGTCAGTGCGACCAATGCCACACTGATCGGCAGGGCGTTCTGGATGACGTCGTTGTAGTTGGCGACCATGTTCTGGATCACCGGGACCACGCCGCCGATCAACGGCAGCGCCGGTGCCAGCAGCAGGTTGGTGCCGGTGCCGAACAAGCCGACGATCGCGTCGGCGACCTGACCGTTCTCGAGCTGGGTTCGCACCGCGTCCAGGGACGCGGGCAGCCCGTTGAGTTGGGTTGCGAGGGCGTCGCCGGCGGCGGTGAGAGCATCGGCGAGAAGGTGCGCGTTGCCGGCACTGTTGGTCAGGATTGCGCGAAGGATGGGCAACGGGTCGGCCGCGACCTCGTTCGCCAGCCCGGTCAAGCTGGCGACGGTGTGGGTCACCAGGTTCGTGTAGGCGGTGACCGGATTGACGAGGGCGACCAGGTCCACGCCCGCGTGTGAAACACTCTGTCGTGCAATATTAATGGGGTTCGCAATGGGCGAGATCGGAGTGATGGCGATCGTGCCTGCGCCGAGCAGGGCCACCCCGGCGGTAGCGTAGTGACGGATGGCGGTGTGCATGAGAGCCCCTTTCCAGTCGGCATCGAGAACCGACTAGCAAAGTAACTCCAAAACTTACCCCGAAGTAAGTATTGCTTGCGCTGACAAGGTTTACTCATTGCGGGCGCAACATATTCGGCAATCCGTTAGTTTCGCTGCCTTACTTTCGGCGCGACCGTATCCGGTCCGTGGCGCCCCGCCGAGCACGGCAGCCCGTGCGCCGCGGCCTCTCTTGCTGACCTCACCGGGAGTCTCGAACATCGGTGGCCACAGGGTGATTCGCTGCGACGGCGGAGTTAGCCGCAGCGGACGGGGGTGCACAGCCGCGCTCAACCGCTCGAGCGCTTCCTGGGAAGTCGCTGTGCACCAACGAAATTCCGGATCGCTTTGCCGACGCGGTCAACCGTCCCGGCAGATTCGTGTGCGGCCGCGGCGGGCCACTCCGGTGCGAATCAGGCCGGCGGGAAGTGCGCCCAATGCGAGATGCCTGCCGGTCCCGTGCAGATCAGTGGCACACCGGGAACCTTGACCTGCCAGTCATTGCCGGCCATCCGTTCCTGGGCGGTGGTACCGGGAGTCGAGCACGGCAGCGCGTTCTGGGCCTCGCCGATCAGCGGCCCGGTGGGTACCCAAACTCCGCTGGCCGCGCAGATGAGGGTGCCGTTGCGGCCGTCCAGCCCAAATACGAATGATGGGCTCGGTGTGCAGGGCGTGCCACTGATGACGTTCTGAGCGACGTTCGGCACGCAACTCGGCGAGTGGCACGAGGTGGCCGACGAGGGGGCGGCGAGCGGCAAGGCCGCACTGAGCAGTCCGCACGCGATGACCGGCCCAACAACCTTGCGCATATCCGCCTCCTCACGTGTACCGGCTCGCTCAGCGTAGCGTCGGGACGGCCCCACTGACGTGGGTTTGCCTCGACCGGATATCCACCGCGTCAGCAAATTCGCTTTGGCAGCAGGTCGTTTTTGGGCGGGCGTCGCTCGCTCGGCGCTTGACCGTCCGAGCAGCGGCTGCGGACAGCGGCGAGCGCCGATTTTCTGCCCTCAGACCACGGCAGTGCCTGGCGGGCTTCGCGAGAGCGAGACGCTTTACATGGCTAACCATCTATCGAGCCAAGGGCGTGAGCTAGCACCAGATCGGCACAAATTGTCGCGTCCGTCAGTCACTCACAGCATTCAAACAGGTTGGCATCCTTTGTCTTTCATCCCGACGCCGGTGGCTGTAGCCGACACGCGAAAAGTTGTCGCAGGGAAACTATGTATTCGCCCAAAACCACGAACTGCGTACTTACTCTGCGGTAGCTTTCACATCCCGGGGGGCTTGTGTACGAATGAAGGAGCACATCATGCAGTTCGCCCTCAATCGAACCGTCACCACGGGAGTTGCTCTCCTCGGCGCGAGCGCCATCGCCCTGACCCCGATGGTCGCCGCGTCACCGGGTCTCCAGCTACCCTCCCTTCGATCCGCGGAAGTGCAGATGGCGGCTTTCGTGAACCCGATCGAGGAGTGGGTTCAGGTCATCGGGACGAGTTTCGCCAATCTGAGTGCACTCGGGACTCAGGTTCAGAACGACCCGACACCCATCCTCAGTCAGCTGGCGACCAACTTCTTCGCCAACGCGAGCACGATCGTGAACACCGCATCGCAGACCTTCGGCCAAGCAGTCGCCACGTTCGCTTCGTACCCGCAGGCGCTTTTCACTGCGGGCAGCCAGATCGCGGCCGGACAGGTCTCCGACGCCGTACAGACAATCTGGAGTAGTGTGCTGTTGCCGACGGCATTTCTGGCGATCATTCCCGTCAGCGCGGTGATCCCGATTGCGCAAACCGCCGTGCAGAACGTCGCGAACGTCATTGGTGCGCTCGGCGGTGTCAACCTCCTGTTGACCGGAATCGCGGTGCTGTCACCGATATACGCCACGATCACCGAGTTCGGTAACACCGCTCAGGCGGTGGTGGATGCGGTCAAGGCGGGCGATCTGGTCACGGCCGCAAGCGCACTCGTCAACGCACCGGCGACGCTGGTCAACGCCTTCCTCAACGGCAACGACTCGACGCCGGGTTTACTGACCCCACTCGACGGAGTCGGCGGCGGCGGAGCCATTGCGGCATTGCTCAAGCTGCGCGACGCCATCGCCGAGGCAATCACGCCGCCGGCAACGGCCGAGGCCCTCAAGACGCCGGCACTCAAGAAGCTGGCGACCAAGACCGCCGCACCCGCAACGGCGACGGAGACCACCACGGCTGATGAAGGCACCCAGCCGTCCGAAACCTCCGACGGCGCAACGTCACCGACCGCGGCAGCCGGATCGGCGAAAAGCCACACGGTGAAGGCACCCGCGGCGGGCAAGAAGTCCGCCGGCCACACGACGGCGGGGAGCGCCTCGAGCCCCCGCGCTCAGAAGAGCGGCGGCAAAGGGGGTTCGGCCCGCCACCACGGCGCGGCCTGAAGAGACCGGATCGCGGTGGCCGTCGCGTGACAACGGCGGCCACCGTGGACCGGAGACAAACTCAGATCAGGCCGGTCGCGTCGAAGATCCACGAGGTGTCGGCGGTAGCGAGGTCCTCAAGCCAGCTGGGCGGAGCGAAGCTCGTCAGCCCGTTCATGTCCCAGTAGTCCTTCCACAGCGTGATCTTGCCGTCTTCGACCTTGTGCACGGTGACGAAGCGCAACACGCCTTGCTCGCCGGTCGTGAACGTCCACGTCTCGGAGTGCTCGTACATGGTGTCGACGCCATTGCTCACCAGCACGCCGTCGTGGTTCTCGTAGCCCGCCAACGGTTCGAGACCGACCTTGAGCCGCTTGACGATGTCTTCAGGACCGCGTGCCGCCGCGATCGGGCCGACCGGCATGTCGACGTAGATGCAGTCGTCGGAAAGGAACGTCTTCAGCGTTTCCCAGTCCCGGTCCGATAAGGCTTTCCACATGCCCAGGACGGTCTGCGCAACCTCAGTGGGTACCGCCGAGGTGTCAATGGACATGGGCCAGCTCCGATTCCGTCGTCGGTCCGGGTGCCGGTGTCGTCCGGCCCACCCGAAGAAAACTGCCGGTCCGCTCGGTACCGAGCGTCGGCGTCGGCTCGCCGTCGCGGACCACCGCGCGCCCGCCGATCAGCACCAGGTCGACGGCGTCGTTGTTGCGGTTGACCATTCGCGGCAGGCCCGCGTACTGCTCGACCGGCGCTTCGGCGTAGTCGTCGAGGTGACTGTCGAGCCGCTTGGGGTTCAGCACCACCACGTCGGCGCGGTCGCCGACGCGCAGGTGACCGGCGTCGATCTGATACCAGTCGGCCAGCTCACCGGTCATCCGGTGCACGGCCTGCTCGACGCTCATGAACGAACGCCCGCTGCGCTCGGCCTCGCGCACATGGCGCAGCAGTCGCAGCCCGTAGTTGTAGAACGCCATGTTGCGCAGGTGCGCACCCGCATCAGAGAAGCCCATCTGGATGCCGGGATCGCGAGCCAGCTTCTTGAGCACCTCGGGGCGGTGGTTGGAGATCGTGGTGCGCCAGCGCAGCTTGGTGCCGTGCTCGAGAACGAGATCGAGGAAGGCATCGACCGGGTGCAGGCCGCCGCGAGCCTGACCGACCTGACCGAACGATTTTCCGACCACCGATTCGTCTGGGCAGGAAACGATTTCGGCGTCGAAGAAGTCCCGATGCCATACCCGCACCCCGAACTTGGTGTCGTAGTCCTTGCGGAACTGGCGCCGGTAGCTCTCGTCGGCCAGCAGGGCGTTGCGCTCGACCTCGTCGCGTAGATGCAGTGCGGCGGCACCCGAGCCGAATTCCTCGAACACCACCAGATCGATCCCGTCGGCGTACACCTCGAACGGAACCGGCAGGTGCTGCCAGCGGAAGTCACCGCCGAACTTGTTGGCCGCCCGGGCCAGCGGGCCCATGATCAGCACCGCGAACGGGTTGGCCTTGACATCGGCAGCGGACAGCAGGCTGGTCTTGAGCTTGTCGCGCAGCACCGGAATCGACTGTGCCACCTGCGATACCAGGTTGAGCGGGTTCTGGATGTCGGGCCCGGACTGCAGCACGCGACCACGCTTGCGCAACAACGACTTCAGCCGGCGCAACTCACGCGGCTTGGCGTAGGTCGACGGCAGCGTGCGCGACCGGCAGGTCTCGCCGTCGATCTTGTCGAAGAGCAGTTGCTGCGAGGACATCCCGACGAACCCGGCGTCCAGCGCCTCGCCGAGCATGCGTTCCATCTCGGCCTGCTCAGCGGCAGTGGGCCGCACATCTTTTCGCGTCGCACGATCCAACCCCATGACCGCGGTGCGCATGTCGGAGTGCCCGATGAACGCCGCGAGGTTCGGCCCCAGGGCGCGTGACTCCAGCGCCTGGACGTATCCCTCAGCGGTGGTCCACGTCTTTGCGTCGTCGACGGCGGCGATCACGTGCTCACGCGGAATCGCCTCGACACGTCCGAACAGGTCCCCGGCGTCACTTCCGCCGACATGGATCGTCGACAGCGAGCAGGACCCGAGCAGCACGGTGGTGACGCCGTGGCGCACCGACTCCGGCAGGCCCGGACCGCCCAGCACCTCCACGTCGTAGTGAGTGTGGACGTCGACCATCCCCGGCAGCACCCATCGGCCGCCCGCCTCCACGACGTCGTCGCATCCCGTCACGTCGAGGGGGCGCAGACTGACCGCGGCGATGCGACCGTCCTTGATCCCGATGTCACGGATTCCGGACGGTGCACCCGTTCCGTCGAACCACCGGCCGTTGCGGATGATTGTGTCGTAGCTCACGACGCTCAATAGAACCGTTTGCCTGCACCGGTGTCAACGATTTAGTGGACACTTTTGTCGATCTGTTTACCCGACCTGGGGGATCAGGCGTCGTGGCCGGGCTCGAGGTCCTTGACGTCGGTGAACGTAACCAGGTCGCCGAAACGCTCCGGGGCGGATCCGGCCACCGGTTCGGTCAGATGGCCGACGTGATCGCCCAGGTCGAACCGATCCAGGATTCGCCCGATAAACCACGCCGGGGCGTCGGCGAGGATCGGCAGCCCCTCGGGTCCGTCCCACCACCGGCAGCGGCTGAACTTGGCCACCTCGTCGCCGGTCTCACTGCCGAACAGCCGCGCCAGATCCTGGTTTTCCTTGGCCAGCAGGTGCACGGCAAGGTGGGTGGCGCCGCGCGCGGCGACCCGGTAGGTGCGGTTCTTCTTGGACAGTCCGACCAGAAACCGTGGCGGGTTGATCGACACCTGACTGCTGAACCCGATCAGGCACCCGTCGCGCTCGTCACCGACCCGGGTGGTCACGACGAACATCGGGTAGTCCAGCAGCGCCACCATCTGCTCGAACGCCTCAGGTCCGGGTAATACCTCGTGCTCTGCCATCGGGCCTCCCATTTCCAGTGATGATCATGCCTTCAGCCCACACTTAGTCTGCAGGCGCATACTCGCGAAGGTGACACCGCTACAGCGCTACATCGCCGAAGAGATCGCCACCGATCACGTCGACGGCCTGCTGAGCCGGCGAGAAGCGTTGCGCCGCCTCGCGCTGCTGGGTGTGGGCACCGCGGCCGCCGGCGCGTTGATCGCCGCCTGCGCCACCGAGAAGAAGACCGAACCGTCGGCGCCTGCGCCGTCACCGACCTCGACAGCACCGCCGCCGGGCATGGCGGCCGCCCTGCCCACCGCCCCCGTCACCTGGGCCGGCCCGAACGGGGAGTTGCAAGGCGCCTGGGCGCAGGCCGCCACGCCACGCGGAGCGGTGTTGGTCATTCACGAGAACAAGGGCCTCAACGACTGGGTTCGTACGGTCGCCGGCCGGCTGGCCGGCGTCGGCTACTCCGCACTGGCCATCGACCTGCTCTCCGAGGAGGGCGGTACGGCGACGTTCACCGATCCGGCCGCCGCGACTGCGGCGCTGGGCACCGTCCCGCCCGAACGGTTCGTCGCCGACCTGCGGTCCGGACTCGACGAAGTCGCCCGCCGGACCCCGGGCCGCAAGCTCGCGGTCGTCGGCTTCTGCTTCGGCGGCGGGATGGTGTGGCGGCTGTTGGCCGCCGGGGAGCCGCGGCTGGCCGCCGCCGTGCCGTTCTACGGTCCGCTGCCCGACAATCCGGACTTCGCCGGCTCGAAGAACGCCGCGGTGCTCGGCTTGTACGGCGCACTCGACCAGCGGGTGACGTCCTCGGAGCCGACCGCGAAAGCGGCGTTGGACAAGGCCGGTCTGGTCAACAATCTCGTCGTCGAACCCGATGCGGACCACGCGTTCTTCAATGACACCGGACCGCGCTATAACCCGGTCGCAGCCGCCGACGCGTGGACGCGTGTGCAGGACTGGTTCTCCCGGTACCTGACCTAGCCGGCGGTTTGGCTCCTCGCCGCGACGGGAACGCGGTCAATTGACGGTGCCGTACCAGCGGCCCGCTCACCCAAAGGAGCCAAGCATGGCCTCGAACAATGTCGTGTGGATAGTCATCGCCGTGGTCGTTGCGCTGATCGTGATCGGAGCGCTGGTCTGGGTCGGGCGAAAGCGCCAGGTCAGTCGCCGAGTCGCGCAGGCCGATGAGATCCGTGAAGAAGTCCGTCAGGAGCAGCTCAAGCTGCAGCACCGGGAAGCCGTCGCCGACGAGACCGCCGCCAAAGCCCGTGCAGCGCAGGCCGAAGCGGACGCCAAGGCTGCCGAGGCGGCTCGCTTGGAGGCGAACGCAGCCAAGCACCGCGAGGACGTCGCCGCGCATCGCGATGATCTCGACGAGCGAGCCTCCCGTGCCGATTCCCTGGACCCGCGGGTCAAGAACGAGGAGCGCGCCGAGGAGCACGCCGAGTCAGTCGCGCGAGGAGATCAGCCCGGCCGAGCCCAGGCTGACCGGTAACTCGGCCCACCCGCGCAGCACCCTGGTGTCGCGGAGGCTGCCGCGCCCGGCCAGTTGCACGTCGGGGAAGTGGGTGAAGAACCGGCGTAGGCCGACTTCACCCTCTGCCCGGGCCAGTGCCGCGCCGAGGCAGAAGTGTCGGCCGCCAGAAAAGGCAAGGTGCTTACCGGCGTTCGGCCGCGCCACGTCGAAGCGATCGGGGTCGTCGAAAACGGCAGGGTCGCGGTTGGCGGCCGCCAGGTAGATCACCACCGTCTCACCGGCCCGAACCCGGGTGCCCGCGACGTCGGTATCGACCAGTGCCACCCGCGCCGACAGCTGCACCGGTGATTCCAGACGCAGAATCTCCTCGACGGCGTTCGGCCATAGCGACGGATCGTCCCGCAACCGGGCGAGCTGGTCGGGGGAGTTCAGCAGAAGCCGAATTCCGTTGCCCAGCAGGTTCACTGTGGTTTCGAAGCCGGCGGCGAGGACCAGCCCCGCGACGCCCCGCAGCTCCATCTCGTCGAGGTGTCTGCCGTCTTCGGCTGCCGCGATCAGCTGGCTCATCAGATCATCGCCGGGATGCTCACGCAGCTGCCGAAGGTGTTCGGCCAACCAGAGGTTGAACCCGGCGAGGCCATGTTGCACCCGCCGGTACTGCGCCCACGACAACCCGACGTCCAGGCTCGGTGCGGCGAGCTCACCGAACTCCAGGATGCGCGGCCGATCCGCGTCGGGCACCCCGAGGATGTCCCCGATCACCGCGACCGGAAGCTGTGAGCAGTACTGCTCGACAATGTCGATCACCCCGGGTCCGGCGGACAGTCCGTCGAGCAGCTCCGCCGCGGTCTGCTCCACCCCATCACGCAACGCGGCCACCGCCCGCGAGGTGAACACCGAGGACACGGTCTTGCGATAGCGGGTGTGGTCGGGCGGTTCGACGGCAAGCAGCGACGGCGGGCGCAGCGGGTGCAGCAGGTCGTCGCGGGTCCGTCCTTCCAGCCAGCGCATCGGCGCGGGCAGGTTCGCGCCCAGCATGATCACCCGGAAATCGTCGGAACGCAGCAGCTCGTGGGCGATGCCGTGGTCAACGGTCATGAAGCCGACCTGGGTCCGGATCATCGATCCGCGGGCGCGCAGTTCGGTGTAGAACGGCACCGGATCGGCCCGCACCGCCGGGTCTGCCACCATCCTGGCCTGCGGGTCGCCGCGGCGGGCCGCGACCTTGGCCGCCGCGCGGACCACCCCGTGCATCGCCAACCAGTGCAGCCGCTGCTTCATGGTCATCACGCTACGCAGCGCTGCCCCGGTGGCGCCACAAGCTCAGGCAGGCGTCCAGCTGACCGGCAGGCGTTTGATGCCGTGGATGAACGCCGACAGCAGCATGGCCGGCTCCTCCGTCACCTCGATGTCGGGAATGCGACGGTGCAATTCCTCGAACACGACCGCGATCTCGCGACGGGCCAGGTTGGCGCCGAGGCAGAAATGCGCACCGCCACCGCCGAACCCGACATGGTGGTTGGGCGTGCGGGTGACGTCGAAGAGCCACGGATTCGCGAACTTCTCCTCGTCGCGGTTGGCCGAGGCGTACCACATCGTGACCTTGTCACCTTCGGCCATCTGGACACCGGACAGCTCCACGTCACGGGTGACGGTGCGCCGCATGTAGATCACCGGCGATGCCCACCGCACCACCTCCTCGACCGCGGTGGAGCTGACACCGTCGAAGTCGTGCCACCAGATTTCGCGCTGCTCGGGATAGCGGGTCAGTGCCAGCACGCCGTGACTGATCGCGTTGCGGGTGGTTTCATTGCCGGCCACCGCCAGCAGGATGAAGAACGAGGCGATCTCGGCCGACGTCAACTGCTCGCCGTCGACCTCGGCCGCCACCAGCGCGGTGGTCAGGTCATCGCGGGGAGTGGTCCGTCGGTCCTCGGCCAGTGCGGTGGCGTAGGCGCCGATGTCGAGTGCCACCTTGATGAACTCGTCGAAATCTGTGGTCAGGTCCGGATCGCCGAAGCCGAGAATGATGTTGGTCCATCCGAAGATCCGGTCGTGGTCGTCCTCGGGGATGCCCATCATGTCGCAGATGACCTGCAGCGGCAGCGGGCCGGACAGTTCGGTCACCAGTTCGCCGTTGCCCTCCGGGTTGTTCGCGATCATCGCCGACACCAGTTGCCGGGCACGGTCGCGCACCGATTCCTCGGTGCGGGCCACGACCTTGGGGGTGAACGCGCTGCGCACGATGTTGCGAAGCCGCGAATGCCGCGGGTCATCCAGGGCGATCATCGAGCCGAAGTACTCGGCGACCTCGGGGACCTGGTCGCCGATCGTGATGTTGGGGTAGGAGCTGAAGATCTCGGGGTGGCGGCTGGCGTAGAAGACGTCGTCGAGTTTCGTCAGCGCCCAGTGGCCCTTGCCCTGCGGGATGCCTTCCATCTCAACTTCGTTGAAGAACGTGATCGGCGCCTCGCGTCGCAGGGTGGCGAACGCGCCGTCGCGTAGCGCGTCGTCCATGCCCCAGAACTCGAAGGTGCCCAGATTGATGTCCTCGAGCGCCATGTCGGGCGGTGGTTGGCCGTTGACGCGAGTGGCGATACCCATGCAGATCCGTCCCGTTGCTCGTCGATGCGCTACTACGACGACAGTAGATTCTCAGCGGCCGCCGTCGTGATCATTTCCGGATTCAGGCAAGCTGCTCCCACGATGACACGCACCTCGACCACACTGCGGTTCGCGCTGATGCTGACGGCGGCGAACGGGTTCCTGGATGCCTACACCTACCTGGCGCGCGGTGGGGTGTTCGCCAACGTCCAGACCGCCAACGTCATCTTGTTCGCGCTCAACACGAGTCAGGGCAAGCTCAGCAGCGCGCTCGCGCACGTCTGGCCGATCCTGGCCTTCTTCGCCGGCGTCGCCCTGGCCTCGCATCTGAAGGCCGGCCGCGTCGAGCGCTACCTGGCCCATCCGATGCGCTGGGCAATGCTGCTGCAGGCCGCCGTGCTGTTCATCATCGGCTTCGTGCCGTCCACAGTGGCGCACAGCTATGTGACCGTGCCGATCTCGTTCGTCGCGGCCATCCAGATCGGGCTGTTCCGCAACATCGGGGACTTCGTCTACCTACCGGTGGCCACCACCGGCAACCTGATGCGTCTGGTGGAAGCGGGATATACCGGTTTGGTGGACCATGACGCGACGTCGAGGCGGGCCTTCGGCACCTACGCCGCCCTGACGGTGGTGTTCACCGGCGGGGCCGTGGCCGGCGCCTTCGCCACCCGCGCGTGGAGTGTGCACGCGATCTGGGTACCCGCCGCGGTGTTGGTGGTGACGTTGGTTCTGTTCGTAGTCGATGAGCGCAAAGGTATCGAGCCATGACCCTGCCACCGCTGCAATGCCGCTCGTGCGGAAGGCAATTCGATGTCGCGGAGCTGACCTGGCGATGCCCGTGCGGCGGGATGCTCGACGTGGCAGGCACGTGGCAGCCCCTCGTCGATGCGTCGATCACCCTCGGTGAGGGCAACACCCCGTTGATCCGTTCGCAGACCCTGCCCGCGGTCCGCTTCAAGCTCGAATTCTTCAGCCCCACTTTGTCATTCAAGGACCGCGGCGCCGTGGTACTGGCATCGCTGGGCGCCCGGCTCGGCGTCACCCGCGCGGTGGTCGACAGCAGCGGCAACGCCGGGACCGCAGCAGCCGCGTACTTCGCCAGGGCCGGGATCGACTGCGAGGTCCTGGTTCCGGCGTCGACCTCGCCAGAGAAGCTGGCCCAGATCCGCGCGCACGGCGCCACCCTGACGTTGGTGCCGGGCAGCCGCGCCGATACCGCCGCTGCGGCCGCGCACATTGCCGAGCAGCCGGGGGTGTTCTACGCCAGCCACGTCTACCACCCGTACTTCATGCACGGCGTGAAGTCCTACGGCTACGAGATCTGGCGGCAGTGCGGTGAAAGCCTGCCCTCGGCGGTGCTGGTTCCGGTCGGAAATGGGACCCTGCTGATGGGCTGCTATCTGGCGTTCACCGAGCTTGTCGCCGCCGGGCGCGCCGACCGGATGCCCGCGTTGCTGGCGGTCCAGGCGGCCGGCTGCGCGCCGTTGGCGGCGGCGTGGGCGGGCGAGCAGCGCCCCGTCGGACCGACGGTCGCCGAGGGCATCGCGATCACCACGCCACCGCGCGCCGAACAGATCGTGGCGGCGGTGGCGGCGTCCGGCGGCGAGATCGTCACCGTCGACGACGACGCGATCGTCGCCGGGCGGCACGCACTGGCAGGCGAGGGGCTGTTCGTCGAGCCGACGGCCGCGGTCTGTTACGCCGCGGCGGCCGGTGCGACCAACCGGTCAGGACCGGGCTGGCGGCGGGTCAGCGAGTTTCTCGCCAACGGCGACGTGGTGATTCCGCTGTGCGGCGCGGGTCTCAAGCATCCGGGCGATTGAAGTGTGCTCACGCGGGGAAGCAACAAGCATGGCAACCTATCGCGTGATCAACCCCAAGGGTGACGTTGTCGACACCAAGGACATCGAGAGTGCCGAAGACGCCCATGCCTGGTTCGTCGACTCCCGCGCCGACAACTCCGAACTGGGCTGGCGCATGGAAGTCGAGCACGACGGCGAGTGGAGCTTCTTCGACGACACCGAAGGCAGCGCCGACTGACGTCAGCCCAGATCCCAGCCCATGTTGCGGGCGAACACCGCCGCGTCGTCGGACAGGGTGCCCAGCTTCTTCGATGCCTCGATGTAGCCGCGCACCATCGGCATGAAGTTCATCGGGTTGTAAGCGTCTTCTTCATAGCTCCACAACCCGTCGCCGGCGTACTTGAGCACCGACAGATTCGGCTCCTCGTGGATGCTGCCGTCTCCGGGATCACGCATCCGGTTCTGGAATTCGCAGATCACCCAACCCTTGTCGACGTCGATGGAATGCCACGTCGAGGGGAACAGCGGCATCTCGTTGCCGGGAAAGGTGTTCATCGTGTTGACGATCCAGGTACGGATCTCTTCGCGACCCCGAAACGTGCCGTAGGAATGCTCAAGGTAGATCGCGTCTTCGGTGAACTGGTCGGCGAATCGCGACCAGTCCCAACTGTCGCCGATACCGACGACCACCTGCTTGTGTTCTTCGAACGCCGACTCGAGCTCTTCGCGTGACCACCGACCCATGCAGCGGTTCTATCAAACCGATGGGCGGCCGTGGTTGTGTTTCAGTCGTTTTCGACGACCTTCTTGATCCGTTCCAGTGTGGTACGCATATCGCGTTTGTTCCGCCGACCGCGTAGGTAACCGCCGAACAACCAGAACACCCGCATCGGTGCGGACTTCGCCAACCGGAACGACTCCGTCACGTCGGTGCCGTCGCCACTGGGCGCCAACCGGTAGTGCCAGTTGTTGAGGGCCTTGTCGCCGGCCAGGACCGCGAAGCCGAATTCGCGCCCGGGTTCGCATGCGGTGACGCGGCAGGTGGTCCAGTAGATCGGACCGATCTCGTTGCGCCGCACATGCCCGCGAAACGTCGCGCCCAGCGCAGGCCCGGTGGCACCGCCGAGCCATTCGGACTCGAACACCTCCGGCGAGAATTCGCCGGTCCTGGTGATATCGGAGATGACATTCCAGATCTTGTCGGCCGGCGCGGCCATGTGCACGGTCACGGAACCTTCCATTGGGGAATCTTAGGTCCGGCGGGCAGGAGCGAAGCGACTCGGGGAAATCACTCCGATGTGACGTGCGGTACCTCCGGCTGCAGGAAGACGTCGTTGAGGGTGACCGTGCGCAGGTTGCGCGACCGGATGATGTCGATCAGCGCGGGGTAGACGTGGGTGACCGGCAGGTGGTTGAGGTGACCGATCACGATGTTCTGCTGGATGAAGTACCGATCGGCCATCTTCACGATGAAGTCCTCGGTCACCGGTGTGGAGTCCGCCAGCGAGCCGGCCCACAGGGTGGGCACCCGGTAGCCCAGATCGGCGGCCACGGCGTCGACGGTGTCATTGTGGCTGCCGTACGGCGGCCGGAAATACGGTGTGGCGTCGGCGCCGAACGTGTTGCGCAGAAACCGGTCGTTGCGCTGCAACTGGTCGGCGACCTGCGCCGTGGTCAGCGTCGTCAGGTCCGGGTGCGACCAGGTGTGGTTGCCGAGCTGGATCTGGCCGGAATCGACCAGCGGCCGCAGCAGCGCCGCGTTCTCGCGCCACGAGTCGTACACCCCGTTGACGAAGAACGTCAGGCGGATTCCGGTGTCTTTGGCCAGCTGCGTGTAGAGCCGCACGACGTCGGAGTTCACGCCGTCGTCGACGGTGAGCGCCAGCAGGTCGCCCTTGCCGGGAATCTTGGTCAGTTCACCGCCGCCGGGCAACGGAATTCGCGCCGACGGCGCCGGCGGGGGCAGCAGCGGCGCCGCACCGATCGGCGGCGGAGGAGCCTTGGCCGCCGACGGCGACGGTGGCGTCTGTGACATCGCGATCGCGCTGGATGCCCCGACCAGTCCCGCCGACGCACACAGCCCGATCACGAACTGACGGCGGGTTACCTCGGGCACGTCACGATCCTGCACCGCGAAGTCACATCTGTAACATGCGTCACAGTCATAGGTTAAGCTGCACGCCCGCCTAAACCGGGCACATCCTGGCCTGTGTCGTGTGCGCAGGCGGGATACCGTGGGCGAGATGGACGCAGTGAAGATCCGGTTCGGAGTGAGTTTCGGCGCCGGAGTGGCCGAGTTGCCGCGCGTCATCGATCGGCTGGAATCGGCAGGGGTGGACTCGCTCTGGTTCTCCGAGCTCGTCTACACCCCGGCGGTCGACCCGTTCGCCGGCATGGCGTACGCGCTCGGCCGCACCAGCCGACTCAAGGTCGGCACCTCGGTGGCGGTGCTGCCCGGGCGCAACCCGGTGCTGGTCGCCAAGCAGTTGATGTCGCTGGCGGCGCTCGGCCCCAAGCGGGTGCTGCCCGCGTTCGGGCTGCGTCCGGCATCGAAAGCCGAATGGGACTTGTTCCCGGTTCCGGATGGACAACGCGCCGCGGTCTTCGACGAGGCACTAGAAGTGTTGCGCGCGTTGCTCACTGGGAACGAGGTCACGTTCGAGGGTCGGTACTTCCAGCTGGCCGGTGTGTCGTTGGGCATCCGGCCCTCGGCTCCGGTCGACGTGTGGCTCGGCGGTTCGGCGCCTGCGGCGTTCCGCCGCATCGGGCGGCTCGCCGACGGGTGGTTGGGCAGCTTCCTGACCCCGGATGAGGCGCGGGTGGCGCGGGAGAGCATCCAACGGGCCGCCGCCGAGGCGGGTCGCACCGTCGAACCGGACCACTACGGCCTGAGTCTGGCGGTCGCCGACGGCCACCTGCCCGACGAGATCGCCGCCGCCGTCCGATCCCGGCGCCCCGATGCGGATCCGGCAGATCTGGTCGCCGGGGACTGGCCGCAGTTGCACCGCCAACTCGACGGGCTGATCGCCGCGGGGCTCAGCAAGTTCGTGATCCGACCGGTCGGCGACATCCCCGCCGACGAGTTCATCGATCGTTTCATCGACGAGTTATTGCCCAGGCAGAACTGATCCGGCAGAGTACCGCTGATGTCGAACCATTTCACCGGCCTGAGCCTCGGCCCGCCACTGGGCGATCAGCGCCTGGATCTTTGTGATCTCTACGCATTTCAGTCGCCGGCCGACCCGGCCCGCACGGTGCTCATCCTGAACGCCAACCCCAATGCCGACGCACTGCACCCCGACGCGATCTACCGACTGGCCGTCGACAGCAATGGCGACCTGCGCAACGACATCGCCTTCAGTTTCGTGTTCTCCGAACCGCAGGACGGGCGTCAGACCGTCGACGTCTTCAAGGCCGTCGGCGACGAAGCGGAGTCCCCACTTCCCTTGGGGGAGAAGATCTTCGAGGCCGTGGAGGTGTCATTCGGCCCGCAGGCCAACGTCGTCACCGCGGACGGTTACACGTTTGCGGCAGGCGCGCGCAGCGACGCCTTCTTCTTCGACTTCGACGGCATCAAGAATCTGTTCGACACCACCGGCGGGCGCAACTTCACCGCGCCGCACCTCGGCGGTACCTCGCCGTGGACCGGCGTCGACTCCAACCTGAGCGCGAACGTGTTCTCGATCGCCATCGAGTTGCCGACCGCGGAACTGGGCGCCGACCCCGACATCCGGATCTGGGGCCGCTGCAGCATCGAACGCGACGGCGAACTGCTTCACGTCGATCGCGCCGGTCACCCGTCGGTGAGCAGCTTCTTCAACACCGACGACACCAAAGAGGAGTACAACGCCAGCGAGCCGATCCACGATCGAGAGCGCTGGATCGGGCAGTTCATCCACCTGATGGGACACACCGGCGGCTACACCGACGAGGAGGCCATCGAGGCGATCGACACCGAGGGCACCCTGCCGGACATGCTGACCTTCGATCCGGCCAAACCGGCGAAGTACCCCAACGGTCGGACGTTCCTCGACGACGTCATCGACTACCGGCTGGCGTTCCTGACCAAGGGCGACTGTCCGCCGAGCGGACTCGCGCCGCACACCGATACCCTCGACGTCTTTCCGTACCTCGGCAACCCGCACCCGGCCGGTTAGGACGCGCAGTACGACCGGGTGGCGGCGTCCAGCGCCGTGCGGTAGAGGTCGTCGAACTGGCGCTGGCCGGCGACGGCGTCCTTGGCTTCGGCCAGAGCGGGCCCGCAACCGGGGGACTGCAGCAGCGGCCACTGGATTGCCATCTGCTCGACGATCTGGCGGTTGAGCCCGTCGATCAGCGACCGGGACGAGGCGAGGTCGGGGGCCGTAGTCGGCGCGCCTGTCGGGTCGAACTTCCAGCCGGCGAACCTGGCGTACTCGATACCCTCGGTCGCGTTGATCTGGTTGGTGAACGCGGTCGTAACGTAAACCGTTGCCACACCGCGTGATTCAGCATCCTTCGACACCGCCCCGAGCACCTGCTGCACACGCGCCGGGTCGGTGATGGGGCCGCCGGTCAGCCACTTGTTGGCGGCCACGGCATCAGCGGTGGCAAGACGCTGCGCCGCGGCGTCGACGAGGTCGTACAACGGTTTGGCCGGATCGGCCGACGCCGGTGCGGCCGCCGTAACCGTTGTGACCGCGCATATCGTCATCATCGCTGCGGCGCCGCGCGCCAGGGGAGAAGTCATGGGTCCATCCTTGACGACGATTGCCGCGACTGCCGGCATTGACATTGACTGTGCCGGTGGCGGACGTCAGCACGCTCACCCGCCTGAGATCAGCCGACCGGCCCCGAGCCGAGAACGATGGGCGCGCTACGCGGGCTGCCCTCGCGGTCCACCCAGTTCAGCGTGATCGTGTCCCCGGGATGGTGAGCGTCCATGAAGTTCGACAGGTCCGCCGCGGTGTTGATCGGCACGCCGTCCGCCGCGATGATCACATCACCCGGCGCCAGACCGACGCCACGGGCAGCGGTGTCCGGAAGTACCTGTCGGACAACGGCTCCTGCCGGGCCATCCCCACCAGAATCGGCGATTCCCACCCCGATGAACGCGGTGTCGCCGATATGGATGCCGGGGCCGCCGCCCGACCGGATCGCGTTGGCGACGCCGAGGGCCCGGTCGATCGGGATCGCGAAGCCTTCGCCGCCGCGCACGCTGCCCATCCGGTAGGTCAAGGTCGCGGCGACGTTGACGCCGACCACCTGGCCCATGCCGTTGACCAGCGGACCACCCGAGTCCCCGGGCCGGATGTCGGCCGCGACCCGGATCAGATCGGTCAGTTCGCGCGAACCGCCACCCGACTCGTCGGAGGCGCGCACCGAGGCGCCCAGTTGAGTGACGGTGCCCGGCGAGAAGCTGGGGGCGCCGCCTGCGCCACCGGCGTTTCCGATCGCGGCGATGGAATCGCCCACCGCCAGGCCCGACGAGGTGCCCAGCGAGGCGACCGGCAGATCACCGGCGCCACGCAACCGGACCAGCGCGATATCGCTGGTGCGGTCGTAGCCGATGACGTCGACGGGATAGGTCCGCCCGTTGGCCAGGCTGGTGGCGGTGATGCTGGTGGCGCCCTCGATGACGTGGTTGTTGGTCAGCACCTCGCCGCTGGGATCCAGGACGATCCCGGTGCCTGCGCCGACCGCACCCTGATAGTTCAGCGTCGTGTTGATGTCGACCAGACCGGGCGTGACCTGTCCCAGCACCGCGGATTGATCCAGCGGCGGCGCAAGGGGAGCCGGCGCGAGGTGCGCCGGTGCTGCGTGGGCCGGTCCGGCGAGCAACCCCGGCACCAGGAGAAGGGCGGCCAGCACGGTCAAAAGCGGACCCCCGCGACGAAATGGCTTTGCGTCCATGTCTTAACTTTGCCCGAAAAGCGGCAGACATAACATTCGGGTGGGCCTTTTGCCCGCTCACAACGTTGCTGGGGGCGATCCCACTGTTTGGTGGGTCACAGTAACGGGCAGTCCTGTGCACATCACCATCGGACGACGAAGGGAACCACGACGTGAGCACTCCGGAAGGTCCCGAAAGCCCCTCAGACCAGGCTTCCGACCAGCGACCGGCGGTCGAGAAGCCCGTGCCCGACGACAGCGCGAAGGCCAAGGCCAAGGAGATGGCGAAGGCCTACGAGGACCGGCCCACCGCGGTGTTACCGGGGTCGGACCGCACGGTGACCGGAACGGCGGTCAACGAATGGCTCGACGATGACGGGAAGCCGAAATACGGTAATGACGACGGCGCCGCGAACTCGTCATGACCACCGGCACTCAGCTGCCTCCCAGTTTGCTCAACTGTGGGGTTTCAGTGCGGTCGAGTAGGCTACCCGGGGTTACGTCACCAGGGGAGTGTGATCGGTCTCGCGGGGGTGGACCGGGAGTGAAGAACCAAGAACAGGACATCGAGCTTTGAATACACCCGCGCACATGGAGCCGCATTTCGATGACGTGCAGCACCATTACGACCTCTCCGACGATTTCTACCGGCTCTTCCTGGACCGGACGCAGACATATAGCTGTGCCTACTTCGAAAGCGACGATCTGACGCTCGAAGAGGCGCAGATCGCAAAGATCGATCTGTCGCTGGGCAAGCTCGGGCTCGAGCCGGGCATGACGCTGCTCGATATAGGCTGCGGCTGGGGCGCGACGCTGATGCGCGCGGTCGAGAAGTATGACGTCAATGTCATCGGGCTGACCCTGAGCAAGAACCAGGCGCTGCATGTCCAGCAGCTCTTCGACCAATCGGAGAGCCCCCGCTCCAAGCGGGTCCTGCTGGAAGGCTGGGAGAAATTCCACGAGCCGGTCGACCGGATCGTCTCGATCGGCGCCTTCGAGCATTTCGGCTATGACCGTTACGACGCCTTCTTCAAGATGGCCTACGACGCGTTGCCCGCCGACGGGGTGATGCTCCTGCACTCCATCGTCCTGCCGAGCGATGAAGACTTCGCGGCGCGCGGCATGCCGATCACCATGCGGCACCTGAAGTTTTTCAAGTTCATCATGGACGAGATCTTCCCCGGTGGGCGGTTGCCCAAGGTGACCGACGTCCAGGAGCATGCGACCCGCGCCGGCTTCACGGTCAACCGGGTGCATCCGCTGCGCCTGCACTACGCCCGCACCCTCGATCTGTGGGCCGAGGCGCTGCAGGCCAACTCCGAAGAAGCCGTCGCCCTGCAATCTCGCGAGGTGTACGACCGGTACATGAAGTATCTGACCGGCTGTGCGGAGCTGTTCCGCGACGGCTATACCGACATCTGCCAGTTCACCCTGGCCAAGGGCTGACACGCCGTCAGCCCCGGCCTTGGGAACGACCATCGAGACGTATCCCCCGGCGTACGCCGCATCACGATGTCAACTTTGACGTTATGGCCTGGGCCGGGTCTCCGTCGCGGGTAGAAGGCCCACATGTCCTAGGGCCATTGGTCCCTTACTGAGCGTCACTATCGTGATGGCATGCCCGCCGCGAGCGCACTTCGCTCCCGACCCGCAGTGCTGCTGATCGCGGCGGCCCTGCTGGTCAGTTTGGTGCTGGGCACGAGTTTCCTTGCTCTGCACCGATTTCGGGACATGCGCGGCGCGGCCGTCGACCCGGTGGCGCACCCACTGACCGACGAGCAAGCCAAGCAGCAGGTGCTCGGACCGGCCCGGGAGATCGTCGACACCGGCCACCTCGAGGGCGTCAGCGCCAGTTATCTGCTGATGTCGTGCAAGAACGCCGACGAGCCACCGTATCAGGGCGCGATCTATCTCAACTTCGACGTGCCGGGCGTCTTGGCGACCCCGAAGTACTTCGCCTCGATCGCGACCGCGATGACGGCAGGCGGCTGGGCGGAGGCGCTGCCGCCGAGCAGGCACCCCGGCGGGCGGACGTTCACCCGTGACGGGGTCACGGTCATCTATTTCCGCACCGACGACACCAGCGACCGCGCCACGATGCAGGTCTACGGGGAGTGCCGCAACACCACCGATCACCGCAGCGATGCCACGGGATGGGTCGACGTCACCCGCGACGTACGGCGCTGAGTTGGCCCGGGTCCTCGAGAAATCGGGACTTTGGTCCCCGGCGAGGCGGGCCTTCCAGCCGTGTGTGGTACGACCAGTTACACATAGACTTCGATCATGACCTACGTGATCAGCAGTGCGTGTGTCGATGTCAAGCACAAGGCCTGCATGCAGGAATGCCCGGTCGACTGCATCTACGAGGGCGACCGGACCATGTACATCAATCCCACCGAATGCGTGGAATGCGGTGCGTGCCGGATTCTGTGCGAGGTCGACGCCATCTATTTCGAGGCCGATCTGCCCGAGGAAGAGAAGAAGTTCCTCGCCGACAATGCAGCGTTCTTCACCGAGGTTCTGCCCGGTCGCGACGCCCCGATCGGGAACCCCGGCGGCGCCAGCGAGTTGGGCCCGGTCGGGGTCGACACTCCGATGGTCGCCGCGCTTCCGCCGCACCAGGGCTGAGTTCCACCGTTACCGCATCGTCGCCATAGCGGTACCGGACTGCGCTCATTCGCCGGTATACGCGGGGCGCGGGTAGGCTCCACGGAGATCGAAGACGACCCCGCTGTCCCGGTTCACTTCCGGCGCTTCCAGCGCAGTACCGCAACAGGCCGCCTGGGCCTCTTGCGCGCTCGGCAAGACCAGCGAAGTCGGCGCCGGAGAGGAGTGCTTGAAGTTGGAGACCGTCCTGGGACTGTCGATGACCCCAACCACCGTCGGCCTCGTCCTGGTCGAAGGTGACGGAGCCGACGGCGCCACGAAGGGCCATGACGCGTTCGAGGTGCGCCGTGGCGGGTTTAGCCCCGTGACGACATCGGAGTTCGTCGCCGAGGCGCTGTCGCGGACACAGGCCATCGCCGGCGGTCAGCGCCTGCAATCCATCGGTGTGACCTGGAGTGACGACGCCTCCGTCGAGGCCTCGTTGCTGTTGGACTCGCTCGCCGACTGCGGATTCGCCAACGTCATCCCGATCCGCCTCCCCGAGGCCACCGAGGCCTTCGCCCGCGGCATCGGGCAGGTCATCGGCTCCGACGTCACCGCGGTGTGCGTCGTCGAACCGGAGGCCATCGTCGCGCTGGTCGTCGACGCGAACGAAGGCGCGGTGCAGACCGCGGTCAGCTACGCGCTGGAAACCGACCAGGACCTGATCGATTGGCTGTCCGAGCTGCTGAGTGCCAGCGAATGGAAGCCGGACGGCCTGGTGCTGCTGGGTTCCGGCGAGGGCTTGGAGTCGATCGCCCGCCGCCTCGAGCAGAACCTCGGCATCCCGGCCTTCGCGCCCGCCGAGGCAGAGTTGGCCTTGGCCCGCGGCGCGGCGTTGGCCTCGGTGAACGGCATCGGCATGTTCGACGACGAGCTGTTCGAACTCCCGGACCAGCCGCCGGTCCGGCGTAAGGATTCGACGGCGCTGCGCGGTGCGACGGCCCTGCTGGCCGGTGGCGTCGTGGCGTTCGTGGTGTCGGCCTCGGTGGCCGTCGGTCTCGAGTTGGTGCCGAATCACGGTGCGCGTCCCGAACACCGCGAGGTGGTGAACACCGCGGAGACCCCGCCGCTGCGGCCGGTCCCGGCCCCGGAGGCGCCCGCTCCGGCACCCCATGCTCTGTCCGGCAGCGAGCACGAGCAGACCGCTCCGGCTCCGTCGGAGGCGCCGAGCACCGAGCCCACGTTCGACAGTGCCCCGGTGGTCGCGATGACGATGAACGTGCCCGCCCCGCCGCCGGTGGCGCCGCCCGCCGAACCGGCACCCGACGGCCTGCCGCCGCTCGACGC
>JAEZIA010000063.1 GCA_023416315.1 Actinomycetes bacterium
GTGCCGAGGCCGTGGCAACTCGGCGAGGAGATGCTGCGGGTCACCCGGCCCGGCGGGCTGGCGATCCTGTCCTACACCGTCTGGCTGGGCCCGTTCGGCGGTCACGAGATGGGTCTCACGCATTACCTGGGCGGCGCCAGGGCCGCCGCCCGCTACACCCGCAAGCACGGCCAGCCGCCGAAGAACAACTACGGGTCGTCGCTTTTCGCGGTCTCCGCGGCCGCCGGGTTGCGCTGGGCGGCGGGCACCGGCGCGCTGGTCGCGGCTTTTCCGCGGTACCACCCACGATGGGCGTGGTGGCTGACCGATGTGGCCGGGGTGCGGGAGTTCCTGGTGAGCAATCTGGTGCTGGTGCTGCGGCCGCCCGGCCCCCCGAAATGAACAGGTTCTAGTTTCTGTCTTCAGTAGGTAGTGTGACGGTCATGACACAGGGCACTATTTCGGGCACCAAGTTCAAGAGCGAGTGGGACAAGCTGTTCATCGGCGGCAAGTGGGTCGAGCCGGCGACCTCCGAGGTCATCGAAGTGCACTCCCCCGCGACCGGCGAACTCGTCGGCAAGGTGCCGCTGGCCAGCAAGGCCGACGTGGACGCCGCCTGCGCCGCCGCCCGCAAGGCCTTCGACGAGGGTCCGTGGCCGAAGATGTCGCCCACCGAGCGCGCCGAGATCCTGGGCCGCGCCGTGAAGATCCTCGAGGAGCGGGCCGAGGAGCTGAAGTTCCTGCTGGCCGCCGAGACCGGCCAGCCGCCGACGATCGTCGACATGATGCAGTACGGCGCGGCGATGTCGTCATTCCAGTACTTTGCAGGCGCCGCCGACAAGTTCACCTGGCGCGACTTCCGCGACGGTGTCTACGGAACCACCATGGTGCTGCGCGAGCCGATCGGCGTCGTCGCCGCCGTGACAGCGTGGAATGTGCCGTTCTTCCTGGCCGCCAACAAGCTCGGTCCCGCACTGCTGGCCGGGTGCACGATCGTCGTCAAGCCCGCCGCGGAGACCCCGCTGTCGCTGTTCGCGATGGCCGACATCTTCGCCGAGGCCGGCCTGCCCGAGGGTGTTCTCTCGGTCGTCCCCGGCGGTCCGGAGACCGGTCGCGCCCTGACCGCCAACCCCGAGATCGACAAGTACACGTTCACCGGGTCCAGCGCGGTCGGCAAGGAGATCGCCAAGATCGCCGCCGAGCGGCTCAAGCCGTGCACCCTGGAACTGGGCGGTAAGTCCGCGGCGATCATCCTCGAGGACGCCGACCTGGATTCCACGTTGCCGATGCTGGTGTTCTCGGGTCTGATGAACACCGGGCAGGCGTGCGTCGCGCAGACGCGCATCCTGGCACCGCGGTCGCGCTACGACGAGGTCGTCGAGAAGGTCTCCGCCGCGGTCGCGGCCATGCCGGTCGGGTTGCCCGACAACGCGGGCGCGATGATCGGATCGCTGATCAGTGAGAAGCAGCGCGAGCGGGTCGAGGGCTACATCAAGAAGGGCGTCGAGGAGGGTGCCCGGCTGGTCACCGGCGGTGGTCGACCGGAAGGACTCGACAGCGGTTGGTTCGTGGAGCCGACGGTGTTCGCCGACGTCGACAACTCGATGACCATCGCCCAGGAGGAGATCTTCGGCCCGGTGCTGTCGGTGATCCCCTACGAGACCGAAGAGGATGCCGTCCGGATCGCCAACGACTCCGCCTATGGCCTGGCCGGCTCGGTGTTCACCACCGATAACGACAAGGCCATGAAGATCGCCGCCCAGATCCGCACCGGCACGTACGCGGTCAACATGTACGCCTTCGATCCGGGCGCGCCGTTCGGCGGTTACAAGAACTCCGGCATCGGCCGCGAGAACGGGCCCGAGGGTATCGAGCCCTACACCCAGGCCAAGAGCGTGCTGCTGCCGTTCGGGTACACCCCGGAGTAAGCAACCGAGCAGACGGAAAAGCCCCCGCCACGCCGTGCGTGCGGGGGCTTTTCCGTCTGCTCGCTGGGGAGACTAAAAGATTGCGCGGACGATCATTTCGGCCACCGCAGCCGGCTTGTCGACACCGTCGATCTCGATCGTGTGCTTGACCGTGAGGTTGACGGTGCTGTCGTCGACCTTGTCGGCGCCGACGAGTTCGGAGCGCACCCGGACACTGCTGTCGACCGGGACGGCGGCCACAAACCGAACCTTGTTGAGCCCGTAGTTGATCGCCATTTTCGCGTTCTCCAGGCGGAAGTTGTCCTTGCTCAGCGCCGGGATCAGCGACAGGGTGAGGAAGCCGTGCGCAATCGGTGCACCGTAGGGGCTTTCGGCCTTGGCTTTCTCGACGTCGACGTGAATCCACTGATGATCTCCGGTGGCATCAGCGAAGTCGTTGATGCGCTTCTGGTCGATCTGCAGCCACTCGCTGACACCGAGCTCTTGGCCGACCGCGGATGCCGCGTCGTCGATAGATGTGATCACCTTCATGGGCACACCATAGCCAGCGTCAGAACGCCTCTTCGGGCAGGTCCATGATCGACAACTCGATCGACTCCGCGATCGTGCGCTCGGCGGCCAGCCGCGGCAGCACGGTGGCGGCGAAGAACTTGGCCACCGCCACCTTCCCGCGGTAGAACGCCTCCTCCCGCGGATCGGGATCCCCCTCGAGGGCCTGGCACGCAATCTCAGCCTGGCGCAACAGGAACCAGCCGATCAGCAGGTCGCCGACGGCGAGCAGAAAGCTCACCGATTCCAGTCCGACCCGGTACAGCTCGCGCGCGTCGTCCTGCGCGCCGAGCAGGTAACCGGTCATCACCGTCGCGATCGCGCGCACGTTGTCCAGCGCTTCGGCCAGTGAAGCGCGCGCGGTGGCCAGTTCGGGCCGGGCGTCGGGGCTGGATAGGAACTTCTCGATCTGGGTGACGACGTGCGCCAACGCCCCGCCCTGGTCGCGGGCGATCTTGCGGAAGAAGAAGTCCTGGGCCTGAATCGCCGTGGTGCCTTCGTACAGCGAGTCGATCTTGGCGTCGCGGATGTACTGCTCGATCGGATAGTCCTGCAGAAAGCCGGACCCACCGAAGGTCTGCAGGGACTCGGTCAGGGTCTGGTAGGCGCGCTCGGATCCGACGCCCTTGACGATCGGCAGCAGCAGATCGTTGACGCGTTCGGCCATCGACTCATCGGCACCCGAAACCACCTGTGCGACAGCGGGATCCTGATGGGCCGCGGTGTAGAGGTAGAGCGCGCGCAGCCCTTCGGCGTAGGCCTTCTGGGTCATCAGTGCACGCCGCACATCGGGGTGGTGGATGATCGTCACCCGGGGCGCGGTCTTGTCGGTCATCTGGGTCATGTCCGCACCCTGCACCCGGGTCTTGGCGTACTCCAGCGCGTTGAGATAGCCCGTGGACAGCGTGGCAATCGCCTTGGTACCCACGAACATCCGGGCGTACTCGATGACCTTGAACATCTGGGCGATGCCGTTGTGCACGTCGCCCACCAGCCAGCCGATCGCCGGTTTCCCGTGCAACCCCAGGCTGAGTTCGGTGGTGGCCGAGGCCTTCAGACCCATCTTGTGTTCGAGGTTGGTGACGTAGACGCCGTTGCGCTCACCCGGCTCGCCGGTCTCGGGGTCGGGCAGGAACTTCGGGACCACGAACAGGCTGAGTCCCTTCGTGCCGGGCCCGGCGCCTTCGGGACGGGCCAGCACGAGATGCAGGATGTTCTCGAAATAGTCGCCGGCGTCGCCGTTGGTGATGAAACGTTTGACGCCCTCGATGTGCCAGGTGCCGTCGCCTGCGTCGACCGCCTTGGTGCGTCCGGCACCGACGTCGGAGCCGGCGTCCGGCTCGGTGAGCACCATCGTGGCGCACCAGTTCCGCTCGGCCGCCAGCGTGGCCCAGTGTTTCTGCTGGGCATTGCCGATATGGAACAGGATGTTCGCCATGATCGGGCCCGCCATGTACATGAACACCGCCGGGTTGGCGCCCAGCACCAGCTCGTCGATCGCCCAGGTGACCATGGCCGGCGCCGGGACGCCGCCGACCTCCTCGGACAACCCGATCCGGAACCACTCCCCCTGCTGCCAGGCGCGCATCGACTTCTGAAAGGGTTCGGGCAGCGTCACCGTATGGGTGTCGGGGTCGAATGTCGGCGGGTGGCGGTCGGTTTCGGCGAACGATTCGGCGACCGGCCCCTCGGCCAGCCGCGCCGCCTCAGCCAGCATCTCCCGCACGGAGTCGCCGTCGAGATCGGGATAGTCGTCGAGGGCCTTGCCCAGGTCGAGCAACTCGAAGAGGTTGAACTCGAGGTCGCGGACATTGCTCTTGTAATGGCTCATCGCTTGCGTCCTCCTCACGCCGACTGAGCCCGAGCCTAGCCCCGTTCAGCAGCACCGATCAGGGACTCCAGCCAGTGCCCAGAAATATGATCTGAGTCATAGAACCGCGGAGCGGCCCGAATTCGGCCCAGGTCAACGGGCCACGATGGCCAGCGATTGACTCGCGTCACGGAATAGGCGTTGCGGTGATCGCGTTCACATTTTATGGTCATAAGCATAGTTATGGAGTTGGTCTTCGGGCCCGCCCCGCAAGGAGAGAAGACATGTGGCTGATCGAGCTGAACGTCGCCGGCCACCGGTTCACACGCCAGGTGCCCGACAAACGCCGCCAATTACTCGGCCGCGGAGTCTGGGCGATGGCGTGGCGGGGTAACCACGTCCGTCACACCCCCGCCGCCTGAATGACCCGGACCCCCACAACCGATCGCCGAGCCCGTGGCGCCACCCGCACCAAGATGCTGGTGAGCGCCGCGGAGGTGCTGCGCGAACGCGGCGCCGCGGGCGTGACCATCGACGAGGTCCTGGCCCGCAGCGGTGCGCCACGCGGGTCGGTCTACCACCACTTCCCCGAAGGTCGCAGCCAGATCCTGCGCGAGGCCCTGGACTACGCCGGCTACGAGATCAGCGCCAGCCTCGACGAGGCGGCGAAGGAGAGCACGACGGCACTGCTTCGCCGGTTCGTCGAGCTCTGGGAGAACGCACTGCTGACAAGCGATTACACGGCCGGGTGCCCGGTGCTGGCGGCGGCGGTGGGCTCTGGCGAGGACGAACACCAGTTGACCGCGGTCGCCGCGGAGATCTTCGCCCGCTGGCGTGCCGCGACCACCGCGGCCTACCGTCGTGACGGCTTCGAGGCCGCTGACGCCAGCGCGCTGGCCGACATCACGCTGTCCTCGATGGAGGGGGCGGTCGTGCTCTGCCGGTCGGTGCGCAGCCTGCAACCACTGCACGACGTCGTCGCCCAGCTCGAATTCCTGATCAAGGCAAAGGAATTCGTGACCAAGTTCGGGATGCCGACGGTCAACTCCTGAATTGCCAACGAGCACAGACGAAATCACCGTTGACGCCGGTCTCGGCGAGTGTCCATTCCGAGCGCACGGGCAGCAGCGGCGCACCCGAACCCAGGCTGCACGGTGCGTACGACACGATCAACTCGTCGACCAGTCCGGCCGTGACGAACTGGGCGCCGACATCACCGCCGCCGACCACCCAGACATCCTTCTCCCCGGCGGCCTCGACAAGCCGGGGATGCAGATCGGTCACCGCTCCCTCGAACGCCGTTACCGGGTGACCGTCGGCGATGATCTGCGGCCGGCTGGTCAGCACCCAGGTGGGTTGGTCATACATCCATTCGCCGGGCTGATTGACCAGCAGCCACTCGTAGGTCGCGGAGCCCATCACCAGCGCGCCGACCCCGGTGTTGAACGCCTGGTAGCCGAACGGGCCGTTGACGTCGATGGCCCGCGAGGTCAACCAGTCCAGACTGTTCGCCTCGTCCACGATGAATCCGTCGAGGCTGGATGCGGTGAAGTACACGGTGGCCACGAATCATGAGTATGGTCGGCCCGTCTGACAGGGAGTCAAGCGCTGATGCTGGAATACCAAACGTGACCATGTTCGACTCAGGAGCGGGCCGGCAGGATCCGGAAACCCCGGAGAGCGTGCTGACCAGGTTCGGCATCGAGACGCTCGACGAGAACTTCACCGAGTTCACGGTGGTGGCCTCGATGCCGGTCGGTCGCTTGACCAACCCGTTCACCGGGATGCCGACCATCGGGCCGCTGGCCATCCTGGTCGACGACGTCGGCGGCCGGGCGAACTTCTACCGACGCGGTGCCGGGCAGTGGACGGTGTCCAGCGAGCTCTCCGTCGAACTCAGCCCGGACGGCATCGACAGTCTGCAGGCCGCGCCCGACGAACCCGTCGTGGCGAGCAGCCGTCCGCTCGGCCCGCACGGCGCGACGCTGCTGGCCATCTGCACACTCAGCCACCGCGGCAGCACGATCGGCGGAGGTACGGTGCGCACCGTCGCGATCACCAGCGGACCCGACGGACCGATCCAGCGGGGACCGGACACCCTGGTCCGCACACCGCAGACGACGATGACCGAGTTGATGTCCGCCGACCCGCTCCCTGCCGAGGCGGGCACCTACCGGCTGGCCCAGCGTCCGGACTCGATCATCAACAACCTGATCGGGATCGTGCACGGTGGCGTCAGCAGCGCCGGATTGGAACTTGTGGCATCTGCGGCGATCAATCATGAGCAGGCAGTGCCGCTGCGCACCGCGTCGTTGCGGGTGAATTTCCTGCGTCCGTTCTTGGCGGGCACCCAGTCACGTTATGAGGGAACGGCGTTGCGGGTGGGCCGCAACTCCGCGATCGGTGACGCACAAGCCGTCGGTGACGACGGAAAGGTCGCGATCCTTGCGCGCGTCACGGGATACCGGTGAGCGCCGTGTCCGGCGACTTCGCCGCGCTGTGCGCCAACGAGCCCGAGTTGGCGCAGCTGCGCGCCGCCGTTCGGGCGTTCCTGGTAGCCGACCGTGACGAATTCGGTTGGCAGCCAAGCGTGGACGCGTGGTTGTCGAGCTGGGACGAAGGGTTCAGCGCGCGGCTCGGCGACGCCGGTTTCCTGGGCCTGACCATACCGCGTGAGTACGGCGGCCAGGGCCGCAGTCACCTGCACCGCTACGTGGTGACCGAGGAGTTACTGGCCGCGGGCGCCCCGGTGGCCGCACACTGGATCGCCGACCGACAGGTCGCACCGGGACTGCTGTCGTATGGATCCGAGGAACAACGCCAGCGACTGCTCCCGAAAATCGCTGCAGGACGGTACTTCTCGGCGATCGGCATGAGTGAGCCGCAGGCCGGGTCCGACCTCGCCGCGTCCGCGGCGAAGGCCGCCAAGACCGACGGTGGCTGGCTGCTGTCCGGCACCAAGGTGTGGACCAGCGGCGCGCATCTCTGCCATCAGATCGTGGTGCTGGCCCGCACCAGCCCGGTGGATCCGGACCGCCGCCACGCCGGGTTCAGCCAGTTCATCGTGCCCACCGAGTCGGCAGGCATCACCATCAGCCCGATCGTGATGATGTCCGGCGAGCACCATTTCAACGAGGTGACGTTCGACGAGGTATTCGTCAGCGACGCTGACGTGCTCGGCGAGATCGGCGCCGGCTGGCATCAGGTCACCGCCGAGCTGTCGTTCGAACGCAGTGGGCCCGAACGCATTCTGAGCACCGCACCCCTGCTCACCGCGCTGGTTCGGCTGCTGGCCGGCCAGGACGACCTCGACGACCATGCCGCCGCGGCGGTCGGCGATCTACTGGCCCGGGTCATCTCGCTGCGGCAGCTGTCGGTGTCGGTGGCCAGGGCGTTGGCCGCCGGGCAATCAGCGATGAACGAGGCCGCACTGGTCAAGGATCTGGGCACCCGCTTCGAACAGGAATCGGTAGAGCTGGCCGCCGACCTGTTCGCCTATGCCGCGCAGGCACCCGGGCGGGAAAGCGTGGGTGCACTGCTGGATGTCGCCCGACTGCACTCACCGCTGTTCACCCTGCGTGGCGGCACCAACGAGGTGCTGCGCGGGGTGGTCGCTCGAGGAATGGGGCTGCGATGACGCGCACATTGACCGGTGGCGTCTTCGGAACCGGCAGCGGCACCGACGATCTCGCGGACCTGCGCCAGCTGGCCGAGGACATCGGCACGCGGTCGTTCGAGCAGCGGATCGGCCACCGCGGCCTGCCCGACGACTTCGATGCGGCCGCCTGGCGGAATCTGCAGGACGCCGGACTGACCCGCCTGACCAGTGATCCCGAATCCGGCGGTGGACCCGCCGAATCGGCGCTCACCCTGCGGGTGTTGGCCCGCCACTCGGTCTCCGTCCCCGTGGCCGAAACCGATGTGCTGGCCGGCTGGCTGGCCGCCGCGGCCGGACTCGGCGTCCCCGAGGAGGGTCCGCTGACCATCGCGGTCGGCCAAGCGGGTGCGGCGGCGATCACCGGGGTGCCCTACGCGGGAAGTGCGGTCGCCACCGTGGTGGCCCTGCGCGACGGTGCAGCGCTGCAGGTGGCGGTCACGACGCCCACGATCATCGCCACCGGGCACAACCTCGGCGGCGAACCGCGCGACACCATCGGCGTGCCAGTCGATTTCGTCACCGTCGACGACGCCGCCGACGAACTGACCCGGCGCGGGGCCTGGGTACGGTGCATCCAGGCCCTCGGCGCGCTGGACGCGGCAGTGGAGTTCTCGGTGGCCCACACCCGCGAACGCGAACAGTTCGGCCGCCCCCTGAGCGCATTCCAGGCGGTGCAACACACGCTGGCCTCGATGGCCGGTGAGGTGGAGCGAGCCAGGGCGGCCACCGAACTGGCCGTCGCCGCCGTCACCGACCACGGATTCGGCAGTGTCCAAGCCGATTACGCGGTCACAGTGGCGAAGGTGGTGCTGGGTCGGGTGGTGCCGACCGTCATCACCGCCGCGCACCAACTGCACGGCGCGATCGGCGTCACCCTCGAGCACCGGCTGTGGCTGGCCACGATGCGGGCCCGCAGCTGGATCGATGAGTTCGGCCAAACACCGGTGTACGCACGCAGGTTGGGACGGATGGCACTGACCGCCGGTGTCGACCCGTGGGACTTCATCGTCGGGGCCGGGTGACGCACACCGGAACCACGGTGACCGACGCGTCGAGCAGGTTCGCGGCGTAGCCCTGTCCGACTCTTCGCCGTGCGGCCAGTCAGGCGACCGCACGGCTCGAGTTGACGGGCAGTTCCCTAGCTACTAGCTGCCGGTCCAGTTCGGCGCGCGCTTCTCGGCGAACGCGATCGCGCCTTCCTTGGCGTCGTTGGAGGCGAAGACCGGCATCATGATCTTGCCCTGCTTCTTCCACTGCTCTTCGGGGGACCAGCCGCGCGATTCGGTGATGATCCGTTTGGTGGCGGCAACGGCCAGCGGGCCGTTGACGGTGATCCGCTCGGCCAGCGCGATCGCGGCTTCCAGGGCATGCCCCGGCTCGGCGAGCGCATTGACCAGACCCAGTTCGTGCGCCCGCACCGCGGACAGGTTCTCGCCGGTCAGCGCGAGTTCCATCGCGATCTGGTACGGGATGCGCTGGGGCAGGCGCAGCAGCCCGCCGCCACCGGCCACCAGGCCGCGCTTGACCTCGGGAATGCCGAACGCCGAATCGTTGGCCGCGACGATCAGGTCGGTGGCCAGCGCCAACTCGGTCCCGCCGGCCAAGGCGTAGCCCTCGACGGCGGCGATCAGCGGCTTAACCGGCGGACGCTCGGTGAAGCCCAGGCCGCGGCCCTCGGCCACGACGTTCTCGCCGCGGGCGAACGCCTTGAGGTCCATGCCCGCACAGAACGAACCGCCTGCGCCGGTCACGATGCCGACGGACAGTCCGGCGTCGTCGTCGAGCTCGTCCATGGCGGCGGCCAGACCATTGCTGACCGCGGCGTTCACGGCGTTCTTGGCCTTCGGCCGGTTGATGGTGATGATCAGAATTCGGCCGCGGCGCTCGGTGAGGACGGCGGGCTCTTCGGTAACGACGTTTTCAGTCACGTCCGGAATGGTAACTATCCAGCTAGGACGAGCGCGGCCAGCCCGGTACCATCAAAACTAGAACACGTTTCAATTCCTAGGAGGATGTGTGAGCACCACGGACGTGACACGCACCGAAACGGCGAAATGGGACCCGGGTCTGGTCGAGAAGACCATGGGCGTGCTGCGGCCGTTCCTCAAGCTCTACCACCGCAGTGAGGTGCGCGGACTCGAGTCGTTCCCGCCCGGCGGCGCGCTGGTGGTGTCGAACCACTCCGGCGGGTTGTTCCCGATGGACGTGCCGGTGTTCGCACTCGGCTTCTACGAGCACTTCGGCTATGACCGCCCGGTGTACACCCTGAGCCACGATCTGGTGCTGACCGGCCCGACCGCCGACTTCTTCATCAAGAACGGCTTCATCCGCGCCAACCACGAGAACGCCGACGAGGCGTTGCGCTCCGGCGGCGTGGTGGTGGTCTTCCCCGGCGGCGACTACGACGTGTACCGCCCGACGTTCGCCGAGAACAAGATCGACTTCGACGGCCGCACCGGTTATGTGCGGGCCGCGATCAACGCCGGCGTGCCGATCGTGCCGACGGTGGCGATCGGCGGCCAGGAGAGTCAGCTCTACCTCTCCCGCGGCACCGGTTTGGCCAAGCTGCTGCGGCTGGACAAGCTGCTGCGGGCCAAAATCCTGCCGATTTCGTTCGGCTTCCCGTTCGGGTTGAGTGCCGTCGTCCCGCTCAACGTCCCGCTGCCGACCAAGATCGTCATGCGGGTGCTCGAGCCGATCCACATCACCGAGCAGTTCGGTGAGGACCCCGACGTCCACGCCGTCGACGCCTACGTGCGCGGTGTCATGCAGCGGGCGCTGGATGAACTGGCCGCCGAACGCCGTCTCCCGGTGATCGGCTGATGGACCTGCTGTCCCGGTTGTCGTCGGTCGGCGACGCCGTCGTCACGCTGGCCAAGGCCGGCTTCCTGACCCCGATGCGTCCGGACCGGACGGTGGCGATGGTGGCGGCCGCCCGCGCCGAAGGACTCTCGATCGCCACCGGGTTCGCCACGGCGGCCGCCCGCCGCCCGGACAGCCCCGGGTTGATCGACGAGCTGGGCACCCTGACCTGGCGTGAGCTCGACCAGCGGGCGCACGCCCTGGCCGCCGCGCTGCAGCAGCTGCCGGGCGGGGCACCGGAAGTCGTCGGAATCATGGCCCGCAACCACCGCGGCTTCGTCGAGTCGCTGATCGCGGCCACCCGGATCGGCGCCGACGTCCTGTTGCTCAACACCTCATTTGCCGGTCCGGCGCTGGCCGAGGTGGTCGAGCGCGAACACGCCGACGTCGTGATCTACGACGAGGAGTTCACCGCCTCGGTGGACCGGGCGGTGGCCGACCGTCCGCAGGCCGCCCGCATCCTCGCGTGGACGGACGAACCCACCGAGGCACCCACCGTCGAGAAACTCATCGAAGCCCACACCGGTCAGAAGGCCGCCAAAACCGAGCGCAAGAGCCGGCTCATCCTGCTGACCTCGGGGACCACCGGAACTCCCAAGGGCGCCAAGCACTCCGGCGGCGGGGCGAGCAACCTGGTCGCGATCCTGAGCCGCACGCCGTGGCGCCTGGGTGAGACGACGGTCGTGGTCGCCCCGATGTTCCACGCCTGGGGCTTTTCCCAGTTGGTGTTCGCCTCGGCGATGGCGTGCACGGTGGTGACCCGGCGCAAGTTCGATCCGGCGGCGACGCTGGCCCTCGTCGACAAGTACCGGGCCACCGGACTGTGTGTGGTGCCGGTGATGTTCGACCGGATCATGGACCTTCCCGACGAAGTCCGGCGCCGCTACAGCGGACGAAGCCTGCGGTTCGCGGCGTGCTCCGGGTCGCGGATGCGGCCCGACGTCGTCACCCGGTTCATGGACGAGTTCGGCGACGTCATCTACAACAACTACAACGCCACCGAGGCCGGCATGATCGCCACCGCGACTCCTGCCGACCTGCGGGCCGCGCCGGACACCGCTGGCAAACCCGCGGTCGGCACCGAGATCCGGATCTTCGACGACGAGTTCAATCCGGTTCCCACCGGAGAGGTGGGGCGGATCTTCGTGAAGAACTCCACTCAGTTCGACGGCTATACCTCGGGCAACACCAAGGACTTTCACGACGGTTTCATGTCCTCGGGCGATATCGGCCGCCTCGACGAGGCGGGCCGGTTGTTCGTCGTCGGCCGCGACGACGAGATGATCGTCTCCGGCGGCGAGAACGTGTACCCGATCGAGGTGGAGAAGACGCTGGCCGCGCACGCCGACGTCGCCGAAGCCACGGTGCTCGGCGTCGACGACGAGCAGTACGGGCAGCGACTCGTCGCGTTCGTGGTGCTCACTGACGGATCGACGACGAACCCCGACGACCTCAAGGCACATGTCCGGGAGAACCTGGCCAACTACAAGGTTCCTCGAGAGATCACGATCCTGAACGAACTGCCCCGTGGAAGCACTGGCAAAATCCTTCGTAATGATCTCATCGCTCGCACGTCTGACGGCTGAGCTGCGGCGCCCGCGCCCTATTGCGCGTGCCCTCGTCGAACTGGCCAATGCTGCCAACGGGTTTCGCCCTTTGGGTCGCAAGGGCTACCCGACACTGTTCGCGTTCGGGTTCGGCTGGCCCACCTCCGAGGTACCGATGGTGTATCTGGGTGGCTCCCTGCTCGACGCCGCCAGGCGTGGTCTGCGTGGCGACTTCCGCGGCAGGCGCGGTATCGCGGCGCTGACGCTGACCGCGCTGTCCTGGGTGATCCTGCTGGCGATCCAGCGCCGCAATGTGACCACGCCCGGGCCGGTGCTGCACGACGCGCTGGTCGAGGGTCTCGGCGAGGACTACGCCGACGTGCTGGCGACGCTGCCCAGCACGCCGTCACCATCGGGCCGCCCGACGGCATGGCGGACCACCTGGTCGCGGCGGCGCTTCGTCGATAAGACCAGCACCATCAGTTACGGCCCGCACGGCCGAGCCAACCTCGCCGACGTGTGGCGACGCCGGGACCTACCCCGCGACGGCAAGGCACCGGTTCTGCTCGAGGTGCCCGGCGGAGCCTGGGCGATCGGCTGGCGCCGCCCGCAGGGCTACCCGTTGATGAGCCACCTCGCCGACCGCGGCTGGATCTGCGTGGCGATGAATTACCGTGTCAGCCCGGCGCATAGCTGGCCGGACCACATCGTTGACGTCAAGCGGGCGCTGGCCTGGATCAAGGACAACATCGCCGACTACGGTGGCGATCCGGATTTCGTCGCGATCACCGGCGGCTCGGCAGGCGGGCATCTGGCCTCGCTTGCCGCACTGACCCAGGGCGACCCGGAATATCAGCCCGGCTTTCCCGACGCCGACACCTCGGTGGTGGCGGCGGTCCCGGTGTACGGCCGCTACGACTGGTTCACCGTGCACGGCGAAGGCAGGCGCGAGTTCATCGGCTACCTCGAGCGCCTCGTCGTCAAACGGCAGTTCAGCAGGTTCCGCGAGATCTACACGGCCGCATCGCCGATCCGGCGGCTGCGTCCCGACGCGCCACCGTTCTTCATCCTGCACGGCGAACACGACTCGGTGATCCCGGTCGGCGAGGCGCGGGAGTTCGTCAAGGAAATCCGCAAGGTTTCCCAGTCGCCCGTGCTCTACGCCGAAATGCCCGGGGCCCAGCACGCTTTCGACATCTTCTCCTCACCGCGAGCGCACCATTCGGCCGAAGCGGTCGGGCAGTTCCTGTCGTGGGTATACGCCAGCCGGGCGAGGAAAGAACCTCATGCGTGAACAGATTCGGCGCGTCCGCGACATCGGCTGGCGACGGCTGATCATGGCCGTCGCGCTGCTGATCGCTGTGATCGCGGCCAGTGTGACCGGCTACCTCATCAGTCGCAACGACACCAATCAACAGATCGTGTTCGGCGACGAGGACAACCCCGACCACGTGGGCGTGACGGTGTGGATCACCAAGGTCGATTCGGGGACACAAGCCCTTTCGGTCACCGTCACCGACGTCGCACCGAACGGCTCATTGGCCGACCCGGACGGCAACTTCGCGCAGGACGCCACACTGACGACGGCCGCCATCGGCAACTGGCGCGCCGAGATCAAAGCCGGCGACTCCGCCCCCGACATCGACCAGAAGGTCGCGGTGGACGGCGCCGTCACGGATTACCCCTTCGACCGGTACACCGCGCATCTCGAGGTGCACGTCTTCAATCCCGAAGGTAGCAACCTGCCGGTGGTGCTCACGGTCGTCAACACCGACCCGTTCTTCGCGATCAGCGCCGCACCGGCCCCCGCGCAGAACGGCGGCGCAGCGGTCAGCCTCGGCTTGCACCGCAGCCCACCCACGCTGATCTTCGCGGTCTTCATCATGCTGTTGATGCTCGGCTTGGCGATCGGCGCGGTGGTCGCCGCGTTCTACGTGCTGCACTGGCGCCGCGGGCTGATCTTCCCGGCCTGTTCGATGATGGCGGCGATCCTGTTCGCGTTGATCCCGTTGCGCAACGCGGTGCCGGGCAGCCCGCCGATCGGCTCGATCATCGACTTCGGTTCGTTCTTCATCGCCGAAGCCGTCATCTCCATCTCGCTGATCTCCAGCATCCTGCTGGGCTTCCGGCACCAGCGGCGCATCGAGATGGCCGAGACGGGCGACGTTGACACCGTGGACGACACACCGTCCGATCACACTGCGTCCGACGACACGACGATCGTGGTGGCAGACCAGCCCTAGGCTTGTGCCATGGCGGTTTCGACGACCGCCAGCTCGCCGGAAAGCCCCGCCGCGACCCGGATTTCGGAGAATGCCCGCAGCATCGCCTCGGTGACTTCGTGCGGATCGCCGACCGTCGAGCCGTCGGTGAGCACCGAGATGTTCAGCTGATCGACATAGCTCCACACCGTGATGTTCATGCCGCTGCCGGTCGTGAGCGGGCCGACGGAGTAGATCTCGGTGACCAACGCACCGCCGACCCTGCCGTGCTGACGCGGCCCGGGCACGTTCGAGATCGGCAGGTTCAGCACCTTGTTCTGACCGTCCTTGGTGGACAGCCACTTGAACAGCGCCTGGGCCGGCGCCGGCGGAAGGTAGGTGGACCACCGGCTGATCAACTCCGGCCCGACGAGCTGATGGCTTTCCTTGGCCAGCACCGCGGCGTCGTGGGTCTGCCGCACCCGCTCCAGCGGATCGGCAACGTCGACCGGGACCGCCACCATCATGCCGGTGAAGTAATTGCCGGACACCCGGTCCGGGTCGAAGTTGAAGCTCACCGGCACCGAGGCCAGCAGCGGGTGATCGGCCACTCCGTCGTAGCGCAGCAGCAACTCGCGCAGCGCACCGGCGGCGGTGGCCAGCACCAGGTCGTTGATGGTGATGCCGAGCGCCTTGCTGGTCTCCTTGACTTGGGCGAGCGCCAAAGTCGCAGTGGCGAAGCGCCGTTCGGGCGTGAGCATGTGGTTGAGGAACGACGGCGGCGGGGTGAACGGCATGGTCAGCTCGGGTGAGAGCTTGCGCGAACTGCGGCGCACCCGCGCCATGCCGTCGGCGGTGTACTTGATGACGCCGGGCAACCGGCCGATCTGACGGAAGTGGTCGGCGAACGCCGAGCGGACCAGCTCACCGCGCCGGGGCGCGGGGTCGGTGGGGAAATCCTGGTCCGGGTCGGGCCCGCTCTGCAGATCCATCCCGCGGGCCATCAAATTTCCGGAGGCGACGCCGTCGGCCAGCGCGTGGTGGATCTTGCCGACGACGGCGATCCGGCCGTTGGCCAGGCCTTCGATGAAGTACATCTCCCACAGTGGCCGGTCGCGGTCCAGCGGGGTGCTGGCGATCTCACCGATCGCCTCGTCGAGCTCGCGGCGGCCGCCCGGCTCGGGCAGGCGCCAGGGCCGGATGTGGTAGTCGAGATCGACGTCGCAGTTCTCCCGCCACATCGGGTGATGGAACTTGAACGGGATGTTCACCAGCTTGTAGCGGAACGGGTCGAGTTTGTAGAGCCGCCCCCGGATGACCTGACGGAATTCCTCGACACCGAAGGTGCGGTCACCGAGGTCCTGCAATTCGATGATCGCCACCTTGAGGGTGTGCATGTGCACGTTGGGCGCCTCGCTGTACAACAGCACAGCGTCCCAGCCCCGCAGTCTCTTCATCGCCTAAGCCCTCTCCACCCCTGCCCGCCCTGTCGGGAAAGATACAGCGGAGAAGTCCTCAGATGACCTCTTTGGTGGACAACACGGCGCGGTCGCGATGTATCCGGTTGAGGAACAATCCGATTGCGGTCGCTACCGAGCCGGTGCGAGCACCGTCGGTCATGTCGAAACCGTGTCCGGCGCCGGGCAATTCGACGTAGCCGACCGGCGAGTGCGATACCCCGCGCAACCGCTCGACGAAGGCCTGCGCCTGCGCGACCGGGATCACGCTGTCCCCCGAGCCGTGCACCACCAGGAACGGCGGCGCCTTGGGGTGAACCCGCGCGATCGGCGAGGCCTTTCGGAACAGCTCGCCGTGCTTGCTCTGCTTCTTGTTGACCACCACGCGTTCGAGGAAGTCGACGAAGCGGGTGCGTTCGGGGGTCGAGCGGTCTTCCCAGTCATAACGGCCGTAGATCCCGACGACGGCGTCCACCGCGGTGTCCGAACCCTCCGGCAGGTGTTCCTGGAACTCGGGGTCGTCGATGGTGAGGCCCGTCAGCGCGGCGAGATGGCCGCCGGCCGAACATCCGGCCACCGCAACGAAATTGCGGTCGCCTCCGAACCGGTCGACGTTGGCGCGGGCCCACGCGATCGCGGCCTTGATGTCGTGGATGTGCTGCGGCCAGCGGTGGTGCGGCGCCACCCGATACTCCACCGACAGGCACACCCATCCCTGGGCGGCCAGGTGGGACATCAGCGCGTAGCCCTGCAAGATGCGGCTGCCGTGCACCCAGGCGCCGCCGGGTACGAACACCAGCACCGGCGCGGGTTCGGCCGGCAGATCCTTGCGCCGCCAGACGTCGAGCACCTGGGTCGGGTGGTCGCCGTAGCGGACCGAGGAGCGGTAGAGGTGCTTGCGGTGCTCGAGGGCACGCACCACCGGCGGCTTGCTGTCCGGCGCGGGCCAGTCGATCTGCAGATCCTCGGGCAGCACGACGCCCCGCAGGCCGGCTTCGGACACCTCGCGGGTGCTCTCCCGTTCGGTACGGCGCACTTCGGTGGCATTCGGTGCCAGCCACGACCGCGCGGCCGCGTTGAGCAGTTCGGGCATCTGCCGGGTGCCCCAGACGGTCATCGCGCTCAATGCGCCCAGGGGCTCGAGGTGCTTACCCACCACGGGTAGCTGCGCGGAGGCCACGCTCATCGCCAGCAGATAGTCGGCCGGTCCGGCCTGCATCAGCCAGCGGGCCGTCGTCCACGGATTCATGGCGCGAGCGTACCCCGTCCAGACTTTCTGAAACGACAAATTCTTCGGAATGTTCACTGCTTTGCTGGCTGAATCGAGATTCAGTCGTGCTCAGCGCATCCGGCGGCCCGCTTGAGTTTGCCGGTTTAGTGACCGGCGTTGCGCGCCAACTCGATGGCGAAGGAGTTCACGAAGTTGCCCGGGCCGGGATTGCCGCGACCGCAGGACCCGTCGGAGTCACCGGGGCGTTTGATCCATAGGAACGCGTCGATGTTGCCGTGTCCGGTGGCGGTGGTGGGCTGCACGCCCAGGGCGCGGCCGCTCGGATTGCACCAATACAGTTCGCCGTCGGCCGGTCCGTTGCCGTTGCGCGAGGTGTCGATGACGTAGGGCTTTCCGCCCGTCATCCCCGAAATCGCGTCGCCGTAACCGATTTCCTCGTCGGTGGTGAGGAAGTTCGAGGTGTTGAGGGAGAAGCCCCTGGCCCGCTCGATGCCGACCTGGTTGAGCCGATTGGCGATCTCCTCGGCGGGCAGCCAGCGCGAGTGCCCGGCGTCGATGTACACCGCGGCTGCCGGGTTGGCGGTCAGCGTGTCGACCGCGTAGCGGATCAGGTCGAACCGCTCCTGGCGGGCGCTGCCGGACAGGCAGTCGGCCATGTCGAGCGCGTCGGGTTCGAGGATGATCGTCACCGGGCCGCCGCCGATCTGCGACGAGACGCGGTCGATCCAGCCGCGGTAGGCCTCGGCCGAGCCGAACCCGCCGGAGGCGAAGCTTCCGCAGTCGCGGTTCGGCAGCGAGTACATGGCGAGCATCGGCATGGCGCCTGCCGCCCACGCGCCGGTGAGGTACTTGGTGACCGCGGCGTCCGGGACCAGGTTGTCGATCCAATACGCCTGCGGGGTGTTGGCGATGTAGGCCAGCTCTGGGCTGTCCGGGTTGGCTCGCGATGCCCGCATGGCCGCCGAGTTGGGATCGACGTAGAACGGCGAGCCGCCGATCGGCGCGGCGTCGTCGGCGAGGCGGACACCTCCGGTGTGCACCGGTGCGGCGGTCAGAGCCAGGACTGCGACGACGGCGAGCGTCAAGAATGGAGCGATCCACCGGGCGACGGCACCGGCAGCTGAGGACATCACCGGAGAAAAGCTAGTGCGCAGTGCCGGTAAACGCCAACCCGTGTCACGGGGTGAGCAGCACCTTGACCACCTCACCGGACCGTGCGGCGACGGCGGCGTAACCCTCGGCGGCCTTCTCCAGGGGCAGGCGCGTGGTGAAGATGCCGTCGACGTCGAGGCGGCCGCTCTGCAGCAGCGGGATCAGCTCAGGCCAGGTGCGCTGCACGGGCGCGGTCGTCATCCGGAACGTGAGACTGCGCAGCAGGGCGGTGAGCGCCGGGAACGGGTAGGGGTTGAGGTTGTGTACCCCGACCACCGACACGGTGCCGCCGGCACGGACGGTGGCCAGGGCGTCGTCGAGCGTGGTGTCGTTGCCGACGGCGTCGATGACCGAGTGGGCGCCCAGCCCGTCGGTGGCCTCGAGGACGGTATGCGCGGCGGCCGGTTCGATGGCGATCGCGCCGAGGCGGGCCGCGCGGTCCCGCCGCTGCGCGACCGGGTCGACCGCGTACACCCGTGCCGCACCTCCGAAGAGCGCGCTGCGCACCGCGCACAGTCCGACCGCACCGAGGCCGATGACGACCACGGTGCCGCCCAGTGGGATGTCGGCGCGTTGAGCGGCGGCCCAGCCGGTGGCCAGGTTGTCGGTGAGCAGCAGTGCCTGCTCAGTGTCGATGTTCTCGGGAATCTTCAGCAACTGGAAGTCGGCTGCCGGGACGGCCATCAATTCGGCCTGCGCCCCGCCGAGCACACCGGAGCCGAAAACCTGTGGGCCCGAGGCACACAGGATCGGATCCTTGGTTGCGCAGCCCGCACAGTGACCACAGCCGGCCACCGAGGACACCATCACCTGGTCACCGACGCTCACCGAGTGCACGTCCGAGCCGATCTCGACGACCGTTCCGATGGCCTCATGACCCAGTGAAACCGGCTGGAACAGCGGATAATCGCCATCGTAGAAGTGCAGGTCGGAGCCGCAGATCGCGGCCGCGGTCACCTCGACGATCGCGCCGGTCGACCCGGGCAGCTCGGGGTCGGGCCACGTGTCCACCCGGACCGATCCCGGCGTGTCGATGAGCACCGCGCGCATGCTTGTCTCACTTTCCTTTGGTCACAACGAAGTTCGTCCAGTCCGGGGTGCGTACCGCATTCCAGTAGACGGGCAGCCGCCACGGACTCACGGTGTGGATCTCGCCGTGCGGGTTCTTGAAGTACGAATGCTCGATCGACGGGTGCGCCCAGACCATGCTGTTGATTTCGACCTGATGCTTGCGGTGCCATTCTTCGGTGGCCTCGGGCGTCGGTTCGACTGTTTTCCAGTGATTTTGGATGATCTCTTCCAGGCAGGTGTTGATGTAGCGCATCTGCAGCTCGGAGTTGAAGATCAGGCTGCCGCCGTGCGCCAGGTGGGTGCCCGGGCCGTAGATCATGAAGAAGTTCGGGAACCGTGGCACGGTGATGCCGAGGTAACCGGCCGGGCGTTCACCCCAGGCGGTGCGCAGGTTCACCCCGTCGCGGCCGGTGATCTCGAGCGGGTACAGCACTTCGGTGGCACGGAATCCGGTGGCGTACACGATGATATCGACATCGTGGGTGGCCCCGTCCTCGGTCACGATGCCGTGCGGGGTGATCCGCTGGATCGGCGTGCGGACCAGGTCGACATCGTCGCGGCGCAGGGTGGTCAGCCAGGTTCCGTTGTCCTGCAGCGTGCGTTTGCCGGTCGCGGGATAGTCGGGCAGCACCTTGCTCAGCAGCTCGTCGTCGTCGCCGACCTGGCTGGTGATCCAATCGGTGAACATCAACCGGGCCATCGCGTTCATCTCGCTGACCGCGTAGTTGGGATCGTCCGGGTGGGTGTAGTCCGGGTCCGAGCGGGCCGCCTCCAGTCCCTTGTCGGCTCCGGGCCACAGGATCAGGAAGCGGTACCAACGGTTGTAGTAGGGAAGGTGTTTCATCGCCCAGCGCACGCCGTCGCCGACGCTCTCGTGATACATCGGGTTGGGAAACATCCACTGCGCGGTGCGCTGGAACACCGTCAGGTGCGCGACCCGGTCGGCGATCGCCGGGGCGATCTGGAAACCGCTGGCGCCGGCACCGATGAGTGCGACGCGCTTGCCGGTCAGGTCGACGGAGTGATCCCAGGCCGCGGAATGGAAGCTGGGTCCCTCGAAGCTGTCGGCGCCCTCGATCTCGGGCAGGGCCGGCCGGTTCAGCTGGCCGACGGCGGTGATCACCGCCTTCGCACGGATCTCGGATTCGGTTCCGTGCTTGTCCCGCAGGGTGACTCGCCAATCGGCGTCGTCGTCGCTCCATTCGGCCGAGACCACTTCGGTCTCCCAGCGCACGTTCTCGTCGAGCTGATGTCGCGCCAGCACGGTCTCGAAGTAGGCGCGCAGCTCGGGCTGCTCGGCGAAGTAGTGCGACCAGTCATTGCTCGGCTCGAAGCTGTAGCAGTAAAAGTGGTTGGCGACGTCCACCCGGGCGCCGGGATAGCTGTTCTCCCACCAGGTTCCGCCCGGTCCGGCGTTCTTCTCGATGATCGTGAACGGGATATTGGCCTGTTTGAGCCGGATCCCGGCGAGCAACCCTGATTCACCGCAGCCGATCACCACGACGGGGAAGTCGGCGGTCGCGGCGGGGTCGAGCGCGACGGGGCGGCGCGGGTCGACGTCTTCGAGGTCCATCTCCTCGAGAACCATCGGGCGGTATTCGTCGTCGACATGCTCGCAGGCCGTCCAGTCCAGCATCTCGGCGATCAGCTCGGCGCTCAGCGGCACCGGCCCCGGACAACCCCGGTCGCGGTAGTCGGCGATGACGGGCAGCGCCACGGCGCGGGCGCGGGCCTTGTCCTCCTCGGACATGAAGCCCTGAACCTCGTTGAGGAAGAGGCCGGCCTGCTTGAACTCCCGGATGAAGCGCGGATCACCGGTGATGTGGACCAGCGATAGCAGCAGCGTGGGGATGCTGACCTGCTCCAATGCCGCCGCGATCTCCTCATCGGAGGACGTGAACGGTTGGCCCGCATACGGATTGGTCGTCATCGACGGAGTCCTCTCACCAGGAGACAATTACGCTACGCACAGTTCCGTAATTGCCGCCATCACGATACTGGCGGTGCCGTCCGCGATCAAGGTCCCGTCCCGTCGCGACGGGATTTCGCGATTGTCATACTTGGCACGTGTCAAACACCGAGATCCACCCCGAACTGCGCAGCGTCGCACGGTTCACCCCGCGCACGCTGATCCGCCCGTGGACGCTCCCGATGCTGCGCCGGCTGACCGGCCTGCAGCGGCCGAGGACCGATGGTGTCGAGGTGTTGACCTTGCCTTCCGGCGTCGGGATCCGGCTGTACCGCCCCGCCGGTACGGCGCAGCCGACACCGGCACTGCTGTGGATCCACGGCGGCGGCTACGTGCTGGGCACTGCCGCGCAGGACGACCTGCTGTGCCGCCGGTTCGTCGCTGACCTGGGGATCACGGTCGCCTCGGTGGACTACCGGCTGGCCCCCGAGCACCCCTACCCCGCCCCGCTGGAGGACTGCTATACCGCGCTGGAGTGGCTGGCCACACTGCCCGCGGTGGACGCCGAGCAGATCGCGATCGGCGGCGCCAGCGCCGGTGGCGGGCTTGCCGCGGCGCTGGCCCTGCTGGCCCGCGACCGCGACGGGGTGAAGCCGGTTTTCCAGCTGCTGGTCTATCCGATGATCGACGACCGCAGTGTCGGCGCCCACCTGAACGATCCCGGCCACCGGCTGTGGAACGCCACCAGCAACCAGTTCGGCTGGAAGGCCTACCTGGGCGGCGCCGATCCGATGATCGCCGCGCCCGCACGCCGCACCGACCTGGCCGGATTGCCGCCGGCCTGGCTCGGGGTCGGGACGCTGGACCTGTTCCACGACGAGGATCTCGACTACGCCGCGCGCCTGCAGGACGCCGGCGTGCCCTGCGAGGTCCACGTGGTGCCCGGTGCGTTCCACGGTTTCGACGGGATTGCTCCCAAGGCGGACATCTCCACGGCGTTCTTCGCCAGCCAGTGCGAGAGCCTGCGTCAGATTTTTGGAGGTTAGGACGATGTCACCAGCACTGAACACCGAGCAGCGAGATCTCGCCGAGGCCGTCGCCGACCTGATGGCCAAGCGGTCGCCGGAAGCCGAGGTGCGCCGGCTGATGGCCACCGACACCGGCTACGACCCGGCGGTGTGGTCCGAACTCGCCGCGATGGGCCTGCTCGGCCTGGCGATCCCCGAGCGGTTCGGGGGCGTCGGGGCCGGCGCCGTCGAACTGAGCCTGGCCATGGAGGCGATGGGCAAGGCGCTGCTGTGCGCGCCATACCTGTCGACCGCGGTGCTGAGCACCGCGCTGCTGGCGGCCCTTGGCGACGAGGACGAGCAGGCCGATGTCCTGCCCCGTATTGCCGCCGGTGAGCTGATCACCACCGTCGCGTACGCCGAGCCGGGATCGACCCGCCCGCAGTCCGAGTCGGCCACCACGGCCACCGCCGACGGCTCCGGCTGGCTGCTGTCGGGAACCAAGACCTACGTGCTGGACGCGACCGTCGCCCAGCGCCTCTATGTCACCGCAGGGACCGGGGTGTTCGCGGTGGACGCCGGCGCACCCGGCCTCGAGGTGACCGCGCTGGCGACGGTGGATCAGACCCGCAAGCAGGGCACTGTGGTGCTCTCCAACGCCCCGGCCCGGTTGGTCGGGTCCGCCGACGCCGGCGCTGCCGCGCTTGATCTGGCGCTGGACCGCGCCGCGGTGGCACTGCTCGGCGAGCAGGCCGGCGGCACCATGCAGGCGATGCGGATGTCGGCCGACTACGCCAAGACCCGATTCCAGTTCGGCCGGGCGATCGGCAGCTTCCAGGCGATCAAGCACATGTGCGCCGACATGCTGCTGGAAGCCGAGTCAGCGTTGTCCGCCGCCCGCCACGTGGCGGCGGCCTTCGACGCGCAGGACGCGGATCGGACGGTGGATCTTGCTCTGGCACAGGCCTATTGCTCCGAGGCATACGTGAAGGTCGCCGCGGACACCATCCAGGTGCACGGCGGCATCGGGTTCACCTGGGAACACCCGGCGCACCTGTACCTGCGCCGGGCCAGGACCGACGCCCAGTTGTTCGGCGACCCGGCCTGGCACCGAGAACGCTACATCCGACTGCGGGAGGCTCAGCGATGACCGACGACGACGTCCGCGCCGAGGTCCGGCAGTGGCTGGCCGACAACTGGGACCCCAACCTCGAGCGCGCCCGTTGGGCGCAGCTGGTGTTCGAAGCGGGCTGGGCGGTGCCCAGCTGGGAACCCCAGTGGTGGGGCCGCGGCCTGACTGATCCCCAATCACGCATCGTGGCAGCCGAATTCGCCACCGTCGGCGCGCCGGGAACGGGCCACGACCGGGCCAACCTGTTCGCCTGCACCCTGCACGATCTGGGTACCGACGAGCAGAAGCACCGGCTGATCCCGCCGTCGATCCGCGGCGAGAGCAAGTGGTGCCTGCTGTACTCCGAGCCCGGCGCCGGATCGGATCTGGCCGGGTTGCGCACCCGGGCCGAGCGAGACGGTGACGACTGGGTGATCACCGGGCAGAAGGTGTGGACGTCGTTCGCCAAGTCGGCCGACTACGGCCTGCTGGTGGCGCGCACCGACTGGGATGTGCCCAAACACGCCGGGATCAGCTTCTTCATGTTCCCGATGCGCCAGGACGGTGTCGAGGTTCGCCCGATCCACCAGATCACCGGCGAGTCCGAGTTCAACGAGGTCTTCATCTCCGGCGCGCGGGTGCCGAACGCGAACCTGATCGGCGAGCCGGGCGGCGGCTGGAAGGTACTGCAGACCGCGCTGGCCTACGAGCGGCGGCTGATGGGTGATCTGGCCCGCACGTCGCGCGAGGCCCGCAAGCCGCAGGCCGACTCCGACAGCCTGATCGGGATGGCCCGCCAGGCAGGCAAACTCGACGATTCGTTCATCCGCCAGGAGATCGCGCGGGTCGAGGAGTACGCGGCGGTAAACCGGTGGAACACCCAGCGCGCCAAGTCCACCCGCGACAAGATCGAAGCCGCGACACTGCTGGCGCTCGGCAAGATCGCGATGTCGCGGATCCTGCACGAGACGGCGAAGGTGCATACCGCGATCGCCGGGCCGGACACCATGCTGATGGGTCCCGACAATCCGGTCGGTGACGCGGTGACATTCCGCACCCTCAACGCGTACTTCACCTCGATCGGCGGCGGCACCGACCAGATTCAGCGCAATATCGTCGGCGAGCGGGTTCTCGGTCTGCCGAAAGAGCCTGAGCCCTATCGCAACACCGCGTTCCGGGAGCTGCCGACGTCGTCGTAGCACCGGCGGTTTTGGTCTAGGTGTGCAGGTTGCCGCCGATGACGGTGGCGGTCACCAGGTCGGCGTCCAAGGTGTCGAGCACCTCGGCAGGCGGGGCGTCCAGTAGGCACAGGTCACCGGGTTGGCCTACCGCGACGGTCCTGGCCCGGTCGGGCCGTTCGGGGTGGCCGGTGAACATCGCCAATGCCGTTGTCGCGTCGATACATTCGCTAGGATTCAGCACCGCCCCGGAGGATGTTCTGCGATCGACCGCGGCGCGCATCGCCGCCCACGGGTCGGCGCCGCCGAACGGCAGGTCGGTGGACAGCGCCACTCGAACACCGGCGTCGAGCAGCGACGCCAGCCGCCAGAGAGCGGGCTGGTCGTGCGGTTCGACGTCGGCAAGGTATTGGTCGCCGCGCTCGGCCACGAAGTTCGGCTGGGTGACCACCAGCACGCCCAGGTCGGCGAGGTCGGCGACGGAGTCGGCGGGAACCACCGCCGCGTGCTCGATCCGGTCGTCGGGGTGGGTGCCTGCCGCTTGCAGCGCGGCCAGGGTGACGACCAACTGGGCGGCCGTCACACAGTGCACGGCGACCGCTCCCCCACCGCGGTGTCTGCCGGAGATCCAGTCGGTCAGCTCGTCGAGGTCGAGCGAATCGTCGTGCAGGATCCGCTTTGCCGGCGCCAGCCAGTGCACGCGCTGGCGCAGACCGCCGTGCCGGTGTTCCTCGGTGAGCGTGACGATGTCATCGGCCCCGAGGTTCGGGGTGGCGTCGGTGACACCGGTGACACCGTAGCCGAGGAGTCGCCTGCTGATCGTCGCCAATGAGGTGTCGCGGCGGGCGACGGCGTCCGACCAGTTGTCGTAGCTGCGTAGTCTGCCGTCGGGATGATCGGGCAGCCCCACCGCGGTAAGACCCGCCGAGTTGAGGTACCACAGCACGCCGCTGCGATGCTGAATCCGTACCGGCACAGCGGACGTGAGCTGGTCAAGGACATCCCGGTCCAGTGGGCCTGCCGCGGACTCGTGGTAGCCGACCGCGCGAATCCAGCCGTCGTCGCCGACCGGGGCGCCCGCCAGTACGGTGGCGAGTTCGTCACGGCCGTGGACCTGCGCGGGGCCGACCTGGACCGAATCCAGCGCGGCCGCGGCGGCCCGCAGATGGACGTGGTGATCGTGCAGTCCGGGGATCACCGTGCCGCCGACGTGCGTGTCTTCGCCTCTGCGCGGGACGATCTCGTCGGCGACCTCCTCGATCGCGGCGTTCACCCGGATGTCGACGATACGGCCGTCAAGCAGCTGAGCGTTCTGGATTAGCATCGTAGTGAGTTTCGTTGCGTAACAAGGGTATCGACGAGGGCATTGTCGGCGCCGAGCGGTGCGGCGGCCGGACAGCGCGGGGGCAGAGCCGGCGCGTTCGACGGTGCGGGCGCGGCGGGCAGGGCGGCATAGGTGGCGGCGACACCGGCCATCGCCACCTCAATCGTCTCACCGCCGCCACGCTGCAACGAATCAGCCACCGCCAGAGCAGCTTCCAGGCCGGTGAGGGGATCGGCGACGGCGTCGCCACAGAACGCCGGCCCGTCCGGACCGGCGTCGACCAACCCGCCCGCGACGGCCGCGTCGTCGCCGAAGGCGACGCGTGGGGAGTCGGGCCCGTAGCCGGTGATACGGAGCCACACCCGGCCATCCGGGCCGGTCAGCGCCTCCGGGCTCACACCGCGACGTGCCAGCACGCCGGGACGCGAGCCCTCGATCACGATGTCGGCGGTCGCCAGCAAGGCCCGCAGTCGTTCCGCATCGCGATCGAAATCGACCGAGTAGGAGAGCTTTCCGTGGTTGATCCAGTCGTAGAAGGCGGGGTCGCCGGCTCGTGTTCCGTCCGGGCGGGTCGGGCTCTCGACTTTGACGACGGTGGCGCCGGCAGCGGCCAGCAGCCGGCCGCACAACGGGCCGGCCCACATGGCGGACAGGTCGGCGACCACCAACCCTGCCGCCGAGCGGGGTTCGGTCCGGCGGCCGGCGGGCAGGACGCGCGGTGGCTGGGGCGTCGTCTCACCGAATCGCGCGGCAGGCAGACCCAGCAGGGTGGCCCGATCGACAACGTCGGCGCCCCTGCGTGTGGCGGACCACTTTTCGATCGTCGGCCACGGGTCGTCGGGCACGGTGTCGGATTCGACCAAGGCGGGGACGGTGGCGATGTCGTCGGCGCGGGAGAGCGTCAGCGCCCACCAACCATCGGTGGTCTGCATCAGGCGGCTGGCCCCACCGGCGGAGACCCGCCCGCGCGGCTTCAGGCCAAGCAATGCGGCTCGGCCGGTCAGGATCGTACCGGCGTCGACGGGCACGCCCAGGCGGCTGGTGAGCTCGGCGGCGACGGCGGTGGCGCGGGTCAGCACGTCTCCATCCTCACCCAAACTGCACATCTTGAACACGTCGCGCGAGTACAGCCGCAAACAACTGCAGTCTCAGCGCTAGAAATGCAGCGCCGTGAACCGCCAGTCCAGCACCTGACGGTCATCGCCGTCGTCGACCGCGGCGTAGACCAGCGAGCGCAGAGTCAACACCCCGCCGCGGTCGCCGGGCAGCGGATCGGCGGACTCGATGTGCAGCTCGCTGTAGAGGGTATCGCCCTCATGCACCGGGCCGGTGTGGTCGCAGGATGCCCAGCCCAGCACCGTCACCAGGTTCGGCAGCAGCCGGCTGGCCTGGGCCAGCGCCAACCCGATGGTGTGCCCGCCGTAGACCAGACGTTGCCCGCCCACCCGTGAGTCATGGTGAGTGGCAGCGATATTCAGGCTCAGCCGGGCGAGCTCCGGCGCCGAACTGACCACGTCGCCGGTGCTGCGCAACACCGCGCCGGCCATGTCGGGCACGAAGTGCGGGCCCGGCACCCGCTCGCGGAACGCGGCCGCATCCCAGTCGGCCGTCGGCTCCGGCGGGGCGGGTAGTTCCGCGCCGATCTGCGCCAGATCGTCGGCGTGCCCGGTGTCGGTGACGCCCGGGCTCAGCGGCAGCATCGCGCAGCGGTAGAAGTCCAGCACCAGCCGACCAACCTGGTCGACGGTGGTCATCCGCAGCGCGGCCAGCCCCGTCGCCGCACGACCGGGTTTGGCGCTGTTCTGCCGCAGCCCGACGACCTCGGTGCGGGTGAAGATCGTGTCGCCGACGACGGGATAGCGGTAGAAGCGCAGGCCCCGATAGAACAGGTTCGCCTTCACCCGCTGCGTCACCAGCGTGCTCTGACCGATCGCGACGTCGCACACCAGCGCCGGATGAGCCAGCGGCGCGGTGCTGCCGACGACGGCGTAGGCCAGCTGGGCGTCCAGTGACAGCCGCAATCGGTCGCCGAGGATGGCCTGGTGGCTGGCGGCGGCGCCGGAAGTCAACGTCATCGACGGTGCCCAGTCGAAGACCTGGCCGACGACCAGATCGTCGAAGTAGGGGCCGCCAGCCTGTCCGCCGCCGATATGGCCGTACAAAGTCACAGCTGCCCATCCTGGTGCTTCTGCGAGCACCATGTCAATATGGCCGTACATTTCCGCGACCTTGGAGCGAGCCGGTGAGCACTGCACTCAACGATGAAGAAACCATGCTGGTGGAGACCGTGCGGGCGTTCATCGACCGTGACGTCAAGCCGACGGTCCGCGATGTGGAGCATGCCAACACCTATCCCGAGGCGTGGATCGAGCAGATGAAGCAGCTCGGCATCTACGGGCTGGCGATCAGCGAGCAGTACGGCGGCAACCCGGTGTCGATGCCGTGCTACGTCGAGGTCACCCAGGAACTCGCCCGCGGCTGGATGAGCCTGGCCGGCGCGATGGGCGGGCACACCGTGGTGGCCAAGCTGCTGGAGAACTTCGGCACCGAGGAGCAGAAGCGGGCCTACCTGCCCGCGATGGCCACCGGAGAGCTGCGCGCGACGATGGCGTTGACCGAGCCCGGCGGTGGCTCAGATCTGCAGAACATGGCATCCGTGGCCCGCCGCGACGGTGACGAGCTGGTGATCAACGGGGCGAAGACGTGGATCAGCAACGCCCGCAAGTCCGGTCTGATCGCGCTGCTGTGCAAGACCGACCCGCAAGCCACACCCCGGCACAAGGGCATCTCGGTAGTGCTGGTCGAGTCGCCGACCCCGGGTCTGACGATCTCCCGCGATTTGCCCAAGCTGGGTTACAAGGGCGTCGAATCCTGCGAGCTGGCCTTCGACAACTGCCGGGTACCCGCCACCGCGATCCTTGGCGGCGAACCCGGGCGTGGCTTCAGCCAAATGATGAAAGGGCTTGAGACAGGCCGCATTCAGGTGGCGTCGCGGGCTCTGGGTGTGGCGACAGCTGCCCTTGAGGATGCCTTGGCCTACGCCCAGGACCGGGAGAGTTTCGGCCAGCCGATCTGGAAGCACCAGGCCGTCGGCAACTACCTGGCCGACATGGCCACCAAACTGACCGCGGCGCGCCAGCTCACCCGTTATGCCGCCGAACGCTACGACAGCGGGGACCGGTGCGACATGGAGGCCGGGATGGCCAAGCTGTTCGCCTCGGAGGTCGCGATGGAGATTGCGCTGAACGCGGTCCGGATTCACGGCGGCTACGGTTACTCGACCGAATACGACGTCGAACGGTACTTCCGTGACGCGCCGTTGATGATCGTCGGGGAGGGGACCAACGAGATCCAGCGCAACGTCATCGCCGGTCAATTGGTCGCGAGGGGCGGTATCTAGCCGGCCATGAAACCCCAGCCCGCGTATCAGGTACTGCGGCAACGGCTTCGCGACGAGATCGCCGCCGGCGCCTACCCCGAGGGGGTGCGGCTACCGACCGAGTCCGAGCTGGTGGCCGAGCACGGGCTGTCGCGGCAGACGGTGCGCCGGGCGTTCCAGGATCTGGTGGCCGAGGGGGTGGTGTACCGGGTGCCGGGACGCGGCACCTACGCCAACCCCGGCTATCTGCGTCAGTTCGGCTCGATCGAAGATCTGCTGAGCCTGTCCGAAGACACCACGATGGAAGTGCTGCAGGGTCTTTCGCGGCGGGTCGACGTGACAGCGGCCAGTCGGCTGCGGCTGGAGCACGACATGGTCTATACCGTGGTGTTTCGCAGGTTGCACGGTCCGCGGGCAGGAGCGCAGCGACCCGGGGAACACGACGGTATCCCGTTCGTGGTGACGACCGTGCACCTGCCGGAATCGGTAGCGCGGTTGGTGTCCGGCTCGCCCGAACTCGCCTCCGGCGCAGTCGGCACCAACACCGTCATCGGCATCCTCGAACCGCATCTTGATCACCCCATTGCCGAAGCGGCGCAGTCGATTACCGTCGGTCCAGCAGACGACCTGGTAGCGACGGCGCTCGGCTGCCCGGTGGGGCATCCGATGTTGCGGGTGGACCGGCTCTACAGCGATACCACCGGCACGCCGGTCGAGCTGTCGGTGAGCCACTTCCTGCCCGAGCAGTACACCTATCGGGTCACGCTGCGCCGCTCCGGCTAGCGGCCCTCGTCGACCAGACGGTGACCTCACCGAAGCTGTTGTTATCTGACAAAAGTGCGAGTAGACCAAGCGATAACTACAGCCTCGCGGCAGAAACGGCCGCATGCCGCCGCTCCGGCTAGCGGACCTCGTCGACCAGGCCCCACGCCAGCGCGGTCGCAGCGTCGACGGTCCGCCCGGACAGCACCAAATAAGCTGTGCGCCAACGACCGATGCGCCGGGTGATGCTCAGCGTGCCGCCCGCCCCCGGGATCAGCCCCAGCATCAGCTCGGGCAGGCCCAACACGGCGTCGGGGCGACAACTCACCCAACCGCAGAAGGACGCCATCTCCAGCCCGCTGCCCAACACCCGGCCGTGGACCTCGGCGCGGCAGGCGCGGCCCAGCCTGCGGGTGAGCTCATCGAGTGCGAGCGCAGGACTGTGCCGGGTGCGGGCCAGATGTGCGGCGGCCGGGTCGGCGAAGGTGCCGAATTCGCCGAGGTCCCCACCGCTGCAGAACGACGGACCGTTACCGCCGAGCACCACCTCGGTGACGGTGTCGTCGATCAGCGCGATCGTCAGCGCCTCCAACAGCAGCTCGCGTGCATCGGTGCTGAATGCGTTGTGCCGCTTCGGTCGGTTGAACCGGATTCGCAGCGTATCGCCGTCGCGCTCGGCGAGCACCGGGTCGGGGATGTCCGGTAGCCCGCCCGGCCCACGGGATTCCAGCCAGCGGGCGAACTCCGGCCCGGACTGCAGCGTTGAGTAGGCCAGCGATTCGGTGACGATCGCGGGCAGTGCGGGTCCGGTGATGTCGACGCAGCGCAACACGTCGTCGCAGACGGCGCTGGCGTGCGGCCAGCGCGCACAACGGTCGCTCAGCTCCGCCAGCGTGTCGCGCACCGAGTCCACCGCCACGAACCGGCGGTCTTCCCGCTCGGTTTCGGCAAGCGCAAATGTCGCTGTGCCCAGCCAAAATTCGCCGTCGGGTGTCGACGCCTCCCCGACCGCGACGATGACGCCCGGCGGACCGGACACCCCAATCGGGGGCGGGTCGGAGAGATCGACGATCAGCATCTAGCCGGTCGGCGCTTCCGAGTACTTGCTGATCAGCTCCTGCTTGTACAGCTTGCCGGTGTCGGTACGGGGCAGCTGCGCCTCGAATGAGATCGACCGGGGACATTTGTAGTGCGACAGGCGATCTCGCAACCACGCCAGCAGTTCCTCGGCGAACTCGTCGGTCGCCTCGGCGGGATCGACCAACTGGACGACGCCCTTGACGCTCTGCCCCATCTCCTCGTCGGGCACACCGAACACCGCGGCGTCCATCACCTTCGGGTGAGTCACGAGCATGTTCTCGGCTTCCTGCGGGTAGATGTTCACGCCACCCGAGATGATCATGTGGTGGCGGCGGTCGGTGAGGTACAGATAGCCGTCCTCATCGAGATAACCTATGTCGCCCACCGTCTTCCAGCCGCGGCGGTCCCGCGATTTCGCGGTCTTCTCCGCGTCGTTGAGGTACTCGAAGTCGAGTCCGCCCTCGAAGAAGATCTCGCCGGCCTGTCCGGGCGGCAGCTCGTTGCCGTCCTCGTCGAGGATGTGCAGGGCACCCATCATCGGCTTGCCGACCGACCCGGGATGGGTGAGCCAGTCCTCGGCGAAGATCAGCGTCGAACCGATCGCCTCGGAGGAGGCGTAGTACTCGTCGACGATCGGGCCCCACCAGTCGATCATTTGCTTTTTGATGTCCACCGGGCAGGGCGCCGCCGCGTGCATGACTCGCTGCAGGCTGGAGATGTCGTACGAATTGCGCACCTCCTCAGGCAGTTTCAGCATCCGGGTGAACATCACCGGAACAAACTGGCCGTGGGTGACCTGGTAGCGCTGGATCGCGTCCAGGCAGCCCTGCGCATCAAACTTCTCCAGTACCACCGTGGTGATGCCGGCAGCCAGCGTCTGCATCGACCACACTGACGGTGCGGTGTGGTAGAGCGGGGCGGGACTGATGTAGACGGCGTCCGGGTTCATCCAGAACCCGATGAGCGCGGCCATCATGCCCGGCACTTCGGTGGGTGGCAGGTGCGGCAGTTCGCGCTTGATTCCCTTGGGGCGTCCCGTTGTTCCCGACGAGTACTGCAGCAGGTCACCCTCGATCTCGTCGTCGATCGGCGTAACCGGCTGATCCGCAACACATTCCGGATAGCTGAGCCAGCCGTCGAGCTCACCGTCGGTGATGACGAGGAGCTGTGGCAAGCCGTTGGGCAGCTCGGCGGCGAGCCCGGCGAGGGTGTCTTTGAGAGCGACCGAGCCGATCACGGCTTTGGCCTCGCTGTTATCGATGATGTACGCGGCCTCTGCCGCGGTCAGGTGGGTGTTGATCGGGACGTAATACAGTCCGCTGCGCCGCGCCGCCCACAGCACCGTGTGAAAATGCTCGTTGTTCTCGATCAGGATCGCGACGGCGTCGCCCTCCCGCAGGCCGTGCTTGCGGAACAGGTGCGCCAGCTGGTTGGCCCGGGCTTCCATCTCACCGAAGGTGACGGTTTTCCCGGAGGGGTACAGGATGACGGCCGGCTTGTCAGGAGTGGCCTGCGCATGCTCGCGGATCTGCATGGCTGCACAATACGACAGAGCCAGTTGACGGGTGTCAACTGGCTCTGTCGTAACCGCTCAGCGGCTACTCGGCTTCGGCGAGACGCTGCTTGAGCGCCTCGAACTCATCTTTCACGCCGGTCGGCAGCTTCTCACCGACGAACTCAAACCACTCCTCGATCAGCGGCAGCTCGTCGCGCCATTCGTCGACGTTGACCGCCAGCGCCTCGTTGACGTCGGACGGATCGGCGTCCAGGCCCTCGAGATCCAGGTCGCCTGCGCTCGGCACGATGCCGATCGGCGTCGTGGTGCCGTTGGCCTTGCCCTCGACCCGCTCGATGATCCACTTCATCACGCGGCTGTTCTCACCGAAGCCCGGCCACAGGAAGCGGCCGTCGTCGCCGCGGCGGAACCAGTTGACGAAGAAGATCTTCGGCAGCTTGGACTCGTCGGCGTTCTTGCCGAGGTTGATCCAGTGGGCGAAGTAATCGCCGACGTTGTAGCCGAGGAACGGAAGCATCGCCATCGGGTCACGGCGGACAGTGCCGACCTTGCCCTCAGCGGCGGCGGTCTGCTCGGAGCCCAGCGTGGCACCGATGAACACGCCGTGCTGCCAGTCGCGGGCTTGCGTCACCAGCGGCACCGTGGTCTTGCGGCGGCCGCCGAACAGGATCGCCGAGATCGGCACACCCTGGGGGTCATCCCACTCCGGGGCCAGCGTCGGGCACTGCGACATCGGGGTGCAGTAGCGCGAGTTCGGGTGCGCGGCCTTCTCGTCGGAGTCGGGCGTCCAATCGTTGCCCTTCCAGTCGATCAGGTGCTGCGGTTCGCCCTCGAGGCCTTCCCACCAGACACCGCCCTCGTCGGTCAGCGCGACGTTGGTGAACACGGTGTTGCCCGCGGCGACGGTCTTCATCGCGTTCGGGTTGGAGCTCCAGTTCGTGCCCGGCGCCACCCCGAAGAAGCCGAACTCCGGGTTGGTGGCGTACAGCCGGCCATCCTTGCCGAAGCGCATCCACGCGATGTCGTCGCCGACGGTCTCGGCGCGCCAGCCGGGGATGGTCGGCTGCAGCATCGCCAGGTTGGTCTTGCCGCAGGCCGACGGGAACGCGGCGGCGACGAAGTACGCCTTGTTCTCCGGCGAGATGAGCTTGAGGATCAGCATGTGCTCGGCGAGCCAGCCCTCGTCGTGCGCCATCGCCGAGGCGATCCGCAGCGAGTAGCACTTCTTGCCCAGCAG
>JAEZIA010000112.1 GCA_023416315.1 Actinomycetes bacterium
CGGTGACGGCGGAGACGGCGGCCGCGCGGGGGCTGGCGGCCAGGGCGGCCTGGGCTTCAGCGGAAGCGGAGGTGGAGCCGGCAACGGGGGCAACGGCGGTGACGGCGGCACCGGCGGCGACGGCGGCCCCGCAGGCACTGGCGGCCCCCGCCCCAGCACCGGCGGTGGTGGCGGCAACGGAGGGGCCTACGGCACCGGCGGCTCGAGCTGGTACGCAGCCCTCGGTAACAACGGCCAGTACGGCAACAGCGGCAATCCGGGGCCCGACGGAACCACTGGCGTGGCGTCGGTCGCCGCGGCGGTGGTGCAGGCCACCAGCTCCGCCGCAACCGAAGTGACCCGTGCCGCAGCCCGCGCCTCGGTGTCGCCCTTGGCGTCACCGTTGGCCGCTCTGCAGTCGATGTGGAACGAACTGACCCACCACTTGTCCTACATCTTCTTCAACGAGGCCCCCACCCTCGCGCTGAACGTGTGGAGCCAATGGGGACCGACCAAGCTGATCACGGTCGACCTCAATGCCAACGGCAACAACGGATTCCCGGTCACCTACGCCATCAAGACGCAGCCGAAATACGGGACGCTGACGCTCGACGAAAGAACGGGTCGGTACTCCTACGTCGCGAACCCGGAGTTCAGGGACGCGGGCATCAGCGACAGATTCGTGATCACCGTGAACAACGGCGAGAGCGCCAAGTTGCCCGGCTTCGCCGGATTCGTCCAGGGCGCCCTGCACTCGGTCGCGGTCGCGCTCGGAATCGCCAAACCGGACAGCATCGACCGCCTGGTCAATGTCACCGTCACCGGCACCGGCGTGTACGGCGGCGATGTGGCGCAACTGTCGCTGCTGCACCGGCTCCAAAGCTATGGGAACTGCCTCCTGATGGCGTCGGCGATGGCGGCGGCGCAAGTCACCGGAACCCAGACCGTGGACGAGGACACCGTCGTGGCGTGGGCGAAGGAGCTGGACAGCATCGCCAGCCCCGGCCGGAAGATGTACCTCGGCGAACGGCTCGAATTCGGTGCCTCACCCATCGACGCCCCACGGTTGTTGGAGCAGCATTGGGCGGTCACAGCGGTCAACACCAACTACGCGACCTACGACGCGAACGGCAACCGGATCGCCAGGCCGACGGTCGAGGACGGGCAGCGTGCGCTCAACGACATGGCTGCCGCCCTCGCGCAGGGCAGCGCGGTCACTGCCGGTATCAACAACACCTCGCTGTATTCGTCGCGACCGGGTTGGCGTCCGTATTCGGCGAATCCCGACCTCACCACCTACAACCATCAACTCCAGGTGCTCAAGGTGGACATCGCCGCCGGCAAGGTGTGGGTCAACGACAGCGCACTATCCGAGGGCGGGCAGGAGTTCACCCTCAGTGCGTTCATGAAGGCTTGGCAGGCATCGGATTACAACCTGACCGTCGTGACGGCGCTCCCCCAGTCCGCGGGCGGTGACACCGCGATCAGCGTGGCCTGACCGCTACAGCCGCACACCCAGCAGGGCGTCGACGGCGGCTGCGACGGCGCCGGGCGAGGTGTCGTCGTGGCCGCCATACTCGAGCGCGTCGGTGACCCAACCATCAACGGCGGCAAGCGCTTTCGGCGTGTCCAGATCGTCGGCCAGATACTGCCGCAGTCGACCGATCACATCGGCGGCGTCCGGACCAGCGGGCAGCGTCGCCGCCGAGCGCCAGCGCTGCAGCCGGGTGGTGGCCTCCTCGAGCACCGCGTCGCTCCAGTACCGGTCGCTGCGATAGTGCCCGGCGAGCAGGCCGAGCCGAATGGCCGCAGGGTCGACGCCCCGCTCGCGGAGCTTGGACACCAGCACCAGGTTGCCGCGGCTCTTGGACATCTTGTGCCCGTCCCAGCCGATCATTCCGGCGTGCACGTAGTGCCGGGCGAACCGGCGCTCCCCGACCACACACTCGGCGTGGGCGGCGGAGAACTCGTGGTGCGGGAAGATCAGGTCGCTGCCACCGCCCTGAACGTCGAATCCGAAACCGATGCGGCTCAACGCAATCGCTGCACACTCCACGTGCCACCCCGGCCGGCCCGGGCCGAACGGGGCCGGCCAGCTCGGCTCATCGGGGCGGGCCGCACGCCACAGCAGCGCATCGAGTGGGTCTGCCTTGCCTGCCCGATCCGGGTCACCGCCGCGCTCGGCGAACAGCCGGGCCATCGTGTCGCGGTCGTAGCCCGATTCGTAGCCGAACTGCGTCGTGGCGTCGGCGCGGTAGTAGATGTCCGGGTACTCGTCGTCGTCGACGGTGTAGGCCGCCCCGGACGCCAGCATCTTCTCGACGAGCTCGACGACCTCACCGATCGCGTCGGTGGCGGCCACATAGTCGTGCGGGGGCAACACCCGCAGCGCAGCCATGTCCTCGCGGAACAGCTGAGTTTCCCGGGCGCCGAGTTCCCGCCAGTCCACGCCGTCGCGATTGGCCCGCTCGAAGAGCGGGTCGTCGACATCGGTGATGTTCTGCACGTAGTGCACCCGATGCCCGCTGTCCAGCCACACCCGGTACACGAGGTCGAACGCCAGATAGGTGGCGGCGTGGCCGAGGTGGGTGGCGTCGTACGGGGTGATCCCGCAGACGTACATCGTCGCGGTCTCCCCCGGCGAGGTGGGGCGGAGCTGACGATCAGCGGTGTCGTACAGCCGCAGAGCGGGCCCACGACCGGGCAGCTGCGGGATGTCGACGGCCGGCCAGGACTGCATGGCCTCGACTCTAGGGGGTTCGCTGTTCACGGCGCTCCGGGAGGTGTGGTGACCGGCATTCTTGCCACACACAGACAACGGAGCGGCCCAATCCATTCCCGCTCAGCTGGCGAGCCACATGGCGTCGAGCAACAGATCGGCCACCTCGGACCGGCACATCAGCAGATCCGGCAGGTAGGGGTCGGGGCGGTTGTAGCGCAGCGGCGAACCGTCGATGCGGGTGGCGTGCAGGCCGGCGGCCTGCAGCACGCCGGCCGGTGCGGCCGAGTCCCACTCCCACTGACCGCCGGCGTGAATGTAGGCATCGGCGTCACCGCGCACCACGGCCATCGCTTTGGCCCCCGCCGATCCGATCCGGAGGAATTCGATGTCGAGGCGGTCACGCAACCGCCACAGCACCGCGGGTGGGCGGTTGGAGCTGGCGGTGATGCGGATCGGACCGGGCGGCGCGGGCGGCGGCGCGGTCACGGTGTCCGACCGGAACACCTCCCCGGTCGCCGGCAGCGCGACCGCGGCGTCGGTGATGCTGCCGTCCGGCCCAGCGGTATCCGATGTCGCCGGCCCAGCGGCTCCGGTCCGCTGCCACAGCGCGACATGCACCGCCCAGTCGATCCGCCGCGGCATCGAGAACTCGCGGGTGCCGTCGAGCGGGTCGATGATCCACACCCGGTCGGATTGCAGCCGCTTCAGATCGTCGTAAGCCTCTTCGGAGAGCACCGCGTCACCGGGCCGCTCGGCGCGCAGCCTGCGCAGGATCAGCGCATTGGCGCGCACGTCGCCGGCGTCACCGAGCGCGGGCGGGAAGTCGAACCCGACCTCCTCACGCACAGACAGCAGCAGCCGTCCGGCCTCCTCGGCCAGCGAGGCGGCCAGTTCCGCGTCGGTCATGGTCATTGGTGTCAGTATGTCCTTCTCAGAAGGCCGGCCACGGAATCGGCCGGTGCCGATCGGGTCCGGGCATGACCGGCTCGGCCAGCAGCATCCGGATCCGCCGCCGCAACGCGGCCACCTCAGCCGGGCTGATGTACTCACGCAACTGGTCACCGAGCGGGCCGGCCAGCTGGGTGCCGAGGTCGGCCACCGACTCCAGCGTCTCCTCGTCGATCGGCTTGCCGGCCCAGCCCCACAGCACGGTCCGCAGCTTGTCCTGGACGTGCAGCGAGACGCCGTGGTCGACGCCGTACACCCGGCCGTCGACACCGGCCAGGATGTGTCCGCCCTTGCGATCGGCGTTGTTGACGATCACGTCGAACACCGCCATCCGCCGCAGCCGGGGGTCGTCGGCGTGCACCAGGGTGACCTCGTTGCCCGCGTAGTCGTAGGCGTGCAGCACCGAAAGATAGCCCGGCGGAATGGATCCCGGCGGGCAGATGTCGACGAGATCGGGCCGCTGCGGCTCGGCATCCTCGCTGTCACCGGGTTGGTCGACCCACTGCTGCAGCATGCCGGGGCCGGCGGGTCCGTCGCGAATGATGGTGTACGGCACGATGTTCCAGCCCAGCGCCGCCGACACCAGGTAGGAGCCGAGCTCACGGCCGGCCAAGGTGCCATCGGGAAAGTCCCACAGTGGCTGTTCACCGGCGACCGGCTTGTACACACAGTGCACGGTGAGCTCGGACCACGTCGCCTCGCACAGGAACGTGGCGTTACTCGCCGAGCGGATCCGCCCGAGGATGGTCAGCTCACCGCAGCGCAGCGCGTCGCGAGCCAACGCCTCGTCGGTGGCCGTCACGAGTCGAGATCGTCTTCGGTCCCGCCGAGTGCACCCCGCCGATATCCGTTGGTGCGCACGCAGATGTGGCCCTCGGGATCGAGCGGCTCGTCACAGAGCGGGCAGGGCGGGCGTCCGGCCGAGATCACGCGGTGCGAGCGGGCGGCGAACTGTCGGGCCGATTCCGGGGTGAGGAAAACCCGCACCGCGTCGGGCCCCTCCTCGGCGTCGTCGAGCACCACCGACGCGTCGAATTCGGTGTCGGTGACGGCAAGCAGTTCGACGACGACGGTCTGCGCCTCGGAGTCCCAGCCGAGCCCCATCGTGCCGACCCGGAACTCGGCGTCCACCGGCGTGATCAGCGGACTGAGATCTTCGACCTCGGTCTCTGGCGGCAGCGGCGTGCCGAACCGGCGGTTGATCTCCAGCAACAGCGCACCGATCCGCTCGGCCAACACCGCGACCTGCTGTTTCTCCAGGATGACCGAGATGACCCGGGTGTCGTGAACGGCCTGCAGGTAGAACGTCCGGTTTCCGGGCTGGCCGACGGTCCCGGCGACGAATCGGTCGGGTGTGCGGAAGACGTGAATTGCGCGGGGCATGTTAGTTCCAAAATACCGGCATCAGCAGCCGAGTCGTAATTGACGGTCAGTCGGTGGAGCCGCCCACGACGGCGTCATCGGCGGTCTTGTCGTCCTTGGCCGGCGGCGGCGCACTCAGCGCGGACGCGAGCTCGGCACCGGTGTGGTTGACGTGCACCACAAATGGCCGAATCGGGGTGTAGCGGATCACGCTCATCGACGCCGGGTCGGCGGTGATCCGCTGGAAACTGTCCAGGTGGGTGCCGAGCGCGTCGGCGACGACGGCTTTGATCACGTCACCGTGTGTACAGGCAATCCACAGCACGTCGTGACCGTGCTCGTCGGCAAGCCGGCGGTCGTGTTCGCGCACGGCGGCCACCGCGCGGGTCTGCACCTGCGCCAGACCCTCCCCGTCGGGAAAGACGGCCGCGCTCGGCTGCTGCTGCACCACCGCCCACAGCGGTTCGGTCATCAGATCCTTCAGCGCCCGCCCGGTCCACTGCCCGTAATCCACCTCGGCGAGCCGCTCGTCGATCACCTGTTCCAGAGCGAGTTCGGCGGCCAGCGGCTCCAGAGTCAGCCGGCAACGCAGCAGGGGCGAGCGCACCAGTGCCTTGATCGGCAGGCCCTTGAGCCGATCGACGAGCGCGGCGGCCTGCGCCTGCCCCTTCTCATCGAGTTCGACGCCCTCGGTCCGGCCGGCCAGCGTATGAGCGGTGTTGGACACCGACCGGCCGTGCCGCAACAGGATGACGGTCAACTCGCTGCCACCACCCCGGTGCCCAGCAGGCCCATCACGATCAGCGCCACCACCACCCGGTAGCCGACGAACCAGTACATCGCGTGGTTGGCGACGAAGCGCAGCAGCCAGGCGATCGCGGCGTAGCCGATGACGAAGGTGATGACCACCGACACCAGCAGCTGCAGGCCGGTCGCGCTCATCCCCTCGGTCACCGGATGGAACGCGTCGGGCAACGAGAACAGCCCGGAGGCGAACACCGCCGGAATGGCAAGCAGAAAGCCGAATCTCGCGGCCAACGGGCGATCGAGGCCGAGAAACAGCCCGGCGCTGATGGTCGCCCCTGATCGGGACACCCCGGGCACCAGGGCAAGACACTGGGCCAGCCCGACCAGCAGGCCGTCTTTCCAGGTGAGCTGCTCGGTGTGGCGGGCCTGCCTCCCGACGTACTCCGCGGCCGCGATCACCGCCGAGAAGACCAGCAGGGCGGTGGCGGTGACCCAGAGATTGCGGACGCTGGATCGAATCTCATCCTTGAACAGCAGACCGAACACCGCGATCGGGATGCTGCCGATGATGACGTACCAGCCCATCCGGTAGTCGACGTTGTCGCGGTGGGCCTTGACGAACAGGCCGTTGAACCACGCTTTGAGGATGCGCCAGATGTCCCGCGCGAAATAAACCAGGACGGCGGCCTCGGTACCGAGTTGCGAAACCGCGGTAAACGATGCGCCCGCGTCGGCCGAGAAGAAGATCCGGGACACGATCGCCAGATGCCCCGACGACGAGATGGGCAGGAACTCGGTCAACCCCTGGACGATCGACAGGACGACGACCTGCAACCACGACATCGACGCGACATCCACGTCGCTGACCGTACTGGATAGACCCTGGCGATTCAGCGCGCCGGGCGGGCCACCGGCTGTGCGTGCGCGACGGCGTCGCGGACCGCGGCGGTCAGACTCCGCTCGTCATCGATGTCGAAATCGGTGAGGCTGCGCGCCGCAGTGGCGATCACGTCTTCCTCCAGCGGCACCGGACCGGCCAGCCGCGGGTGATAGACCTCGACCAGAAGCTGCGCGCGGTGGACCCGGAAGGAGAAGCTGCGGCCGTCGCCGAGGTGGCCGAACCCGTTGGCGAAGACGCCGGTGGAGATGTCTTCGATCGCGAACTCGCGCCCGTCGGACTCGGGTCGCACCGCCAGCGTCATGACGTCACCATAACGCGGGTTACGGCACCAGAGAAGACACTTGTGTCAATTTGTCTGCATCCCGCCCGCATAGACTTTCTCATCGACAGGAGGCGACTTGGTCGCTCGCTCGTGAACACAACCGGGGGCTACCCGTTGCCAAAGTTCGTAAACCGCGCCGGTTTGCGCAGGTCAACCGCCACGTTTCTGGTGATCGTCGCGGTCACCGCCGGGTGTTCGACGAATCCGCTGACCGCGCCGCCCCCGACAATCGAGCCCGCCGGACCCGCCGCATCCCCGCCGCAACTCAATCGGCCGGCAGGCGAGATCCTCCCGCTGAGCGGGAATCCCCAAGCCGCGGTATTCGACCGGCGCACCGGATCGCTGGCGGTATTCACGCCCGGACCCGACCCGCAGTCGGCGGCCACGCTGACGCTGTTCACCTCCGCAGGAACCCCGCGCGAACTCGCGCTACCCGGCCCCGCCACCGCACTCGCCGGTGACGGGCAGGGGTCGGCCTACCTGTCCACCCGAGGCGGCTACATCACCGTCGATCTGGCCGCAGGCACCGCCACCCCGACGTCGATCAACGACGAGGCCGACACCGATTTCACCGCGATCGCCCGCCGCGCCGACGGCAGGCTGGTGCTCGGCAGCGCGGACGGCACCGCGTACACGATGGGCACGGAGACCGCCGTCGCGGAGAAAGTGAAGATGTTCGCCCGGGTCGACGCCGTGGTGACCGAGGGCAACAACGCGGTGATCCTCGATCGCGGCCAGACGTCGGTGACTTCGCTGGACAGCGACGGCCACATCCAGCAGGCGCTGCGCGCCGGCGAGGGCGCCACCACGCTCGCGGCCGACCCGGTCGGCCGGGTCGTGGTCGCCGACACCCGCGGTGGCCAGCTGCTGGTGTTCGGTGTGGATCCGCTGATCGAGCGGCAGGCCTATCCCGTTCCGGACGCGCCGTACGGGCTGGCCGGATCACCGAATTTGACCTGGGTTTCGCAGACCACGTCCAACATGGTTGTTGGTTACGATTTAACGACTGGTATTCCCGTGGAAAAGGTGCGCTACCCAACCGTGCAGCAGCCGAACTCGCTGGCCTTCGACGATACGTCCGACACGCTCTACGTGGTGTCGGCAGCCGGCGCCGGTGTGCAGGTGATCCGCAACGCGGCGGGCGCCCGGTGAGCGCGGCGCGCGGCCGGATGCCGGCGAGCTGGGAAGTGGAGCTCTCCGACGATTACGAGTGGGTCCCGCTGCGGCTGCCACCGGACGTGGCGCGCATCAGCGCGTCGACGCGGCTGTCGATCGAGGCCGAGTACCGCGGCTGGGAACTGACCCGGGTTCGGCTCTACACCGACGGTAGTCGGCGAGTCCTGCTGCGCCGCAAGAAGTCTCTTCCAGGCGGCCAGACCGCCGACCAGCCCGAGCTGTGATGTACGCAGCGCTGCGGCGGGTGTTTTTCCTGGCGCCTGCCGAACGTGTCCACACGTTCGTGTTCGGTTCGCTGCGGTTGGCGACGGCGACCGCGGCCACTCGCACACCGCTGCACCGTCGGCTCGCTCCGCGTGATCCGGTGCTGGCCAGCACGGTATTCGGGGTGCGGTTCCCCGGCCCGATGGGGTTGGCAGCCGGCTTCGACAAGGACGGCCATGGCCTGAAGGCCTGGGGCGCGCTGGGATTCGGCTACGCCGAGGTCGGCACCGTGACCGCGCAGCCGCAGCCGGGCAACCCGCAGCCGCGACTGTTCCGGCTGCCCGCCGACCGGGCGCTGCTGAACCGGATGGGCTTCAACAACCACGGCGCCGGGCAGCTGGCGCTGCAGCTGGCCCGCTACCGGCCCGACTCACCGATCGGGGTGAACATCGGCAAGTCCAAGGTCACCCCGCCCGAGCAGGCCGCCGACGATTACCGCGCCAGCGCCCGGCTGCTCGGCCCGCTGGCCGACTATCTGGTGGTCAACGTCAGCTCCCCCAACACTCCGGGGCTGCGCGACCTGCAAGCCGTCGAGTCGCTGCGGCCGATCCTCGCGGCGGTGCTCGACGAGACCTCGACACCGGTCCTGGTGAAGATCGCCCCCGACCTCTCCGACGACGACGTCGACGCCGTCGCCGACCTGGCCGTCGAGCTGGGGCTGGCCGGGATCGTCGCGACCAACACCACGATCTCGCGGGCCGGGCTGCGCACACCCGGGGTGGACGAATTCGGCGCAGGCGGGATCTCCGGCCCGCCGGTCGCGCAGCGGTCCCTGGAGATCCTGCGCCGGCTGTACGCGCGGGTGGGCTCGGAGTTGGTACTGATCAGCGTCGGCGGCATCGAGACCGCCGACGACGCCTGGGAGCGCATCACCGCCGGCGCGTCCCTGCTGCAGGGTTACACCGGGTTCATCTACGGCGGTGGCTTGTGGGCCAAGGACATTCACGACGGCATCGCCGCCCGACTGCGCGCCGGCGGATTCGCCTCGTTGAGCGACGCGGTGGGGTCCGCGGCGCGCTAGCCTTCCGGCGAGCAGACGCAAAATCGCACTCTGGGCACCCAAAATGTGCGAGTTTGCGTCTGCTCGCGGGAGACGGCGACCTTACTTCTGCTCGTAGGTGCCGTGAATGACCGCGCGCGCAATGGAATTCATGAACAGATTGAACCCGAGGTAGGCCGGGCTGGCATCCTCGGCGAGCTCCAGCTTCTCGACCTTTACCGCGTGCACGGCGACGTAGTAGCGGTGATAGCCGTGCCCGGCGGGCGGTGCGGCGCCGATGAAGCGGCGCAGGCCGGCGTCGTTGACCAGGGTCAGGGCGTCACCGGGCAGCACCGACCCGTCGCCGACACCGGACGGCAGCTCGGTGACGGTGGCAGGCAGGTTGGCCACCGCCCAGTGCCAGAACCCGGAGCCGGTGGGGGCATCGGGGTCGTAGACGGTGACGGCGAAGCTGCGGGTCTCCTCGGGGAAGCCCGACCAACTCAGCTGCGGGGAGACGTCTTCACCGCCGGCGCCCATGATCCCGCTGACCTGAGCGTTGTTCAGCGGCTGACCGTCGGTGATGTCGGTGCTGGTGAGCGTGAAACTGGGGAGCTTGGGCAGGAATTCGTACGGGTTGTAGGGAAAAGCCATGTCCGGGGTTTCCTTTCGTTGTCTTCCTAGCAGTTCTTCAAGAAGTGCTCGAGCACCTGGGTGCCGAAGTGCAAGGCCTCCACCGGTACCCGCTCGTCGACGCCGTGGAAGAGCGCCGCGAAGTCCAGCTCCGGCGGCAGCCGTAGCGGGATGAAGCCGAAGCACCGGATGCCAAGCTTGGCAAAGGCTTTCGCGTCGGTGCCGCCGGAGAGCATGTACGGCACGGTCCGGGCGTCGGGGTCGACGGCCAGCAGCGCGCCGTTCATCGCGTCGACGAGGTCGCCGTCGAACGTCGTCTCATAGGACGGTAGGTCACGCTCCCACTCGCGGGTGACGTCGGGGCCGATCAATTCGTCGATCTCACGCTCGAAGGCCTCTTTGCGGCCGGGCAGCACCCGGCAGTCGATGATCGCCTCGGCGGTCTGCGGGATGACGTTGGCCTTGTAGCCGGCCTTGAGCATGGTGGGGTTGGCGGTGTCGCGCAGCGTCGCGCCGACGATGCGGGCGATGCCGCCGAGTTTGGCGATCGTCCCGTCCAGATCGGGTGAGGCCGGGTCGAAGCTGTAGCCGGTCTCCTCGGCGACCGCGGTGAGGAACTGCTCGACCGAATCGGTGAGCACCAACGGGAATTGGTGCCGGCCCAACCGTGCGACCGCCTCGGCGACGGCGGTGACGGCGTTGTCGTCGTGCACCATCGAGCCGTGCCCGGCGCGGCCGCGGGCGGTCAGCCGCATCCAGGACAGTCCCTTCTCGGCGGTCTCGATCAGATACAGCCGGCGCTCGCCACCATCCTTGCGCGGCACTGTCAGTGAGAAGCCGCCCACTTCGCCGATCGCTTCGGTGATGCCCTCGAACAGGTCGGGACGGTTCTTGATCAGCCATTGCGCCCCGTAGGTGCCGCCGTGTTCCTCGTCGGCGACGAAGGCGAACACCAGATCGCGGGGCGGCACGATGCCGGCCCGCTTGAAGTGCCTGGCGACGGCGATCATCATGCCGCACATGTCTTTCATGTCGACCGCTCCGCGGCCCCACACGTAGCCGTCGGCGACCGCCCCGGAGAACGGGTGGACGCTCCAGTCGGCCGGTTCGGCGGGCACGACGTCGAGGTGGCCGTGGATCAGCAGCGCGCCACGACTCGAGTCGGCCCCGGGCAGGCGGGCGAACACGTTGCCGCGTCCCGGCGCCCCGGACTCGATGTACTCGCATTCATAGCCGACCTCGCCGAGTTGCTCGGCGACCCACAGCGCGCACTCGGCCTCGCCCTTGGTGGTCGCTAACTCGCCGGTGTTGGAGGTGTCGAAACGGATCAGGGAACTGACGAGTTCGACCACCTCGTCGACGGCGTGTGTCACAGTCCCCTTTCCTACCACTGGTGTCGGGCGGCCGCGGTCGCGGAGGTCCGCCATTACCACACGGTTCCCAAGAACCACTCGCGCAACACGCCGATTTAGGGTTTGATTTACCGGGTGACCCCCCGCCTGCCCGCGATCGCGGCGTTGCTGTGCCTGTCGGTCAGCGGTTGCTCGGCTGTCACGTCGGGCACCGCGATGCCGACCGCGCCGACACCGTTGACCAGCCCGGACGGCCTCGCGGCCCTGCTGCTGTCGGCGCCCGACGTCGGTGCGGCGCTGGCCAGCGACGACGTGGTGGTCACCACCGACGTGACCAAGGCCTGGAATGACAGCGCCCACTTCGCCGACGTCAACTGCCTGGCCATCGCCGGCGCCGCCCAGCAGGGCGTGTACGCCAACAGCGGGTCGACCGCCGTCCATGGACAGGTGTTGCGGGAGGCGCCCACGGCGCCGGAGTGGTCGCACTACGCCGTGCAGGCGGTGGTGTCGTTCCCGAGCGCGCAGGCCGCGGCCGATTTCTTCTCCGCCTCACAGCGGGGCTGGGCGGCGTGCTCGAACCGCGAACTGCACTACGCCCAGCCCGTCGGCCCGCCGCAGGTGTGGTCGGTCGGGCAGACCAGCACCGATCATGACGTGCTGGCGGTGTCCCGGGTGCAGCAGAGCCCGTTGCGGTGGGCCTGCCAGCGCGCGTTGACCGTGCACAGCAATGTCGCGGTGGATGTCGAAGCGTGCAGCTTGGACGGGCCGACCGCGGCGGCCAGCACGATCGCGGGCAAGATCGCGGGACGGCTTCCCGCGGCATAAGTGGGCCGCCGACGCGCCGAACGTAACCCCAGGGCGCGATTCGGCGGCAGCCGTCGCCCTGGCGTTACGTTCGCGGAGATGGCGGTGAAGAGCCCGACAGCCGGGCCCATTTGGGACTGGAGTCCTTGATCCGTTAGCCTTAAGCGCCCATTGCGGGTCCGAGTGGCGGAATGGCAGACGCGCTAGCTTGAGGTGCTAGTGCCCTATTAACGGGCGTGGGGGTTCAAGTCCCCCCTCGGACACATCCAGCGACACGACTTAGGTCGGC
>JAEZIA010000164.1 GCA_023416315.1 Actinomycetes bacterium
CGCCGGGCCTTGCGGCGGGTGATCAGGATGGCGGCCACGGCCAGCGCCCACACCACGTACTGCACGCACCAGGCGAGCCGGAACGAGGTGAACGAGTATCCGCCGGCCGCGCCGATGATCCAGCCCATCACCTGCATCACCAGCAGCGAGGCCAGGAAGCCGCCCATGTTCACCGCGCCCTGCGCGGTACCCAGCGTGGATTTCGGGTTGAACGTGCGAGCGAAGTCGAAACCGACCATCGAGCCCGGGCCGCCCACCGAGATCACCACGATCAGCACGACCAGCAGCCAATGCGGTGCGGCGGTCGGCAATGCGAGCACCACCGTCCACACCAGCGCGTTGCTCGCGATGATGCCCAGCACGATCCACGATCGCCGATGGGGGTGCCGACCGGTGACGATCCCGATCACCACCCCTGCCACGATCGCCGAGACCACCGAGATCGTCAGCAGTGTTCCCGCGGCGCCGCGCGAAAGATTTTGCGCCACAGTCAAATACGGAACACCCCACATCAGGGCGAACACGGTGACCGAGAACTGGGTGCCCATATGGGTGAAGAAGCCCAGCCGGGTACCCGGGCGCATCCAGATCGTTTTCACGCTGGCCAACGTGTCGCGCAGGCTGACCTCCCGGTCGTGGACGACGACCCCGGGCGGGGCGTTGCGCACAAGCAGCAGGGTGAGCACGAGCGACAACACGCCCAGCGCCGCGACGGAGGTGTAGGCCGTCGTCCATCCCGAACCGACCAGCAGGGACAGGAACGGCACGGCGGACAGGACTTGGCCGAGTTGTCCCGAGATCCCGGTCAACTGGGTCACCAGCGGGATCTGGCGCGGCTTGAACCAGTGCGGGACCAGGCGCAGCACCGAGATGAACGTGAACGCATCACCGAGGCCGACCACCGCGCGGGCGCCGATCGCGGTGGGCAGCGAGAACGTGAACGCCAGCGTGAGTTGACCGGCGACCATCAGCGCCGCGCCGGTCAGGATCATCACCTTCGAGCCGTAGCGATCCAGCAGCATCCCTGCCGGGATCTGGGCGCCGGCATAGACGATCACCTGCAGGACCACGAACGTGGACAGCACGCCGGGACTGGCCGAGAACCGGGTGGCGGCGTCGAGTCCGGAGACGCCGAGGGTGGTCCGGTCCAGCACGGCCACGATGTAGGCCAGCAATCCCGTCGACCACACAATCCAGGCCCGCACTACCCATCACCCTTCGCCGACTCGCCGCTCTAATCATCTCGCGGCGACGCAAATTGATTCCCGTGCGAGCTATACCCGGGTCGATGCCGGATCACCGCCGAAGCGCTGCGCCAGCCATACCGGAATGATCGCCAGAACGGTCAAGGTGGCGGCGACAACGTTGATGACCGGGGCTTGGTTGGGCCGGAACAGGTTCCCGAAGATCCAGATCGGCAGCGTCTGCACGGTCGGGCCCGCGGTGAACGTGGTGACGACAATCTCATCGAAGCTGAGCGCAAAAGCCAGGATCGCGCCGGCCACCAACGCGCCGCGCATCATCGGGAACGTCACGTAACGGAAGGTCTGCCACGTCGAGGCGCCGAGGTCGGCGGAGGCGTCCTCCAGGTTGGTGCCGAGCCTGCGGAGCCGGGCCTGGGTGTTGTTGAACACGATCACGATGCAGAACGTGGCGTGGCCGACGATCACCGTCGCCAGGCCCAGAGTGACGCCCAGCGCCGAGGTGAACGTCGCGTTGAGCGCGATACCGGTCACGATCCCGGGCAGCGTGATCGGCAACACCACCAGGAAGCTGATGGTCTGCCTGCCGAAGAACTCGTAACGCTGCACGGCGAACGCCGCCAGGCTGCCGAGCAGCAGCGCGATCACCGTCGCACATAAGCCGACCACCACCGAGTTGCCCAGCGACCGCCACATACCGTCGCTGGCCCAGGCGTCGGCCCACCAGCGCAGCGTGAAGCCGGTCGGTGGAAACGCGAACGTCTTCGACGAGTTGAACGCGTTGAGGACGACCAGCAGCAGCGGCGCGTAGAGGAAGACGAGCACCAACAGCGCCCAGATCCGGACCACCCGGCGCATCGCGGGAGACAACATCACACGTTCTCCAATGCCCCGGTACGCCGCATCGCCAGCAGGTAGAGCACGATCGCGGCCAGCGGAATCAACGACAGCGCGGCCGCCAGCGGCTGGTTGTTGGCGGTCACCAGCTGCCCGTAGATGATGTTGCCCAGCATCTGGGTTTTGCCGCCGACGATCGTCACCGCGATGTAGTCACCCATCGACAGCGAGAACGTGAAGATCGAACCGGCCGCGATTCCGGGAAACACCAACGGCGCCACGATCGTTCGCAACGTCGTCAGATCCGAGGCGCCCAGATCGCCGCTGGCGTCGATCAGCGGGCCGGGCACCCGCTCGAAGGCGGCGAACACCGGGATCACCATGTACGGCAGCCACAGATACGCCAGGGTCAGCACCGTGGCGATCAAGCCGTAACCCGGCGTGTAGCCCGCCACCCAGTGCAGCGGTCCCTCCGGGGACAGCAACATTCGCCAGGAGTAGGCCTTGACCAGATAGCTGGCCCACAGTGGCGTGGTCACCGCGACCACCATCGCCAGCCGCACCCGCGACGAAGCCACCTTGGCCATGTAGAGCCCGAGCGGCACGGCCAGCACGATGCAGATCACGGTGACGGCCAACGCGATTCCCACGGTGCGCAGCGTCGCCGTGCGGAACACCGCGTCGGTAAGCACCCGAACGATGTTCTCACTGGTATAGGACCGCACCACCGCCCCGGTGAAGGTATCGGTGCTCCAGAAGGCCGAAAGCAGCAGTACGCCAAGCGATCCCAGATAGGCCACCACCAGCCAGGCCAGCGGCGGAACGAGCAGGAAGGCGAGCCGGATGCGCCGGCTCACGCTGTGGCTCAGCCCTTGATCTGCTGCCACTTGTCGACCCACTCGTTGTAGGCCGTGCAGTTGTCACCGCTGCCGTCCACGCACTGCTTCTGCGGCGTCGTCCAGTAGCTGATCTTCTCCGCGTAAGCCGAATCGGTCGCGTGGTAGGTGTCGCAGAACGTCTTGTCGGCGGTGAACTCGCAGGCCTTGGTCTGGGCGGGCGCCTCACCGAAGTACTCAGCGACTTGCGCATTGACCTGGGGCGAGGTGATCCAGTCCATCCACTGGTACATGCAGTTGGGGTTCTTCGCCTTCGACGACACCATCCAGGTGTCCGACCATCCGGTCGAGCCCTCCTTAGGCAGGACAGTGGCGATCTTGACCTTGTTGTCGGTCGTCAGCATGTTCGCGATCACCTGCCAGGTGGTGCCGATCACCGAGGTGCCGGACTCGAAGGCTTGTACCGCCTTGGTGTAGTCCGACCAGTACTCGCCGATGTTGTCGTGTTGCGCCTTGAGCAGAT
>JAEZIA010000196.1 GCA_023416315.1 Actinomycetes bacterium
TGACCTTCGAACCAGTTGTAAGGAAGTGGGTCATGAGCACGCAGACACGGGCCACCTATCGCACGATGGCCGAGGGCACCGCCGAGGATTACCGGTTGATCAGTCTCGCCGAAGAGGCCAACAACGCCGGGCTGGTCCCCCGCGTGCTCGCACTCGTCGAAGCGCTCGCCGATGGTGAGCAGGCGTATCCGATCAGCCGTCTGGACCACTCGCTGCAGTCGGCGACCCGAGCGTTCGACGACGGACGGCCGGTCGAGTATGTGGTGGCGGCTCTTCTGCACGATATCGGCGACACCTACGCGCCGCATGCCCATGGCGCGTTCGCCGCAGCAGTCATCGCACCGTATGTTTCGGAGCGGGTGGCCTGGATTGTGAAGACCCACCCCGAATTCCAGCAGTACTACTATGCACCGCACATGGGCGGTACCCGAGACGCCCGGGACCGGTATCGCGGTCATCCGTGGTTCGATGACTGTGTGGAATTCTGCGAGAAGTACGACCAGAACTGTTTCGATGCGCAGTTCGAGCATCGTCCGCTCGAGTTCTTCCGCCCGATGGTGGAGCAGGTCTTCGCCCGCGAACCGTGGGCCGCAGCGCGCTGATCGGCATCGGTCCCCTACGTTCCGGTGGTGCGAGCCCGTCGCCTGCGGTAGGCCTCGAAGGCCACTTGCGCCACATGCAGGACTCCCCACTCGAAGGGAATGTAGTCGCGGGCACGAACCAATCGCCTTGCCAGCTCCGGTGATTCGGCGTGCATGATGCGCCGTGCGCGTCTGGCGTGGAACGTGTCCGACGCGATCATCACCGCAGAACCTCCAGCCAGCAACGTCGCGGAGTTGACGATGTTCTCCACCGTCGTCCTGGACTGATCCTCGATCACCACATGGCGCAGCGGTACTCGCCGCGCCACCGCGTAGTCGGCCATCATCTGCGCCTCGGACGTGCGCGTGTGCACCGCCCCGCCGGAGAATACGAACCGGGCACTGTCGACTTCGGTTGAGCGCATGGCGATCCGAACCCGCCACCGGTGCAAAACAGGCTGCGGGCAGCCCAGTACGAGCACACTGATTCCGGGTCCCGGCGGGGACGATGACGGCAGCCATTCGCGGGAGGCGCGCCACGTTTTCCACTCCCCCCAGCCCACTAGGCCCGCTGCGAGCCCAAGGGAGCACAGCAGCAGCTTCCGATGTCGGTGCACTGCGAGGTCGGCCTATCCGTCGCGCGCATCGAGCTCGGTCGCCGGCGCCGGGTGGGTGGCCGCCCAGGAGGCCAATAAAGCCAAATTGTCACCGGTCGGCGTATCGGCGGGTGCGGTGTAGACCGTGAGGTGCAGGCCGGGTTCGGCGGGCAGCTCCAAGGACTCGACGTCCAAGTCGAGCCGACCCACGATCGGATGGTGCAGTCGTTTGCGCCCGGACCGCCGGAGCCGTACGTCCTGAGATGCCCACCGCTGCCGGAATAGCTCACTGCACGTTGACAGTTCGCCGACAAGCGCGATCAGGTCCTCGTCATGCGGATTGCGACCGGCTTCCATGCGCAGCTTGGCGGCCACGTCGCCGGCAATCTGGTCGTAGTCGACGAAAAAGGCTCTGGCGGAGTCGGTCGCCAGATAGACGAACCGCGCCGTGTTCGCGGGCCGTCGGGGGTCGGCCAGCACCGGCGCGAACAGCGCGCGGGCAAGGTGATTCGTGGCGAGTACGTCGTAACGGCCGTTGCAGATCCAGGCCGGTGCCGCGGAGACGGCGTCGAGCACCTGTTGCAGGGTCGAGCGCACCGCCGTCGCAGGCCTGCGCCGGCGCGGGCCGCCGGTCCCGGATCGCCGCGCGAGGTGGAACAGGTGATCGCGCTCGGCCTCGTCGAGTTGCAGGGCAGTGGCCAATGCGCCGAGCACCCCGTCCGAAGCGCCTGCGAGGCTGCCACGCTCCATGCGCACGTAGTAGTCCACCGACACTCCCGCCAGCATCGCCACCTCCTCGCGACGCAGGCCCGTGACCCGGCGATTGGCGCCATATGCGGGCAGACCGGCCTGATCGGGTGTGATGCGGGCGCGACGCGACCGCAGGAATTCCCGGATATCGGTGCGCAGATCCGTCGTCGCCATCTCTCCACCGTAGGCGCGCTCGGCACGCCAAGGGAGGTACCGGCGTTACCCCGCATCACGCCGTTGTGGCGATCCCGCCGTCGACCGGGATGACGGTGCCCGTCAGGTAGGCGCCCGCTCGGCTGGCGAGGAACACGGCGACGCCCGCCATGTCGTCGTCGCGCCCGATCCGGCGCAGCGGCGCCGACGCGGCGATCGCCTCACCGAACTGATCGAGGGTTTCGGCCATCATCGTCGACGGGAAGGGTCCCGGCGCCACCGCATTCACGGTGATCAGCGGACCCAGTTCCTTGGCGAGCACTCGGGTGAGTTGATGCAGCGCAGCCTTGCTGCTGGAGTATGAGTAGTTGGGGCGCTGTGGGATGTGGATGGCGGCGATGCTGCCGATATTGATGATCCGCGCGGGGTCGTCGGCGGTCGCTGCCTTGCGAAGCGCCGGCAACAGTGCCTGCACCAGCCAGAACGGCGCCTTCAGGTTGATGTCGATGACCGTGTCCCAGCCTGCGTCCGGGAACGTCGCAAGGGGCTCGTCCCACATCGCGCCGGCATTGTTGACGAGAATGTCGAGACTCCCGGACTCGGTGGTGACGACCTCAGCCAGACGCTGACACTCGTCGTGTCGGGAGAGGTCGGCGGGAATCGCGCGCACCTCGCCGAATTCGGACAACAGTTGCTGTGAGTGCGCGCAGGCTTCCGCGTTCCGTGAGCTGAGGATCACGCGGGCGCCCGCCTGCAGAAGACCGCGCGCGATCATCATCCCGATACCCCTGGTGCCGCCAGTGACCAGGGCGTACTTACCGCTCAGATCGAACAGCCCTGCGTGGCTGGTGAATTGGTTATCTGCCATAGCTCACACGTTGGCAGCCGGTCCGGCCCTCTGGGAGACCGTGGTGATACAGGTACTGCGAGGGCGCCCCACGGAATGCGCTTGCATCCGGCTGTCATCGCGCACACTGGGACCCGTGTCCGAATTCGACTTCATTATCGTGGGAGCGGGCAGCGCGGGTTGCCTGCTCGCCAACCGGCTCAGCGCGAACCCCGATCATCGGGTGCTGTTGATCGAGGCCGGGGGCCAGGACAACTGGTTCTGGATCAAGGTGCCGGTGGGCTATCTGTTCACGATCGCCAACCCCCGTACGGACTGGTGTTTCACGACCGAACCCGACCCCGGTCTAGGCGGCCGCAGCATCATCTACGCGCGGGGCCGGGTGATCGGTGGCTGCTCGTCGATCAACGCGATGATCCATATGCGGGGGCAGGCCAGCGATTACGAGCTGTGGGCGCACGCTACTGGTGACGAGCGGTGGCTGTGGGGCGGCCCGGATCGTCCGGGTGAGACTCTGGACATCTACAAAGGTTTGGAAGACTACTTCGGCGGAGCCGACGATTGGCACGGCGCCGGTGGTGAGATCCGCGTCGAGCGTCCCCGGGTGCGCTGGAAGATCCTCGACGCCTGGCAGAACGCCGCCGCCGAGGTGGGCATCGCTCCGATCGAGGAGTTCAACCGAGGTGATAACTCCGGCAGTGCGTACTTCCATGTCAACCAACGGCGTGGCCGGCGCTGGTCGATGGCCGACGCCTTCCTCCACCCGATCACCCGCCGCCCCAACCTCACCGTCTACACCCAGACCCAGGCGCTCCAGCTGCTGATGGATGATCAGGTCCCCGAGCATCAGCGTCGCGGTGCCTGGACCACTGCGCAGCACCGCGTCACCGGTGTGCGGCTGCTCAAAGATGGTCAGAGCGTTGACGTTCGGGCTAGCCGGGAAGTGATCCTGAGCGCGGGAGCCATCGGCTCACCGCATCTGATGCAGGCTTCCGGGCTCGGCCCGGCGCAGGTACTGGCCCAGCATCACGTGCCCGTGGTCGTCGATCTGCCCGGAGTCGGCGAGAACCTCCAGGACCATCTTCAGCTTCGGACGGTCTACCGTGTCCGAGGCGCGCGAACCGTCAACACGCTCTACCGGAACTGGATCACCCGGGCGGGCATGGGAATTCAGTACCTGCTGCTGCGGTCGGGCCCCATGACGATGCCGCCGTCCACCCTGGGTGCCTTCGCCAAAAGCGATCCGAACCTGGCCAGTCCCAACCTGGAGTGGCATGTGCAGCCCTTGTCGTTGCCAAAGTTCGGCGAACCCCTGCACCCCTACGCCGCCATCACCCCGTCGGTCTGCAACCTGCGGCCCACGTCGCGCGGCCATGTGCGAATCGCCGATGCGGATCCGCTGACCCACCCCACGATCTTCTGCAACTACCTGTCCACCGACGCCGATCGTGACATCGCCGTGCGCGGCTTGCGGATGACCCGGCAGATCATGGCGGCGCAGGCCCTGGCCCGCTACTCCCCCGAAGAATTGCTTCCAGGCCCCCAGGTGGACAGCGATGACGACCTGCACACGGCCGCCCGTGAATTGGGGACCACCATCTTCCACCCGGTGGGCACCTGCACGATGGGCGCCTTCGACGCCCACGGTCTGCCCCGGTCGGCGGCCACGGTGCTTGACACCGACTTTCGGGTATTCCGCGTCGCCGGTCTTCGGGTGGCTGATGCCTCCGCGATGCCCACCATCACGTCGGGAAACACCAACGCCCCGGTCATGCTGATCGCCGAGCGCGCGGCGCGGGCGATCCTGGATGAGTAAGGTTCGGATATGGCCGACCGCGCGCAGTTGGGTGCTGCGACCATCACGCGGGTAGTCGAATGGCGGCTCGACCTGCCGCTCACCATGTTTCCCGAGACGCCTCAGACGGTCTGGCGGGATCTGCCCGAACTGAGGCCCACATTCTGGGACGCCGACAACTGGCACGCCGTCGTGCAGACCTGGGTGGTCGAGGTGGACGGACTCACGGTGCTGGTCGACACCGGCGTCGGTAATGGCCGTGACCGCCCGGCCATGCCGTTCCTGGCCAATCTCGACACCGATTTCCTGGAGTCACTGCACGCCGCGGGCATTGCCCCCGAGTCGGTCGACATCGTGGTGAACACCCACATCCACACCGACCACGTGGGCTGGAACACCAGACGCGAGAACGACGAATGGGTGCCGACGTTCCCAAATGCGCGCTACCTCGTCCCGGAGTCCGACTACCGCTACTACCACCCCGACAACGCCGACGCGCGTGGCCCCGGGCGGTCCGAAGAGCATCAGGCGCGACTCGACGCGAGCCGAATCCTGTTCTCCGACAGCATCCTTCCAGTTGACGCGACGGGTCAGATCGAACCGTGGTCCGAGGATCACCGGATCAGCGATTCGTTGCGGCTGCGGCCCGCCCCCGGCCACACCCCTGGTTCGTCGGTGCTCTGGCTGGACGCGGGCCAACCAGCGGTGTTCGTCGGCGACCTCACCCACAGCCCCATGCAATTGCACAGACCCACCGACTCGTGCGTGCTTGACGAGGACTTCGTCGAGGCCGCGGTGACGCGCCGGCGAGTGCTCACCGAGGCATCCCGGCGGCGTGCGGCCGTCATCCCCGCCCACTATCCGGGGCGCGGCGGCGCGACCGTGGTGGCGCGCGGCGACGGTTTCCTGGTCGACGACTGGCTCGATCTCAGTTCGTGAGTGACCAGTTGACGGTAAACCCGTGGCGCAGTACCAGTTCCGTCAGGACGTCACTGTGTTCGGCGAGCCGCCACCGTCGAATCCCGAACGGGTCGTGGGCGAAGAACGCGTAGTTGGCGGAATGCTCGGGGGTGGTGCTGGAGCGGTAGACGATCGCACCAAGGTCCGGCCACCAATTCCGGGCGGCGTCGGCCAGGCGCTGGCAGGTGTCCCACACGACGTCGTGCTGTCCGGTGCTGATCTGATCGTCGACGTCGAGGGCGTCGAGGTTGCGCTCGGTGCGCAAATCGAGCACTCGGATCGGGTGGCGGGTGACCATCTCGATGACATAGTGCTGTGCGTGATCGGCCGGGATGACCAATCCGGTGGCCCGGTAACGCTCACGAAAGGCGCCGATGAGATCCGTGCCGGCATACCGGGTACGGAACGCGCCGGACGTCGGGTCGAAGCGGTAGCGCGGCTGCGGAAAACCTCGCCAGTCCCAGTCGGTGGGAGCCTCGGCCTCCACCCGCCACATCACGGTGCCAGGCCGGATCGTTCTGCTGCGCAACCCGGTGGGCCGGACCGTCGAAAACGGACGTCCGTACCCCGCAAGGAGGTCAGGCACCGAGCGCGCTGAGGGTGCGCCACGCCACCCCGGTCGTCCGAGGGTCGTCCAGCGCCTCCGCGAGCGAGGCGTTGCCCAGATCGTCGCGTTGCAGCCGCATGATGCGGTCGGCGGCGATCGCGTCCGCGGTGAACCGCGTCAGCAGGTCCAGGAGTTGCGGCAGGTCGGCGCGCAGCCGGCCGCCGTCGAACTGCCAGGCCGGAAACCAAGTCTTGTTGCCCACCGCCGCGCCGATCAGGCGTTTGCGGGTTCGCAGTCGGTGCACGGCTTGCGGCGAGGCGTATCCGAGCAGCGCCTGCACTTGGGCGGTGGACAACGCGCCGTCGACAAACTCGGATACCAGCCCGGCGCGGCGCTGCTCGTTGAGAGCATGCGCGGCAGAGCGCCGCAGCGTGCCGTGGGGGGCGGTCGGTGCGTCACGCAAAGCGTCGAGGACTTCCGCGAAGCGCGCGTCGCGATGGGCCCGGGCTTCAATGTCCCGGACGAGTGGAGCGACGGCTGCTGTCATGCGACGAGTCTACCCCCGGCTACCCGACAGTGAAACAATCGAAACACTGCGTAGAGTCGGACCCCGTGACCGCGCACACTGACAATCCGTTCGATCTGACCGACCACGTCGCGGTCGTCACCGGTGGCGGTTCCGGTATCGGCCTGGGAATGGCCGAGGGCTTGGCCCGTGCAGGTGCGTCCGTCGCCATCCTCGGCCGCACCGCAGCGCGGCTGGACGCGGCCGCCGCACAGCTCGGACGGCATGGCCGGCCCGTGCTGCCGCTGGTCTGCGATGTCACCGACGAGGTCGCCACTACCGCGGCGATGGCCCGCGTCCGTAGTGAATTCGGCTATCTGGATTCGTGTTTCGCCAACGCTGGGGTGCGTGGCGGTTTCACTCCCGTCCTGCAGACGTCGTTGCAGGAGTTCCGGGACGTCACGCGCGTCGATCTGGACGGCGTGTTCGTCACGCTGCGCGAGGCGGCCCGCCAGATGGTCGAGGCCGGCCGCGGCGGCAGCCTGGTCGCGGTGTCCAGCCTGGGGGCGTTCCAGGGCATGCCGCGCCAACCCGCCTATGCCGCGTCCAAGGCCGGCGTCACCTCGCTCATCGACAGCTTGGCCGTCGAGCTTGCCCGCTACGGGATCCGTGCCAACACGGTGGCTCCCGGCTGGTTCGACACCGAGATGACCTCGGCGGGACTGGCCGACGAGCGGTTCCACGAGCGGGTGATGCCGCGGGTGCCAGTGCGCCGGTGGGGCTCCCCCGACGACATCGGCGGGGTGGCGGTCTATCTGGCCAGTGCGGCAAGCAGTTACCACACCGGCGACGTCCTGCGTATCGACGGCGGTTATCTGAAGTTCTAGCTGACGAGTCCGCTGAATCGGACCCGCTGCAGATCGGTGTGACGACAATGGGTCAATCCCGCGGAAGAGTGGTTGTCTCAATGCCCGGGGATATCCCGGTACTCGAGGTAAGACAGGTAGTCGGATGATCCGTCGGTGCGCCCTGATCGTGCTCGGCCTGTACTGGTCGGGGTGCGGCGCGCTGATGGCGCTCAATCCGCCGCCGCCCGGGTTCCGCCGAGCGGCGGCGTTGCCCCTTCTTGGCTGGCTGGTGATCGGCGTCGCGGTTTACCTCGCGGTCAAGGCCGTGGTCGGCCGCGACCCGTCACCCTTGCGGTCCCGCCGCCCACCACGCCACGCCGGCAGTGACTCCGAAAGCCTAAGAGAGAGCCTGTTGTTGGCCGGCGGCGCAGCGCTCGGAACGATCGCGGGGGTGTGGGCGCTGTGGTGGGGCCTCGCCAACGGATCCCTCGCGATGGTCGGACTGGGCATGGCGGCGCTGCCGCTCGTCGTCGTCGCAGTCCCCTGGGTCGTCGCCCTCATCCGGCGTCTGACATAACCATTCCTATGCGCGAGCTGTGAGGAGATGAGAGTCCCGTCGCGCCACTTGGCGACCTCGGCGGGAATACGTAGATTCGGGTTGCACTTGGTAGATTAGGTAAGCACTAAATCGCGCGGTCGGGGAGCGAGACATCTACGGCTGATCAGCCGTTGTCAGGAGTCCGCCATGACGACTTTGAGTCCGCCGCCCGTCGGCGAGAACATCCTTCACTTCGCCGAACCGCAGCCCGAGCCCCCGTCTCGATGGCGCAGATTTCTGCCTCGCTCACGCCGCGCCAAGGCCCTCGCCGCCGGCGGGATGACCGTGCTTCTCGTCGCGGGTTTCCTCGGCGCCACGTACGAATCGTCCCCGGGTGGCACACTGTGGGGCGTCCAGAAGACCATCTTTGCCGGGCACTCCCACGACGTCGCCCTCGCGGCCGTCGTCAGCGACCTGAAGCAGGCCCAAGAGATCCTCGACAGCGGCGCTCAACCCAGCCCTGATCAGCTGACCGCCGCGCGCTCCTCGCTCAACCACGCCAAACAGAATCTGGACTATCTGCCCGACTCGCCACAGCGGACCAGCCTGCAGAACCTCTATCTGCAACTGACACAACAACTTCTGCAGTACACGCCTGACTCAGCGCAGCAACTTCCCCCGTTGCCCGCGCCGCCGCCTACCGACGACCCCGGACCGGTCCCGGATGCGGCGCTGGCGAGCGCGGCCGCACCCAGTTGGGGCTATCCGATCACCGACCAGTCAGGGACCTTGGCCCCGCCACCCGGGGTTCCCGATGCCCCCTTGGCTGACTGGCCTGCGCCCTACGCGCCGCCGCTGACACCGAACCTGGGCGACCTGGGTTACTACGACCCGTCCTGGGGGCAGCTGTACGGCTACAACGCAGGCGACTGGTACAACTACGACCTCAGCGGCTACAACCGGTACGGCTACGACTTCCTGGGCTTCGACCGGTGGGGATATGACCGCTGGGGCTACGACCGGTGGGGTTACGACCATTGGGGTTACAACTGGGCCGGGTACAACTGGGCCGGCTATGACCGGCACGGTTGGGACCGCGACGGCCGCAACGACTGGGGGCAGCGTCGCGGCCACCCCGCAGACCCTCGCAACCACGACTGGTACAACCGCCACCACCCCTACGTGCTGTACTACCAGTGGCGGTTCCAGATCAACGATCCGGTATTCCACCGCACCTTGTGGAACCGTGCCCACGGATTCGACCCGAACCGGTACCGAGACTGGAACGCCAACCGCGACTGGCGCAATCCCCGCAACCGCGACTGGGCGCCGGTGGCCGCGACCTCCGTCGCACACCTCGACGTCCATGCCTCATTGCCGGTGGTCAACCTGAATGCCTCACTGACGCAATTCGTCTCGGTCAACAAGGCGACAAGCCGGCCACTGATGAAAGATCTCGCGGACAAATCGGCCCGAGATTTCACCAACGAACTGAAACCACGGATCACCATTCCAATCGGGGCACAGCCTCTGCCGACGACGCTGGGCAAGCTGGCCGCGGTGTCGAATCAGGAGCAGCAAAAGTCGCTTGCGCCACCGGCATTGACCGCTACCGCGCCTGCCCTCGCCCCGTCGAAGGTGTCGCCCGGATTCACCGCACCCAAGGTTTCTCCGGTGCCTGCCTTCTCACCACCAAAAGCCGACCCACCACGGGGTAGGCCCGACTCCGCGCCTGCCAATCAAGCGCCCCGACCAGGGCGCAGCCCCGCGGTTGCCCTACCCGATGAGGTAAGGCCGGCGGCTCCGCCGCCCCGTGCAGCCGAGCCTGCGCCGGAGGCAACGGCACCGCGACCAGCGGCTCCCCGGGAACAACTGCCCCGACAATCGCAGGAGGCTCCCGCGCCCAGGGCCGAAGCCCCCGCACCCAGGGCCGAAGAGCCGGCCCGGCAGGCGCCGGTTCACCAGGCGCCGGCCCCGCGGGCGCAACAACAGGCCCCGCAGCAGCCCGCCCGGCAGGCACCGCAGGAACACCAGGCGTCCCCGGCTGCCCCTCGGCAGGCGCCCGCACAACACGGCGGAGGCAAGTGCTCGATGCCGACGATGTGTTGAGCCCGCTCGCGGACGTCACCGATTGACATCCGGGTGTCGCTACTCGAGGCTCGGTTTCGTGAACCCTGAGCTCCCCGCGGCGGTACAGGAACTGATCGACAAACAACAGATCACCGAGGTCGTGTATCTCATTGCGCGCGCGACCGATCGCGGCGATGTGGAGCTCTACATCGCAAACTTCCACGACGACGGCACCGACTACCACGGTCTGGCCAATGGCCCGGTCCGCAACATCGCCGCCAATCTGTCTCGGTCGCGACTGCTGTTGACCCAGCACTCGGTCAGTAACGTGCTCATCGACCTCGACGGCGACACTGCCCGCGTTGAGTCCTACTTCACCTCGTTTCATCAACGCCGCGATGAGCGAGACCGATTGCACGACGAGATCGTCCGCGGCCGGTACCTCGACCGTTTCGAGCGGCGCGCGGGCGTGTGGAAGATCGCGCGACGTGTCGTGGTGTGGGACTGGTCGCGGGTGGAACCCTCCGGAGACAGTTGGTTCGATCAGATCCGTACGCGACCGGGTGTTGACGACAAGTTCATCTTCGGCAGGCGTGACCGCACCGACATGGTGTACACCGACACGCTGCCGTTCGACTGAGCGGACCGCGTACCCGCCAGGCGGAGTAACGGTCTGAGCTCATCTCGACACCAAACCCAACACGGCGAGCCCGGATGCACCGTTAACAACAGTCACACCGTTAACATCGCGCGGTGGACGATTTGGACCCGCACGCCGAACTCCGGCGATCGCGTCCGGTCACCCGCCGTGATGCGCTGCGCTACGCCACGGCGCTGGCCGGTCTGGGCGCGGCGTCGTTGGGTGCCGGTATGCCCGTTGCCGCTGCTGCGGCCCCCACGCTGATCGACTTCGCTGCCAAACAAATTCCCGCGCACTATATCCGCGCTGCCGGCCATTCCGGGGTGGTCAACTACGTCTCGATGTCCCGTCCGGGGTCGTCGTTTGGCGCCAAACCGATCACCCGCCCGTACGCCGAGTCGCTGACCGCTGCGGGACTGGTCATCGTCAGCAACTACCAATACGGCAAGCCGGGTGGGACTGCGCCGTCGGACTTCACCCGCGGCTACGCCGGTGGCATCGCCGACGCGCGCACGGCCTGGCAGCTGCACACCGCGGCAGGCGGCGGCCAGAGCGCACCGATCTTCTTCACGATCGACGAGGACATCAACCGCGACACCTGGAATCGTGTTGCGCTGCAGTGGTTCCGCGGCATCAACTCGGTTCTGGGTGTGCAGCGCACCGGCGTCTACGGTGGCATCGACGTCTGCGAGGGGGCCGCGGCCGACGGCGTGATCGGCCGGTCGAGCACGCCGGGCCGCTGGTGGGCGTGGCAGACCAAAGCCTGGTCCGGCAACCGTGTGCACCCGGGCGCGGTGCTCTACCAACGGGTGGTGGCCACCAAGTCGAATCCCGGCCCGCTGGTCGGTGGCCTTGAGGTTGACGTCAACGATGCCCTGGCATCCGATGTCGGCCAATGGAACCTGCACCCGTGAGCCGGCGAGATCCGGCCGAGACCATCCTTCGCCTGCCCGACGAGATCGTCTGGCAGACGGCACCGGGAACTCCCCCGGCTTCGGTCGAGGAGGCGATCCTGGGTGGCAGCGAATCCGGGAGTGGGCCCTACCTGGTGTTGATGAAGTGGTATCCGGGCTACTTCAGTGCTCCGCACTTCTACCGCACCGACCGGCTTTGCGTGGTGCTCTCGGGTACCTGGTGGGTCAACAGCGGGCCGGACTTCGATCCGGCGCAGGCCGACCCGGCACCTGCGGGATCCTTCGTCAAGCGAGTGGCCGGCACCCCGCACTACGACGGGGTTCCCTCGTCTGCCGCCGAGCCTGCGGTGATCGCCGTCTCGGGAATCGGGCCGGTGCAGCAGACCTGGATCGATCCGTCTGCGCCGTGGTTGTGCCGGGGCTGAAGGGATTTCAGGGTTCCGGCAGCGGCCGGCCCAGGTGATAGCCGAGGCGCATCTCGTAGTCACCCGGTTGATTTCGTCCGGCGGCTGTCGCGGCGGCCAGCCGGCGCTGCGATCCCGGCCACTGAAATGAGCTCAGGTAGAGCTCGAGTGAGGACACCATGTCCGCCGGCGACGGCAGGGTGTGTCGATTGATCTGCTGCTTGACCGCCGCGATGGATTCCTTGTCGTAGGAGGCGATTCGGCGGGCCAGCGTATCCACGAGCGAGTCGAGCTCCGCGTCGTCGACGGTGCGGTTGACCCATCCGTACCGTTCGGCCAGTTCGCCCGAATAGTCGTCGCTGGACAGTGCCACCTCCAGCGCCCTGGCCCGGCCCATCAGCCGGGGAAGATGTTCGAGCCCACCCCCGCCGGGCAGGTTGCCGCTGGCGGTTTCGGGTTGGCCGAACAACGCGCGCTTGCTGGCGAACCGCATATCCATCGCCAGCACGAGCTCCGAGCCGATGCCACGCACCCGTCCCCGGATCTTGGCGATCGAGGTCACCGGCAGGTGCGTCAGCCGCGTGCTGGTGTCGATGGGTAGCGGATATCCAGTAGCCCCAAGTTGCTTGGGTGTCTCGGCCACCCGGTTGGTGTCGTAGTGGTTGAGGAAATAATCCGGATTCGCCGAGTCGAACACCACCACCCGAAGGTCGCTTGCGGCCTCCATTTGGTCGATCAACTCGGGAAGTTCGACGATCATCTCCGGTGTCATCAAATTGATCGGCGGGTTGTCGAACGTGACCCGCCAGAGACGATCGCTTTCGGCGTCGACCGAGAAATGAGTCCACTGCGCCATGATCCGCAGCCTATGCCTGCGCCGTGGCGCGCGATCTAGAATTCTGAGCAACCGACGACGAGAGGTTCACACATGGTCGCCATTCCCGAGGGTTACGCCTCGCTGCTCGAGCGTCCGCTGTACGGCCACCTCGCCACCGTTCGGCCCGACGGCGCTCCCCAGGTCAACGCGATGTGGTTCGCCTGGGACGGGCAGGTGTTGCGCTTCACCCACACCACCAAGCGGCAGAAGTATCGCAACATCGCGGCCAATCCGGCGGTGGCGATGTCGGTGATCGACCCGGACAACCCCTATCGCTACCTCGAGGTGCGCGGCGTCGTCGAGGAGATCGTTCCCGACCCCGAGGGTGCGTTCTACCTCGAACTCAACGACCGGTATGACGGGCCGCTGACCGAAGCGCCTGCCGACAAAGCCGACCGGGTGATCCTGGTGGTGCGTCCGACGGCCTTCAGCAAGCAGTAGCCGACCGTGCTGGTCGCCCGCATCGAGGACAGGCTGCGCGACTAGCGCATACGTCTGAGATGCTCGGCGTCGGTGCCGCTGATCGTGACCGCCGCGACGACGATGCCGATCACCACACCGACCGCGGTGTCGAGCACCCGGTCGAGGGCGGCGCCGGGCGTCAGTCCGGTCCCAAGTCCGGTGAGCAGCAACGCCATCGGTGTCACCGCCAGTGACGTCAGCGCATAGTTGACTGTCGCGGCGACCTCGGCCGCGACTTGGAAGACGATAATCGACGCGACGGTGCCCCAATACCCCAGCGGCAGTCCGAGGAGAAGGGCCGCCAGGACGGCGCCGCCGACGTTGCCGAGCAGGCGTTGCACACCGCGGTGCACGGTGACGTGATATCCAACGCCCTGCATCGTCGCCACCGCCCCCATGGTGGCCCACATCGGATGATCGAGTCCAAGACTGATCGCAACCGCGGCACCGAGCCCGCCGGCCACCGTGATGCGAGCACCGCGGGCCAGCAGCGTCCGATGCGGTGCACGGTGCAGCGTGGTCCAGATCGGCTCGCGGCGCACGGTCGCGCTCTCGTGCCGACCGCGCTTGCCTGCCGCGAGGCGAATCAACCAGGGCGCCAGGGCAGCAAGCGCACCGATCACCGCTCCCCCGGCGGTGACCGCCGTCACCGCCGCCACATCCCCGAGATCCCGAGCGAACGCCTGTGCCCCCGCGGCGCCGAACACGAACGCCACCGCACCCGGCCCGACGATGTGCAGGGCCCACACCAAATAGGCTGCGGCCCCGGCGAGTACGGAGATGACCACGACCTCGGCCAGCACCCCGACACCGGCTGCGCCCAACACGGCACCTACGCCGATCGCGGCGGTAATGCCCGCGCCCAGGACAGCGAGGCGCCCGGCGCGCACCGGATAGGGATCGGGCCGGCAGAACGCCGACACCAGTGCGCCGAGAGCGCCGAATCCGGCGAGGGTGTGTTCTCCCGCCAGCCCGCCGAGGGCAAACACCACTGCGACCGCGACGCCGACGCGCAACGGCACCGCGAAACCGGCCTTGCGGACGTCGACGCGAAGGATGCCTCGCCACGCCGTCGGGGTGAGGGCATGCGTCAACGCGGTGAATCCGGGGGCGAGATGTGGCACCGGGAAATTTTATCAGTAATTTACTAGTAAACTAAACTCGGCTACGCTGCTGCCATGCCCAGCGACCATGCACCGCTGACCGATACGGTGGACCGCGTCCGCCGGGAGTGGGCGCAGGCGCGTCCCGAACTCGATACGACGCCGATCGACGTGCTCGGACGCGTGCAGCGGATCGCCTCGGTGTGCAATCACCGTCTCGACCTCGACCTGGCGCGGCACGGCATCACTCGATCGGAGTTCAGTGTGCTCAGCGCCCTGGCCCGCGCCGACCGGCCGCTACGGGCCAGCGAGGTGGTGTCCACCACGATGCTCAGCGGCGCATCGATCACGAAGATCGCCGAAAGCCTGGTCCGCCGTGGGCTTTTGGAGCGCAAGAAATCGGAGCACGACGGCCGCGTCGTGCTTCTGGAACTGACCGAGGCCGGCCTCGCGATCGTCGACGACGAGATGCCGCGCCGCCTGGCCGACGATCAGCGGTTGATCGCGGGACTTTCCGCCGCCGAACGCGAGACGTTGACCGGCCTGCTCCGCAAAGTCTGTACGGCCCTGGGCGAGTGATCCCCCAATTCACTCGCGCTCGGGATCATGCGGCGGCCGCGTCTCCGTTGGCGATGGCGGCGCATGAGGTGCAGTCAGGGCTGTCGATATCGACGCGCCCGCAAGTCGGGCAGATGAACGGAATCATGAGTTTCCTTCGCCTAGCTCGGACGCCGGCTTACTGCGACGTTGGAAACGTTGTTACCCCACGCCATCGGGCCCGAAACGTTATGACGCTGCGCTACTCCAGAGTGCTGCGGTAGCGCCGCATCCCGGCGATCCACCGGTCGTAATCGGCTCCTTTGTGCTGATACATGGTCAGGACCTCGGGGTGGGGCAGCACCAGAAACCGTCCGTCGGCGATGGCCTCGACCACGAGGGCGGCCACGCTGTCCGGCCCGATCACCGGGCCGGCGCTGGTGACGGCGGCGCCGGCCACCCGAATGGCCGCTTCGGGTGAGTCGGACATGCCGCGCAGCAGCGGAGTGTCGACCCCCATCGGGCAGACACAGCTGACGCCGATTCCCTTGTCGCCGTAGGTTATGGCCAGCCACTCGGCGAATCCGACCGCGGCGTGTTTGGTGACGCTGTAGGGCGCCGCACCGAGCTGGGTCAGCAGCCCCGCCGCCGAGGCGACCGCGACGAAGTGCCCGCTGTCCCGTTCCAGCCACTGCGGTACAACGGCTTTGGCGGCGCGGATATGGGCGCGCAGGTTGATGTCGATGATCCGGTCCCAGGCGGCTTCGTCGTCGCCGAGGCCGGGCTCACCGGTGATGCCGGCGTTCGCGACATAGATGTCCACCGGGCCGAAGGCCGTGGCCGCGGTATCCAGAAGGGCGGCGATGCCGTCCTGGCTCGCGGCGTCTGCGGCCGCCGAAACACCACCGATCGTCGACGCGGTCTGCGCCGCCGCATCCGCGTCGATGTCGCAGGCCACCACCGAGGCGCCGGCCGAGGCCAATGCCGCGGCGATGGACCTGCCGATGCCGGAGCCCGCTCCGGTGACAACCGCCACCGATCCGTCGACGTTCACGGGCACATGTCTACCCCTCGAGGGCAGGCGATGTCACCACTGTGCGTTCACGTTGGCGCCGATCTGGTCGGCGATTTTCTGCGCTGAGTCACCGGGATCGGCGGCGCACGTGTTCACATCGATGATGATGTTGTTGCGCCGCGCCAGCGCTCGTCCGCACGCCCACCCCGGTGCGCGGGCGTTCTGCTGGGTCGTCGTGACGCTCAGGGTGTCGTTCTTATTCGTGATCGTCCCGACTACCCAGCTCGAGTTGCTCTGCGTGTGGGTGTAGGCATGGCAGTCGGGCCACTGCTGCTCCGAGGCGGCGAAGAAGGCTTTGGCCTGGTCGGCGTCGGCGAACAATACCACTGCCTGTTTGAGGTAGTGCTCTATCGCGTCGCCGTCGTTGAAGCTCTCGTCGCGTTCGGCCCGGAAGCCGCTGTCGGCGTAGACGACCGCCTCGGCGGCACCGTCGATGGCCAGGCAGTTGGCCGGCGACATGTACGCGCTGTTGTCGGCCATGGCCGTCCGAGAGTCGGTGATCGCCAGGTTGCGGGTGCCCATCGTGGCGTTGAGCTGATCGGCCTTGAGCAGTAATCCTGACAGTTCGCGTTCGACCAGCGGACGCGCAATCAACGATCGGGTGGGCGTCGGCACCGCCGGTTTGCCATTGGTGGTGCCACTGCATCCGACGGCCAGTGCCGCGCAGCACAGCGCCGTCGAGACGGTGATTAAGCGATACATCATCCCTCCCTGTGCTAACCAGGTTTCCACCGATCGGGCGAGCTCAAGCGCGATCGGCACGCGGGATTTGCGCCCCCGCTATTTCGTCGCAGGCGCAGACTCGCTAGCGTCACACAGACCTACGGACGGAGGTTCACATGGCCGAGCGGATACCGATGGTCGACTATCTGGTGCTCGACGATGGTGAGCCTCATCTCGTCGCCCATGAGTGCACGAACTGTGGCGCGCGGTTCTTCGACCGCCGCAATGCATGCGCCGGCTGCTTCGGCACGGAATTTGCTCTCGCCCCGGTAGCGACCGAGGGCACGGTCCGAACGTTCACCATCGTCACCTTCGCGGCGCCGGGTGTTCCGGTGCCGTTCGTGGCGTCGGTCGTCGATTGCGACGGCACCCAGGTGCGCGCCAACCTCGTCAACGTCGAGCCCGATCCCGACCACGTCCACGACGGCATGAAGGTGCGTCTGAGTACGTACTCCCTCGGCGCGGACAGCAACGGGACCGAGGCGATCGGCTTCGGTTTCGAACCGGTCGCCTGACTCCCCCACCACCGAACCTTCCAAGGAGACGCGATGAGTGCCAGTGACGAGATCTGGATCGTCGGTATCCGGATGACCAAATTCGGCAAGCACGCCGACAAGGACACGGTCGATCTGGCCGCCGAGGCGGCGATGGCCGCGCTCGCCGATGCCGGGCTGAGCATGTCGGAGATCGGCGTGCTCGCCGCGGGTAATCTGATGAATGCCAGCGCAGGGATCGGCCAGCAGTTGCAGAAACAGATCGGCCAGACCGGGATCCCGGTGTACAACGTCGCGAACGCGTGTGCCACCGGCGCCACCGCACTGCGCACCGCGATCATGGCGGTCAAGGCTGGCGAAGTGCGCTACGGCATGGCGGTGGGAGTGGAAAAGCTCTCCGGGGCAGGGCTTCTCGGTGCCGGTGGCCGAAAGAAGGACGACTCAGGGGTGTGGGAGCCCTCGGGGCGCTACGGTGCCGTCGCTCCGATCGACGGTCGGATCGGTACCGAGGCCATGCCCGGTGTGTTCGCCCAGATCGGCACCGAATACGGCCACAAATACGGCGGCACCAGCTTCGAGCTGTTCGCCAAGATCAGTGAGAAGAACCATGCGCATTCGACGTTGAACCCGCTGGCCGCCTACCAGAAGCGGTTCACGCTCGAGCAGATCATGAACGACGTCATGATCGCCTACCCCAACACCCGACCGATGTGCTCGGCCAACTGCGATGGCGCGGCGGCGGCGATCGTGTGCAACGGCGAAACGCTGAAATCGCTGTCGGTCGAGCAGCGCCGGCGCGCGGTGAAGGTGTCGGCATCGGTGCTCACCACCGATCCGTATGAAGAAGGCTGCCAAGTCCTGCCCAACGTCAACACCCTGACCCGCAACGCAGCGGCCACCGCCTACGAGCAGGCCGGCATCGGGCCCAAGGACCTCGATTTGGTCGAGTTGCACGACTGCTTCGCCACCGCGGAACTGGTGCACTACGACAACCTGATGCTGTGCGAGGAAGGGGGCGCCGCCGACTTCTTCAATTCCGGTGCCACGTGGCGTGACGGAGCGACACCGGTCAACGTCTCCGGCGGCTTGCAATCCAAGGGCCACCCCATCGCCGCGACCGGCATCGCCAACATCTGGGAGATCTGTCACCACCTGCGCGGTGAAGCCGGGGATCGCCAGATCGACAACGCGAAGGTCGGTCTGGCCCATGTGATCGGCCTCGGGTCTGCCTGCGGCGTCCACATTCTGGAGAAGTCCGCGGCCTGACGGCACGCCCGAATGGCTTCGAAATCCGGACGGCCTCGCGACGCGTCCATCGACGAGCGGGTGCTGACGACAACCCGGCAACTGCTGGCGCAAAGCGGCTGGCACGGTGTGTCTCTGCGGCTGGTGGCGCAGCAGGCCGGTGTGGGCCGCGCGAGCCTGTCTCGGCGGTGGCCGTCGAAGGCGGCGCTGGTACTGGACGCAATCCTCGGCGCGACACCGGATCTGGCGCCCTTCGCCGGTACCGACATCGACGGCTGGATCGACTGGGTGGTGCGGGGCAGTCACGAGTTGTTCAACCGCCCCGAGGTCAACGCCGCACTGCCGTGGCTGCTGCTGGCCCTGGAGGAGAATCCGGAACTGCGACAGTCGCTGTGGGCCAACTTCAGTGGCCCCGCGGTCGCGTTGTTCGACGAGGACGAACGTGTCGCCCGGGCCGTACTGGCGATGGCGGCCGGCGCGGCGTTGTTCATCACGACCGTTGCGGCCGAGGATGATTCGGCGTCGCTGAGGGAACAGATCTCCGCGCTATTGAGCGGCGGTGTTCGCGGCCTGACGTCGGATCGAGTCGATGATTGATTGCCGCGGCGACCGCCAGGTCAGCTCCAGGTCGGCGAGCGTTGCCGAGTCGTCGGTCGGGGTGGCTGCGGTCAACAGCAGGGCGGCTTCGTAACTCAGCCCGTCCCCGAGCGGAACCACCGCGCCGATGAGGTCGCTCAGCCAACCGATGGCCCGAAAGGCGCTGCCCGGCAGCGGGATCCGTCGTATCCGATGACCGATACCCTCCTCCAGCGCGTCGATCATCTCGTCGAATGGCAGCGCCACGCCACCGCAGACGTAGCGGTGGGCCCCGTGGCCGGGACGCATCAGGCGCGTATGCACCTCGGCGACGTCGCGAACGTCGATCATCGACATCCCGCCACGCAGCCGGGGCGCCACCCTCGCGCGAGTGATCGGTTCCCAGCCGCGTTCGGTGACCCCCGGTGCGGTGTGGAAGGGTGCGCCGACCACGCTCGACGGGTAGGTGATGACCACGGGTGCGCCTTCGTCCTGCAACCGCCGCGCCGCGCGTTCGGCGTGGGCTTTGGTCTTGGCGTACGGACTGCGCCCCTCGGAGGTCGGGGTATCCGGGCCGATCGTCTGGCCCGCAGGCGCGGGGAACAGCGCGCTGTAGCTGCTGACCAGAACGACAGGGTCGAGGTCGAGTGCAACCGCGCGGTTCATGATGCGCTCACTGGCGTGGGCGTTGATCGCCCACATCAACTCCGTCCGCCGTTTATCGGTGCCGACGACCCCCGCCGCATGGATCAACGCGTCACTGCCGGCGAGCAGGCGTTCCACCACGGCATCGTCGCGGATGTCACCGGTGAGAACACCGAGTTCACCCAGCCGGCTCAGTTCCTCGACGACGGGTGTCCCGATGTCGGCGGGCGTCGCGAGAAGGCGCACGGAATGACCCGCCTGCAACAGCGCCCGCACGGTGTGCGCACCCACGTAACCGGTTCCGCCGGTAACCGCCACCCGCATCGCTGCCTCCCATCGCCACGCCGATTATGGCGCCAATGGTATCGAAAATACGCTCGGGGTCCGCCGCCGGGTCACCTCGCAGGCGATGATGCCCGGATCCCGGTGAGCTCGTCCGCTCGCCCGAAGAGATGACCTTGCGCCAGTTCGCAACCGGCCTCGAATATCGTTTGTGCCTGCTCGGTGGTCTCGATCCCCTCGGCAATCACGGTGAGCCCCAACGCTTCACAGAGGCCGATGACCGACCGGTACAGCGTGAGGTTGCGAGCGGGGTCGACCCCGACCGCGAGTCCGCGGTCGAGCTTGACGATCTGTACGGGCAGTTCATGCAGATACGTCAGCGAGTTGTAGCCCGCGCCGAAATCGTCCAGTGCCACCCGGATACCCATCTCGTTCAGTCGCCTGATCGCGGCCGCCCCCTCGACGAGGTCGACGATTGGCACCGTTTCGGTGATCTCCAGGACCAGCCTGCTGGCGGGTAAACGATGCCGGGCGAGCGTGCGGCCGACGACGCCCTCGAATTCGGCGCTGCCCAGTCGCGCCGCGCCGATGTTGACGTGCACATCTACGTCCGGACCCGTGGCTTGAATCTCCGCGCATGCTTGATCGAGTACCAGCGCATCGAGTTGGGCGCCCATTCCGTTGGCTTCGGCCAGCGAGACGAAGGTTTCGGGCGGAATCCGCATCCCGCTCGGCGTCGTCCACCTGGCCAGCGCCTCGACGGCGACCGGGGTGCCGTGGGGAAGAGCGACGATCGGCTGGTACTTGAGCCTAAAACCCTGCGGGACACCGCCTTTCGCTTGGCGCAGCGCCGTCGGGAAATCTTCCGACACGCTGAACGCCGGCCGGTAGACCACAGCGGTGTCTTTGCCGAGCCGCTTGCCCGTGTACATCGAGATATCGGCCTGCCGGAGCAGTTCGTCGGACGTCGGGGGTAGACCGTCGTAGCCGGGACTGACCAACCCCATGCTGGCGCGCACCCGAACCGACGTGCCGTGCACCGAGAACGGGCTGCGCAACTGCTCGCGGAGCTGGTCGGCGACCATCTCGGGAGCCTCGACGGCACCGGCGATGAGGATGGCGAATTCGTCACCCCCGATACGAGCGAGGGTGTCCGTCGGGCCCAGGCAGTTGCGCAGGCGAGTGCTGATAGCGCACAGCAGCTCGTCACCGGCGGCGTGGCCGAAGCGGTCGTTGACTTCCTTGAAATCGTCGATGTCGACGAAGATCAAGACGAACGGGCCGCTGCGTATCGCCTCGTTCAGCCGCTGCGCCAACAACAACCGGTTGGGCAGGTCGGTCAGCGCATCGTGGTGCGCCTGGTGGGCGAGCCGTCGCTTGGCGTCGACCAGCTGATCGGTCAGCATTCGCTGAATCCGCATCGCCACCAGGTAGCGGGTCGCGACGAGCAGCGCCAACACGAGGTACGTGACGGCGAAAAACGGGTCGATCCCCCGGCCCGCGAGCACGTTGAACGTGACCAGCGCGGCGCTGCCCATGAAACCCACGTAGGGCAGCGTCAGTTGCGCCCAGTTGGTCGGCAGTTCGTCCTCGTCGACGTGCTCAGGACGCGGCCGCGGCGGCCGTTCCAACAGACCCAAGCCGATCAGCAGGGGGGCGATGATGAAGCCCATGCCGACCCACAGGTCCAGACTGGCGATCTCCAGGCTGCGCAGATATGCCAGGAGCCGGTCCGCCGAGACGAGGATGGATACCGCCGCGGCCAGCAGCATGTAGTTGGCCCGCCCCGGCCGATAGGGCGGGTACCACATCGCGACCAGAAGGGCGGCCACCACTACGACGAGCTCGACGGCGGCGATCGCGAACACCACGGCGGTGTTCGTCGACCGTGGCAGCGCCGCGCTGTCGACGGCGCCCAACCGGGCCAGATAGATCAGTTGGTAGAAGGCCAGCGTGCTCACCAGGCCGTCGAGCACGGTGGTCACCACACCCGGCCAGAGCTGCGCCGGACGTCGCGGCTGCCCTTTCTCGCGCCCGGAGCGCACCAGCAACACCATCGCCGTACAGAACAGTGTCGCGCCGAGGAAGTAGGCGACCACGACGGGCCACGGCGCGGTCGCACCCTGATCGGCGGCACCGCCGAGCCGCCAGGACAGCTCGGCCGCCAGGAAGACGGCCATCGCCGCGAGGAGCGACACCCGCCACCACCGCTGTGGTCCGGTCAGTCGGCGCACAACGACCAGCCCGACCATTACCGCGGCAACCGCGACGACCACTTCCAAGACAAATTGCATGCGCTGTGCCGTTGCCACGCCCCACGGGGCGAGCGCGTTGACCGCAGACGCGACGACGACGACCGCCGAAACCCACCAACGCACGCGGTGACTCTGAAACGACAACGCGCCCCCTCCAACCCGCGGCGTTGAGGCTCAATCCTGGCAGGATCGTGCGACGGCTGGGCCGTTATCGGCCAACTGGTGACGCCTCGGGTTCACTCGGTACCGCCAGCGGTACACCCCCGGGCTGCCACATGGCGTGCGTCGCCCCCGGTTGCGGGAGGTGAGTATCGATTACCGAACGGGTACGCCTGCCGGAGCGGCAGGATAGAGGCAGCGCACCGCACACCGACGAGACCAACGAGGTTCATCCGATATGGGTAGTCCACGCCCCAAAGTGCTGATCATCGGTGGCGGGTTCGGCGGGCTGTTCTGCGCTCGCCGACTCGGACGGGTCGACGTCGACGTGACGCTGCTCGACCGGGCAGCGTGCCATGTCTTCCAGCCGTTGCTCTACCAATGCGCGACCGGGACGCTGAGCATCGGCCAGATCAGCCGCTCACTGCGCGAGGAACT
>JAEZIA010000217.1 GCA_023416315.1 Actinomycetes bacterium
GCGATCGCGTCGACGCGCCCGACCCGTACCCCAGCCATCCGCACCTCGTCACCGACCTTGAGCCCGGACACATCGGTGAACACGGCCGCGTACGACGTCGTCGCTCCGCCCACGTTGCGCTGCAACGTGACGAACACCGTCCACAGCAACGCGAAGCACACCGAGCAGAACACGCACAGCCAGATCAATGGGCGGCGATAGGCGTTCATGACCCGGCCTCCGCAGGCAGTACCGCGACGGTGTTTCCTCGCACGATCGGACCGAGGAGCAGCTCCGACACCGGATTCGGCTCAGGGCCGAGGATCTCGGCGATCTGCGCACGTTCTTCCGGACTGCCGACCGACCCCACGTTGCCGCCCGACAGCTCCGGATAGGTGCGGGGGTCCAGCGCGCGCGGCAGCGCCGGGACGTCGGCGGTGAGCGGCGCGGTTTTGCAACTGGGGCCCTCCATCTGGCCGTACCGCGGACAGTCCTGCCGGGTATACATCCGGTTCGGGGTGAACACGAGCATGAACTTGCCCACCGCGGCGTTGCGGTCGGCGTGCCAGACCTCGCTGAAGAACCGGTCGGTGAGGTCGCTGATGCGGGTGACGGTCGGTGCGAAAGTCCCCCCGCCGTCGGCGATCACGCCGAGCACCGGGGACATCTGGGTGGTGATCACGATCAGCCGGTCGGTGTTGTTCTCGAAGGCTTCGCCCATGGTGCCCAGCGTGATCTGACCGGCGGCCAGGAAGTTCGCGAGCTGCTGGCGCTTCTCAGCCACCGTGCGCATCGGCACGACCGCGTGATGCACCGCATCGAGCAGGTCCGGCGACGAGGACTGCAGCCCCTTGAGTGCGTCGTTGAGCACACTGATCGTCGATGATGTGCCGCCGTCGGGAGCCATTACCGCGTTGAGTTCCTTGACGATCCGATTGGCTCCGCCCCCAGCGTGGGTCAGCGAGTCGCCGCGGCCGTCGGTGGCCTCGGCCACCGCGGCGAGAATGCCGACGCTGTCCCCGGATCCCGGGCGTCCGGCCGCGCCCATCACATCGCGCAGCTTGCTCAGCGCGGTCTGGAACTGCACGGTGGCCAGGCTCCGGTCTTGGACGATCTGTGCGCCTGCCCGTAGACCAGGTGCGGGTCCGTTGTCGATCAGCTGGATGGACGAGACGGCGAACACGTTGCTGGGCACCACTCGTGCGGTCACCGTAGCCGGGATCGCATGGGCAAAGTGCGGGTCCATGCTCAACGCGATCTGGTTGGGCTTGCCGTCCAGTGCCGGGGTGATGCCGTCCACGGTGCCGACCAGGGCGCCGCGGAACTTCACGTCGGACCCCCTCGGCAGACCGTCCCCAACGTCGGTCAGCAGCGCCAGCACCCGCACCCGCTCGGAAAACACACCATTGGATTTGGCGATCGCCGCCCCCGCGATCAGTCCGGCGCCGAGCAGCAGAATCAGCCCGCGTAGCAGCAACTGTCGTGAAGACAGCGGCTTCGATGCCGACTCGAGCTGTTGCATCGTGGTCAACCGCCCAGCCTTGCGACCGATCCGATGCCCCAGATACCGATCGTCAGCAACAGATTGGCGATGATCATCACCGAGATGCTGGCGCGCATCGCACGGCCAGCCGCGATCCCCACGCCCTGCGGGCCACCGGTGGCGAAGTAGCCGTAATAGCACTGGATCGTCGAGGTGAGGATGACGAAGACGACGGCCTTGCCCACCGAGTAGGCGATGTCCGAGCCGGTCAACACCAACCGGAAGTAGTGCTCGAAGGATCCCCCCGACAAGCCGCCGGCCAGGGTGACGATGGTCTGCACGGCCGCATAGTTGATCACCAGGCACAGGATGTAGAGCGGGATGATCGCGATCACCGAGGCCAGCAGCCGCGTGGTGACCAAGTACGGAATCGGCCGGATCGCAAGCGATTCCATCGCGTCGATCTCCTCGGAGATGCGCATGGACCCCAGCTGCGCGGTGAAACGGCAGCCCGCCTGCGCAGCGAAGGCCAGCGCCGCCATGACCGGTGCCAGCTCGCGGGTGGACACCGTCGACGACAGCAGTCCGGCGGCGGGTTCCATACCCAGCAGGTGCAGCGCCTGATATCCCTCGATCCCGACGATGGCACCCGCGGTGGCGCCCAACACGATGATCACCCACGCCGTACCGCCGCCGACGACGATCGAGCCGTTGCCCCAGGTGACGTCGGAGAGGATGGTCAGCAATGCCTTGCGGTAGCGGGTGACCGTCACGGGGATCCCCGCCACGGCGTGGACGAAGAACGTGAGCATGTGCCCCAGCCGGATCCCGACGTCGGCGACCGCCGTGCCCGCTGTAACGATCGGACGGATGCCGCGTGGCTGGTACGGGGCAGCCATTACAACGCCGCCTTGGGAAACAGCAGCACGTACATCTGGGTGAACAGCACGTTGGTGATCATCAGCAGCAGGATGGACGCCACGACGGTGGCGTTCACCGAGTTGGCCACGCCGGCAGGTCCGCCCTTGGTGGTCAAGCCCTTGTCGCAAGCCACAATTGCGACGATCGCGGCGAACACCACCGATTTGATCATGGTCAGGACGAGGTCCCCGACGGTTGCGAACGAAGCGAATGTCGCGACGAAGCTTCCCGGTGCACCGTTCTGCACGAAGGTGTTGAACAAGTATCCGGCCAGAAAGCCGATGAAGCACACCAACCCGGTGAGTGCCAGGCCCACCACCATAGCCGCCGCCAGCCGAGGCACCACCAATCGTCGAATTGCCGAGATCCCAAGGACTTCCAGCGCATCGATCTCTTCCCGAATGGTGCGCGAGCCGAGGTCGGCGCAGATCGCCGAGCCCACCGCCGACGCCATCAGCAGTGCAGCGACCAGCGGTGCACCCTGCCGGATCACGGCCAGCCCGCTCGCGGCCCCGGCCAGCGACGTCGCACCGACCTGACCGGCCAGCAGTGCGAATTGGATCTGCAGCGTCACCCCGATCGGGATGGCCACACACATGGTGGGCAGCATCGCCGTCGAGGCCATGAACGCCGCCTGCTGGACGAACTCGGCAAACGGAAATCGGCGTTTGGCGATGTCGATGACCAAGTACTGCAGCGCCCGCAAGCCCAGTGCGGTCTGGCTCCCCACCGTTTCCAGTGAGGCAATCGGGTGCCGGTTGACGTAGCCGCGGGTCCACTCTCGTGCCTCACCAAGAGGGGACGGTAGCTGCTGTGTCACCGCCATGGTGGCCGATCAGACTGCGACTCGGCTGGGGTGGACAAGGCGGCGCCGAATCGGCGGGCGAACACACCGCTGGAGCGTTCCTCCTGGCGGTAGCGCTCGGCTCCCGCCTGCAGTCCGTCGATGCGTTGTTCGAGTCTGCGAATTCGCTCGGGATCCGAATCCGGCTGTTCTCGCATCGTTTCCAGCTCTTTGGTCTGGGCAGCCAGTTCTTCGGCCAGCCGTGCCGCGACCTCACCGAACGTCAACAGGTCATAGTCGTCGGTGTCGGGGCGCTGCCCATCGGAAGTCATCGTCCGTCGCCAAGGTGCAGCAATTCTCTGGCGTTGAGTTCCACGATGCGGTGCACATCGGCATCACCCACGCTCACCAGATTTTCGGCGATCCGTTTCCGGCTGTTGGGCCAATTGGAGTCCGAGTGCGGATAGTCCACCTCCACCAGGATCCGGTCGATGCCGATGGATTCCCGGGAGTTGACGCCGTGTTCATCGTCGATGAAGCAGCCCCAGAAGTGCTTGCGGAACAGGTCGGACGGTCGGTCGGTGCGGCTGATGTTCTGATACCACCGATGTCGCTCCCAGGTGTAGTCCAGCCGCTCCAAAAGATAGGGAATCCAGCCGATTCCGCCTTCCGACAGCATGAACTTGAGGTTGGGGTGTCGCTGCAGCATGCCGGAGAACACCAGATCGGCGGTGCTCCACATCAGGTTGGTCGAGAACGTCGCGATCGCCACCGCGAACGGGGCCATCCCCTCCAGCGAGGGTTTTACGAAGGAGAAGCCGGGCACGAAGCCGCCTGAGCCGAAATGCAGACAGACGGGAATGTCGGCTGCCTCCAACGCATCCCACAGCGGTTCCCAGTGCGTCGGGTGATGAAAGGATGGCAGGTCGAGCGGGACAGGGCTGTCCGGGAACGACACCGCCCTGGTACCCAACTGCGCGAGCCGGTCCACTTCATCGGCGGCCAGTTGGGGATCCCAGGTGGGCAGGATGCCCAACGGGATCAGCCGGTCTGGCGCCGCCGCGCACCACTCTTCGACCTGGAAGTCATTCCAGGCCCGTACGCAGGCCAACGCCAACTCCTTGTCCTTGCCGCGGTGAAAAACTCCCCCGCCGAATCCCGGAAAGGACGGGAAGGACAGCGCACCGTGGACACCGTCGATATCCATATCCTTGATGCGTTCGACCGGGTCATAGCAACCCGGAATCATCTGGTCGTAGCGCACCGGATCCATGCCGTACTCGGCGGGCGGTTTGCCGGCTACCGCATTGAGGCCGATCTGCGGGTACATCTGCCCCTCGTAACGCCACACATGGTGGCCCTCAGCGGTTTCGATGATCTGCGGGCCCTGCTCGCGCTGCGCGTCGGGCAGGCGATCCTGCCAAACCAGCGGATGCTCGATGACGTGGTCGTCGACCGAGATGATCTTCATCCAGTCCTGCAACGGCATGACGCCTCCTTCGAGTTTCGGTCAGCGGGGCAAGCCGAGTGCACGTTCCGCGATCAGGTTGCGTAACACCTCATTGGTGCCGCCCGCGATGGTGAAGGCCCTGCCGTAGAGGAAGGCGTCCTGCCACCAGCCGTCGTCGTGCACCATCGCGTCGCCCTCGATGCGCACCCCGTCATGGCCCTGCAATTGCACCCCGTATTCGTGCAGCGCCAAATTGATTTCGCTGAACAGGATTTTGGAGATCGCTGCGTCTGCGACATCGCCGGTGCCGTGCAGCGACCGGCTGTCACCGTAGGCAGCGACGACCGAGTTGACGTGCACGTCGGCGACGAAGCCCCCGATCGCCTGGCAGACGTCCTCACGCTCGGTGGCGGGGCGGCCGTCGCGGGTGACCGAGGCGGCCAGCCTGGACAACCGGTCCAGCGCCCCGAATAGGGATGCACCGCTTCCGGCAGTGGATCGCTCATAGGCGAGACTTGCGGTGGTCACCGCCCAGCCCTGATTGACCTCGCCGATCACTCGGTCGGCTGGAATTCGAACGCCGTCGAAGAACACTTCGTTGAAGTCGGCGGTGCCGGTGATCTCGCGCAGCGGCCGTACCGTGACACCGGCCGTGTTCATGTCGAGTGCGAACGCCGTGATACCGGCATGTTTGGGCGCGTCGGGATCGGTGCGGGCCAGCAGGTATCCCCAGTCCGCGTGTTGACCATTGGTGGTCCAGACCTTCTGCCCGTCGACGATGAAGTCGTCGCCGTCGCGCCGCGCCCGGGTGCGCAGTGATGCCAGATCGCTGCCCGCGTCGGGTTCGCTGAACAGTTGGCACCAAATGTGTTCGCCCGCACGGATTCGCGGCAGGAAGTAATTCTTCTGATCGGGCGTGCCCGAGGCGATGATCGCGCCGGCGGCCAGCATGCCGCCGCCGACCGGCCCCGCCGCACCGGCGCGGATGAGTTCGTCGGTCACCACCGACTCGTGCAGCGGATGCGGGTCGGGCAGGCCGCCGAATTCCACCGGCCAGTGC
>JAEZIA010000313.1 GCA_023416315.1 Actinomycetes bacterium
CCCGGCTACCACAGCGGGGTGCACCACGCGGCCAAGGATTGGAAACACGGCGGCACCACCGACATCAACGGCCTCACCCTGGCCTGCCCACCCGATAACCAACTCGTCGAAACCGGCGGCTGGAGCACCCGCATACTGCCCGACGGCACCACCCAATGGATCCCCCCACCAGACCTACCCATGCTGCGTGGCGGCGTCAACGACTACCACCATCCGGAACGACTACTCGGCGACGGCGAGGACGACCCGTGACGGGCTTAGCGCAGGCGGCGCGCCGATCGGGTTTCGATCGCGTCGATCGTCAGGGCCCGCCTGCGCAGGACCCACGACGAGCCGGTGCGGACGTACTCGTCGTCGTAGCGCAAGTACCACACCACATCGGCGATGTCGTCGGGGCGCCGGCTCCAGTGATGCGCAGTCGCCGCGATACGACCGTGCACCACTTCGTCTTCCGGGGTGTACACCTCGGAGTCGATCGCATGATGGGTGCGCCCGACACCGGTCGCCGCGGCCAGCGCATCGGCGATGGCAGGGGGTCCGCGGTGCGACCGCACCGGGGTCAGCACATCGGGCGGGTTGGGCAGCACCAACTCACCGTCGCCGGCGAACAGTCCGACTACCGTCTCGATATCCCGATCGTCGACGCCCGCCGCATACCGGTGCACCAGATCCGACAGTGCCCCGCGGTCCTGCGGCGAAAGGCTCACGCCGGCAGACCCAATCGCTGCGCACATGCCGATACCAGATCCTTGGCTTCGGCGAGATCGGTGACCGGTGGCATGCCCAGCACCAGCCGTCTGGCACCCACTTCGGCCAGCCGCCCGGCACGGTCGGCGTCGACCTTGGTGACGAGATGACCCAGTGACAGCTCAAGGGCGTCCGGATCGCGCCCGGCGTCCTCGGCCGACACCCGCATCACCTCGACCAGCGTCGCCAGCTCCCCGCCGGCCACCCCGAGTGGCTGAAAGCCGTCGCCGAGCCGGCCGGCACGCCGCGCCGCCAACCGGCTATGGCCACCCACGTGGATCGGCACACCCTGGGCGGCAACCGGTTTCGGATAGCACATCGCGTTCTCGAAGGCGTAGAACTCGCCGTGGTGGTCGACGCCGTCGGGATGGTCGGCCCACAATGCGCGCAGCACCTGGATCTGTTCGTCGGCACGACGGCCGCGGCTCTCGAAACCCGCGCCGCAGGCCTCGATCTCCTCGCGCAGCCACCCGACGCCGACGCACAGCCGCAGCCGCCCGCTGGACAGCACGTCGATCGTCGCAGCCCGCTTGGCCAGCATCACCGGATGGTGGTTGGGCAGAACCAGGACGCCGGTGGCCAAACCGAGCGTGGTGGTCTGACCGGCCAGGAACGCCAACATCTCCAGCGGGTCGGGTACCGGGCATTCCGGTGCGACCTCGACCCGTCCGGACGGGTGGTAGGGATACACGCTGGTGTAGCGGGTCACCAGGACGGTGTGCTCGGCCATCACGATCGACTCGAAGCCACACGCCTCCAGGTGGCGCGCGAATTCGCCCATCCACACCGGATCCGCGGTGACCCCGGTCGCGATGGGAGCGACGACGGCGACCTTCACGCCGTGAGGCTAACTCGCCGCATCCGGAACGCCCTCAGCCAGTCCCGGCAGATGGGTCATCAACCGGTCGAGGAACACCACGTGACCCTTGAGGAGCTTGCGGCGCGCCCGGGCCACCGGGAACCAGCCCACCCGATCCAATTCGGGGAATTCCTGCAGCCGTCCCGAACCCTTCGGCCACTCCATCGTGAACGTATTGCTGTGTGCCTCGCTCACATCGAGGTCGGCCTGCACCGCGAACACCGTCAGCACCTTGCCACTGGGTTGCTTGACGGCGTCGAACGCGATCCGCGGGCCCGCAGGCAGCGCGCAGCCCAGCTCCTCGGCGAACTCGCGCTGCGCGGCCTCCCACGGGTCATCGGTCTCGGGGTCGTACTCGCCCTTGGGAATCGACCACGCGCCGTCGCCCTTACGCGCCCAGAACGGGCCGCCGGGGTGACCGATCAGGACATCGACGACACCGTCGACGGTGCGATGCAGCAGCACGCCCGCACTGTATTTCGGCATCGCTACTCCGGGTGCGCGACGGTCGCGGACCGCATGGCCTCGGCCAGGGTCTGCGCCCTGGGGTCGGTCAGCACATCCTCGAGCAGCAACGGTGAGCCGTCCGGGCCGGTCAGCGGCACCCGCCAATTCGGATACTCGTCGGTGGTGCCCGGTTGGTTCTGGGTGCGGCGATCGCCGACGGCATCGGTCAACGCGAGCGCCAGCAGCCGTGACGGGGTCCGGGCCAGATACCGGTACAGGCCGAGGATCACCTGCTCCTCGTCGGCCCCGTCGCCGAGCAGGCCGACCCGACGCAGCTCGGCCAGCCAGGCGGCCTGCTCGGCGCGGTCGTCGGCGAGTTCGTCGGCCGCGGCCCGGGTGAGCAGACCGAGTTCGTCTCGGAGCCGGACATGTTCGCCGGCCAGGTATCCCGCAGTCGGTGGCAGGTCGTGGGTGGTCACCGAGGACAGGCACAACTCCCGCCACCGCTCGGCGGGCAGCGGCCCGCCCCCGCCGTCACGGTCCAGCTCGAACCACAGGATCGAGGTGCCCAGCACGCCACGCTCCCGCAGATAGTCCCGCACCCACGGCTCCACTGTGCCGAGGTCCTCGCCGACCACGACCGCACCGGCACGGTGGGCCTCGAGGGCGACGATCCCGATCATCGCGTCGTGGTTGTAGCGCACGTAGGTGCCCTTGGTCGGCGATGCTCCCGCGGGAATCCACCACAGTCGGAACAGCCCGATGATGTGGTCGATGCGCACACCGCCGGCGTGCCGCAGGATCGCCGCGATCAGCGCCCGGAACGGTTGGTAGCCAAGCTCTTCCAGTCGATCGGGTCGCCACGGTGGCTGCGACCAGTTCTGGCCGAGCTGGTTGAACTCGTCCGGCGGCGCCCCCGCGGTGACCCCGAGGGCCAGGACATCCTGCAACGCCCAGGCATCGGCGCCGTCGGGATGAACACCGACCGCCAGGTCAGCCATGATGCCCAACGCCATTCCGGTCCGGACGGCCTGCGACTGGGCCTGGGCGAGCTGATCGTCGAGCTGCCACTGCAACCAGCGATGAAACTCCACGGCCGAGCCATGGCGTGCGACGAAGTCGGCGACCTCGGCAGTATCGGGGTGCCGCAACGACTTCGGCCACTTACGCCAGTTGCCGCCGTACTTCTCGGCCAGCGCCGACCACGTGGCGAAGTCGTCGAGGGCCTTGCCCTCCCGCTGCTTGAACGCCTCGAAGGCCAACTGGCGGCCCGCCGAGCGCGGCACCCGGTAAATCGCTTTCAGCGCAGTGCGTTTGGCCGCCCATGCCGCGTCGCGGTCGATGGAGTCGAGCTTGCGCGCGCGGGACTGGACCGCCGAACGCAGCTTCCACACCCGCCCACGCTTGGGTAGCGCGGCGAATTCCGGCACCGACTCGACCCGCAGGTACAGGGGATTGGTGAATCGGCGCGATGTCGGCAGGTAGGGGGAGGGCTCCATCGGCCGGGTCGGTGCGGCGGCGTGCAGCGGGTTCACCAGCACATAACCGGCGCCGTGCCGCGCTCCCGCCCACACCGCGAGATCGGTGAGGTCGCCGAGATCCCCAACGCCCCAGGAGTTTTTCGACCGCACGCTGTAGATCTGCGTGGCCAGGCCCCAGATGCGTCGCGAGCCCAGCCGCGCAGGCAGCCCCAGCCAGGCCGCGGTGACGATCAAGGGTGTGCTGAACTCCTGACCCGCGCTGCGCAGATGAACCTCGTGATACCCCAGCGGCAGATCGGCGGGCAGCACGAACGTCGCCTCACCGACCAGCCTGCCGTTCAGGTCGTGCGGCGGGGTGAAGTTGTCGGCTTGCCGGACGTCGCTGCGGACGGTGCCGTCTTCCATCTCCACCCGGACATGCGCTTCGTCGCCGTGGGTGACGTGCACCCAGAAGGCGGTCTCGCTGCCGGCGCGGCCGATGATCGTCGGCGGTAGCGACCGGGCCCAATACTTGGCGTCCTCGGCCGAAAGTGCTGCGGCCCGGCCCTCTTCGGAGCCGGCGTCGACACCGAGCGCCGCCAGCACCGACACCAGCGTGTCCTCGTCGACCGGCACTGCACGGCCGGTCCAGTCGTGGTACTCGGTGGCGACGCCGAAGCGGTGGGCGAGTTCGGCCAGCGAATGGGTCATGGGTGCCATCTTGCTCGGTTGTCCGTAACCTCGCGTCCCATGGGCACCCACCTACCCGATGTCCGAGATCGCCGGGCCCGGGTGGCCACCGCGGCGCTGTTCTTGACGAATGGGGCGCTGTTCGCCAATCTGCTGCCGCGCTTTCCCGAGATCAAGTCCGAGCTGCACCTGTCCAACACGGCATTCGGCATGGCGGTGGCGGCGTTCTCGGCGGGCGCGTTGCTGAGCGGGCCGGCCGCGGCCGCGTTGATCCGCCGCTACCGCTCCTCGGTGGTGGCCGTCAGCTGCACCGTTCTGATCGCGGTGTTCACCGTCGCCGCCGGGGTGGCGCCTACCGGAGTCGCGCTGGGTGCCGCGCTGTTCTGCGCGGGCGCCGCGGACTCGGTGACCGATGTCGCGCAGAACGTGCACGGCCTTCGCGTGCAGCGGGCGTACGGGCGGTTCATCATCAACTCGCTGCATGCGGTCTGGTCGTCGGGCGCGGTCCTCGGCGGGCTGATCGGAGCGGGCGCCATCCATGTCGAGATCCCGCGAACCGTGCAGCTGTCGGCGTCCGCGGTGCTGTGCGTCGCGGTCTGCCTGATCGCCTACCGGTTCCTGCTCCCCGGACCCGATCACGACGGGCAGGACGCGCACGCCCACACCCGGGCCGAGGCGCGGGCGGGCCGCGGTGTCTACCTCGTGCTCGCCGCGTTGGTGATCATTGCGATCGCCGGCGCCGTCGTCGAGGACGCCGGCAGCTCGTGGGCCTCGTTGTACCTGCGCGACTCGCTGTCGGCGCCGGCGGCAATTGCCGCGTTCGGGTACGTCGCGCTGGTCGGTGCGCAGTTCGTCGGCCGTGTCCTCGGCGATCGGATGATCGACCGGTGGGGCCAGCGGGCGGTGGTCCGGGCCGGCGGCCTGATCGTTGCGGCGGGCATGGCGGCCGCACTGGCGTTTCCCACCGTCCCGGGCACCGTGGCCGGATTCGCCGCCGCCGGCTTCGGCTCGGCCACCCTGATACCGGCGGCCATGCACGCCGCCGACGAACTGCCCGGGCTGCGCGCTGGAACCGGCCTGACGATCCTGACCTGGCTGATGCGCGCGGGATTTCTCGGCTCACCGATCGTCGTCGGCTCGATCGCCGACGCGGTGTCCCTGCGGGCGGGACTACTCACTGTTCCCGCAGCCGGACTGGTGGCCGTGCTGCTGGCCCGGGCGCTCAGCCCGCGGATCCGGTCAGTTCGATCGTGAGCACACCGGCGATGATCAGCCCGATGCCGCCCACCATCAGCGGGGTCAGCGGGTCGGCGAACAGCACCCTGGCGATCACCGCGATCAGCGCGACGCCGGCGGCCGACCACACGCCGTAGGCCACCCCGACCGGCATGCCCAGCGACAACGTGACCCACAGCAGCGTGAAGGACATGAGGTAGCCGATCAGCACCGGCGCGATCCAGGCCTTCTTGCGGAAGCCGTTCGACGCGCGCAGGCACAAGGTGGCGCACACCTCGACACCGATCGCGCCGGCCAGCGTCAACCACATCATCACGGGCCCTCCTCACCGGGACGGCGGGAACCGAGTTCGACCATCAGCACGCCGACGATGATCAGCCCGATACCCACGACGATCGGCGTGGTGAACGGGTCACCGAAGATCGCCGCGGCCAGCGCCGCCGTCGCCGCGGTGCCGACCGCGCCCCAGACGCCGTAAGCCACACCGACCGGCATGCCGGCCCGCAACACCAACGCCAGGAAGTAGAACGACGCGAGGTAGCCGACCACCACGAGACCCAGCCAGGCCGAGTGATCCTGGGATGCGCGCAGCGACAGAGTTCCGGTGACCTCGACGGCGATGGCGGCTGACAGCAGCGCCCATTTCCGCACGCCGGTCAGGATAGCCCGCCCGGTCCGTTGTGGCCGCGGTCATACCGCGCGGCACGGGTGAGCGGATAGACGGCCGCAGGCGCGGGCATTCCCATTACTCGTCGGTAGCGTGGACAGATGGTGGCAGCGCAGGTCGCGACCGCCGCAGGAGGAGAACGATGACAGCCGATACGAACATTGCGCAGGTCGTGGACCGGCCGGTCGTGCGGACCGGCTACGGCCCGGTCCGCGGCTCCGATGACGGCCGGGTCAAGGTCTGGAAAGGCCTGCGCTACGCGGCCGCGCCGGTCGGTGATCTGCGCTGGCGCGCGCCGGTGCCGCCCCAGCCGTGGACCGACGTCGTCGACGCCACCACGTTCGGCCCGGTCAGCCCGCAGCCGCGCAGCCCGATCCCGATGGGCCTGGGCACCCGCGCCGATGAAGACTGCTTGTTCCTCAACATCTGGGCGCCGTCGAACGCCGACGGCCCGAGGCCGGTGATGGTGTGGGTGCACGGTGGGGCGTACATCTTCGGCTCCGGCAGCCAGCCGCTCTACGACGGCTCGGTGCTGGCCGGTGACTCCGACGTCGTCGTCGTGACCATCAACTACCGCCTCGGCGCGCTGGGGTTTCTCGACCTCTCGGCGGCCGGCTTCGACAGCAACGTCGCCCTGCGCGACGTGCTTGCCGCGCTGCGCTGGGTGCGCGACAACATCGCCGGATTCGGCGGCGACCCGGACCGGGTGACGCTGTTCGGCGAGTCCGCGGGCGGCGGCATCGTCACCACGCTGCTGGCCGCGCCGGAGGCCGCCGGGCTGTTCTCCCGCGCCATCGCCCAAAGCTCCCCGGCCACCTCGATCTACGACCGAGAGCGCGCCGGGGCCGTCGCCGACCTGCTGCTGGAGCGGCTCGGCATGACCGCGGCCGAAGCCCATCAGGCCCCCGTGCAGGCCTTGGTCGACGCATCGCAGCAGGTGTTCGACCATGTCCCGGTCGCCACCCCCGGGCGGCTGGCGTTCGCGCCGACGGTCGACGGGGATCTCGTTCCGGACTACCCGGTGACACGGGCGCGGGAGGGCAAGACCCACCCGGTGCCGTTGCTGATCGGCACCAACAAGAACGAGGCAGCGCTGTTCCGGTTCATGCGCTCCCCGCTGATGCCGATCGCCCCCAAGACCATTCGGACGATGTTCGACGAGATCGCCAACGACCAACCCGGCCTGCAGCTGCCGACCGCCGAGCAGATCGGCTCGGCCTACCCGGCGAAGCTGGCGCGCACCCGCAGCCTCGGAGTCGCCAGCGACATGGGGTTCCGGATGCCGACGGTGTGGTTCGCCGAGGGGCACAGTGCGGTGGCGCCGGTCTATCTCTATCGATTCGACTGGGCCACACCGGTTTTCAAGGCGATCCGGCTGGGCGCGGCGCACGCCACCGAGTTGATCTATGTGTGGGGCAACCTGGTCTCGGGTCCCCGCGACGTCACATTCAAACTCGGCGGACTCAAGACCGGCGAGGCGCTGTCGGAGCGGATGCGCACCCGGTGGACGACGTTTGCGGCCACTGGCGATCCGAACGTGCCATTGGGTCAGCCGTACTGGGCGCCGTATCGCACCGACGACCGCGCCAGCCTGATCATCGACCGCGAGGACCGCGTGGTCGACGACCTGGACCGACAGATCCGGCAGGCCTGGGGCGACGAGGTGCTTAGCTTCCGCTGACGTCGCGTTAGACTCCCGCGAGGGAGGTGCCAGCGTGGAGAACATCGGAGAATTGTTGTCGGTTCTCCCACCGCAGATGCGGGAGCCGGTGCTGTTCGCCATCCCGTTCTTCCTGCTGATGCTGACCCTGGAATGGACGGCCGCGCGCAAGCTGGAGCGGCTGGAATCCGAGGAACCTGCCGCCGGCGCGTATCACACCCGCGATGCGTGGGCGTCGATCTCGATGGGGCTGGTGTCGACGGCGACGATGAGCGCCTGGAAGTTCCTGGCCCTGTTCGGCTATGCCGCCCTGTATGCCTACGTCGCACCGTGGCATCTGTCGCCGACGAAGTGGTACACGTGGGTGATCGCGATCGTCGGCGTGGACCTGCTGTTCTACTGCTATCACCGCGTTGCCCACCGGGTCCGGCTGATCTGGGCCACCCATCAGGCCCACCACTCCAGTCGCTATTTCAACTACGCGACCGCGCTGCGGCAGAAGTGGAACAACAGCGGCGAGATCATCATGTGGATTCCGTTGCCGCTGTTGGGTGTTCCGCCGTGGATGGTGTTCACCGGGTTCTCGATCAGCCTGATCTACCAGTTCTGGGTGCACACCGAGCGCATCGACAAGTTGCCCCGGGCATTCGAGTTCGTGTTCAACACCCCGTCGCACCACCGGGTGCACCACGGCATCGATCCGGAGTACCTGGACAAGAACTACGGCGGGATTTTGATCGTCTGGGATCGCCTGTTCGGCACCTTCCAACCCGAGCTGTTCCGGCCGCACTACGGACTGACCAAGCCGGTGGACACATTCAACATCTGGAAGCTGGAAACCCACGAGTACATGGCGATCGCTCGCGACGTCCGCTCCGCCCGCCGCTGGCGCGACCGGCTGGGTTACGTCTTCGGGCCGCCAGGGTGGGCGCCCCGCACCGCACCGCAGCCGGCCCGCGCCCGGGTCGAGGCCTAGTCAAACATCCGTGCCGTCACCGAGGATGGAGCCCATGGAGGTCAACGAAGTCCTGCTGCCCGGGGTCGGGCTGCGGTATGAGTTCGACAACGCCGAAGGCAACCGCATTGGCGTGATCGCGCGTCGCAGCGGTGATTTCGAAGTCGTCGTCTACGGCGCCGCTGACCCCGACCAGGCCCGCCCGGTGTTTCGTCTGACCGATGAGGAAGCCGACACCCTGGCCCAGATCCTCGGCGCCCCGCGGATGGTCGAGAGTTTCGCCGACCTGACCAAGGAGGTGCCCGGCCTGGACGCCGGGCAGGTCGAGATCGTGTCGGGCTCGCCGTTCGTCGACCGGCCCCTGGGCGACACCAAGGCACGCACCCGCACCGGCGCCTCGATCGTGGCGATCGTCCGCGACGAGGAGGTGTTGGCCTCGCCGAAGCCTGACCACGTGCTGCACGCACACGACGTTCTCATCGTGATCGGCACCGAAGAAGGCATATCGGGCGTCCGTCGGATCGTCGACCAGGGCTGACCTAGTGGCTGTGTCGGCGGCGCTCCTCCTCGAACTCGGCGTCATCTTCACGGTCCTCACCATCCTGGGCACGGCGGCCCGCCGGTTCGCTCTCTCACCGATCCCGCTCTACCTGCTGGCCGGGCTGGCGCTCGGCAACGGCGGGCTGGCTCCGGTCCCGGCCGCCCAGGAATTCGTATCCACCGGCGCCACGATCGGTGTGGTGCTGCTGCTACTGACTCTGGGCCTGGAGTTCTCCATCGGCGAATTCGCCGCCAGCATGCGGCGCCACCTGCCCTCGGCGGGCGTCGACCTCGTCCTCAATGCCACCCCGGGTGCGATCGCCGGCTGGCTGTTGGGGCTGAACTTCGTCGGCATCCTGGCGATGGCCGGTATCACCTTCATCTCCTCGTCGGGCGTCATCGCCCGGCTGCTCAACGACTTGCGCCGCCTCGGTAACCGGGAAACCCCCGCGGTGCTGTCGATTCTGGTGCTCGAGGATTTCGCGATGGCGGCCTACCTGCCGCTGCTGGCGGTGCTGGCGGCCGGCGGCACCTGGTGGGAGGCGCTGCTGTGGATGGGCGCCGCGATGATCGCGCTGGTGGCGGTGTTCGCGGCGTCCTATCGCTGGGGCCACCATCTGGGCCGGCTGATCAGCCATCCCGACGACGAGCAGCTGCTGTTGCGGATTCTCGGACTGACCCTGCTCATCGCGGCCGCCGCCGAACACCTGCACGCCTCGGCGGCGGTGGGTGCGTTCCTGGTCGGGTTGACGCTGACGGGGGAGACCGCCGAACGGGCCCGCGCCGTACTGTCCCCGCTACGGGACCTGTTCGCGGCGGTGTTCTTCGTGGCGATCGGAATGTCGGTGGCCCCGGGTGAATTGGTGCCGATGTTGCCGGTGGCGGCGCTGCTCGCGGCGGTCACCGCCGTCACCAAGGTCGCCACCGGCGTCTACGCGGCCCGCCGCGACGGCGTGGCCAGGCCGGGTCAGCTGCGCGCGGGTACGGCGCTGGTCGCCCGCGGCGAATTCTCGCTGGTGATCATCGGTCTCGCGGGCTCCGCCGTCGCCGCGATCGGATCGGTCGCCACGCCATACGTATTCGTCTTGGCAATCGTCGGACCCCTGCTCACGCGGTTCGCCCGGTAGGGCGGCGGTCGTGGCACCATGCTTTGGTGCAGACCGTATTCGATCAACCAGTCGATCCCGCCCTGATCGCCCGGGCGTTGGGGCCCGCCTCGTTCGGATCGATGTGGCTGGACGAAGCGCTCATCACCCGTCCGAACTATCCGCGGCTGACCACCGGCCTGACATGTGATTTGTTGGTCGTCGGCGGCGGCTACGCCGGCCTGTGGTCGGCGCTGCACGCGACGCAGCGCAATCCCGGGGCGCGGGTCGCGCTGATCGAAGCCGACCGGGTCGGTTGGGCGGCATCGGGACGCAACGGCGGGTTCGTCGAGGCGAGCATCACCCACGGTGCCGAGAACGGAAAGTCCCGCTGGCCCGACGAGTTCGAGCAGCTGGAGAAGCTCGGACTGGCCAACCTCGACGGGATGCAGGCCGATATCGCGTCCTACGGCATGAACGTCGACTGGGAGCGCACCGGCATGCTGACTGTGGCCACCGAGGCGCATCAGGTGCCGTGGCTGGCCGAGGGCTCCGAGGACGGCGAGGGTCGCTTCCTCGACGAGGCGGCGGTGCGGGCCGAGGTGGCCTCACCGACGTATCGGGCCGGCCTCTGGGCGACCGACAGCTGTGCGATCGTCCACCCCGCCCGGCTGGTTTTCGAGCTGGCCCGCAGTTGCCGGCAGGCCGGTGTCGAGATCTTCGAACACACCAAAGCACTGTCCGTGCAACGCGAAGGGCGGGGGATACGGGTCCAAACCCGCGCCGGAGTCATCGAGGCCGACCAGGTTGTGTTGGCCACCAACGTCTTTCCGAGTCTGCTCAAGCGCAACCGGCTGCACACCGTCCCGGTGTACGACTACGTGCTCGCCACCGAGCCGCTCACCAGTGAACAGCTGGGGCGCATCGGGTGGGAGTCGCGACAGGGCATCGGAGACAGCGGCAACCAGTTCCACTACTACCGGCTGTCGGCCGACAACCGGATCGTCTGGGGCGGATACGACGCCGTGTACCACTACGGCCGGCGCGTCGACCCGACGTACGAGGACCGGCCGGAGACCTATCGGAAGCTGGCCGCCCACTTCTTCATCACGTTCCCGCAACTCGAGGACGTCCGGTTCAGCCACCGCTGGGCCGGCGCGATCGACACCAACACCCGGTTCTGCGCGCACTGGGGTCTGGCCGGACGCGGCCGGATCGCCTACGTCAACGGATTCACCGGTCTCGGCGTCGGCGCGGCCCGCTTCGCCGCCGACGTCTGCCTGGACCTGCTCGACGGGCATCCCACCGAGCGCACCGAACTGGAGATGGTCAACCGCAAACCGCTGCCGTTCCCACCGGAACCCGTGGCCAGCGTGGGCATTCAGGCCACCCGGTGGTCACTGAACAGGGCCGACCACAACCAGGGCCGGCGCAACCTCATCCTGCGCACCCTCGACCAACTGGGCCTGGGGTTCGACTCCTGACCCCCAATTGACGGGATTCCTGCGGCGACACGCCGGGTACGTCATAGTTCGTTGGTAACGATTTGAAATCGACGCCGATACACAGTCGAGATACTTTCGCGGCGCGTCCTTGACGTTCCGCCGACCGATCGGGGTGTAGGGTGGCTCGTTTTTCGCTGGGATGTGTCGTCTCCGCCGCGGCTGTGGCCGTGTCCGCCATTATCGCCCCGGCCGCCCAGGCCACTCCCGGGGTCGTCGTCTCGCCCGGAATGGAAATCCGTCAGGGAACCAATGTCTGCACGCTCGGCTACGTCGACCCGGCGGCCCGGATCGCCTACTCGGCAGGACATTGCCACGCCGACGGGCCGGTGACCGATCGCAACGGTCACTTCATCGGCATGGTGTCGACGTTCCAGGACAACACCCCCGACGGCGCCGTCGTCCGCACCGATCAGGTGATCTCCGACTTCGAAACCATCACGCTCGCCGCCGATGTCGCGGTCAACAACATCCTGCCAGGTGGCCGTCAGCTGGTCGCCGAAGCTGCCCCGCCGATGGCGGGCGGCCAACCGGTCTGCCACTTCGGTGTGATCACCGGGGAGAGTTGCGGCTCGATCGAGCGGGTCAACAACGGCTGGTTCACGATGGAGAACGGCGTGGTCAGCCAGAAGGGTGACTCCGGCGGCCCGGTGTACATGCCGGTCGACGACAACAAGGCCGTGATCATCGGGTTGTTCAACAGCACCTGGGGCAACCTGCCCGCCGCGGTGTCGTGGGTGGCCACCAGTCAGCAGGCCGGGGCCGACGCCGGCGTGGTGAACGTGGCGGCCGCCGCGGAAGCCAACGCCAACTAGCGCCCCAGCGCGAACACCGGGATCGACGGGGCGGCAGCGCGTAACTGCTCGGCGCTCGAGGTCGGCGTGAGGCCGGCGACGTGTCCCTTGACTTCCCAGTACCACCGGTCGAGGTAGCGCGTGAGCAAGGCGGGCTTGGCCGCGTCGGGCACCTCGGTGAGGGTGGCCGGAGTCCGCCGCCAGCGCGGGCCGAGTTCGACCGTGCCGGCCGCCCGCGCGTTGCGCACCCACTGGGTATTGCCCCGCGGCGAGACCAGATAGTCGACTCCGTCGACGCTCATCACATTGACGACCACGCTGTGCACAGCCCCGGATTTGCGCCCGCGCACCCACAGTGCGCGGGTGCCCGCGACGCTGATCCCCGCCTGGGCAAGTCGGCGGAAGACGGCGTTGACGGCGCGGGCCGCGGCGTTCGGACGGTCGTAGTGCTGAGGCATGGCTGGTCCCATCGGTCGAGTATTCGAGAGCAATGCTCTCTATTTCAGAGTGCCAGCGATCCGGAGCAAAATCAAGAGCAGTGTTCTCGGATGTGCGAGACTCGGCCGATGGGGAAGCGGCAGGACACCCGCCAGCGCATCGAAACGCAGATCGTCGAGCTGGGGCGACGCCAATTGGCCACCGTGGGGGCGGCCGGGCTGTCCGTGCGCGCGATCGCCCGCGAGCTGGGCATGGTGTCCTCCGCGGTCTACCGCTATGTCGCCAGTCGCGACGCGCTACTGACCCTGCTGCTGGTCGACGCCTACTCCGACCTCGCCGACTCCGTCGGACGGGCGCGAACCGACACCGACGGAGGCTGGCGAGCCGATGTCGCCGCGATCGCCCATGCCATCCGGCGGTGGGCGCTCGCGCAGCCGGCCGAGTGGGCGCTGCTGTACGGCAGCCCGGTCCCGGGCTATCACGCCCCCGCCGAGCTGACCACCGGCCCCGGTACCAGGGTGGTGGGCATGCTGTTCGACGCGGTGGCCACCGGTGTCGCCACCGGTGACATCACCCTCACCGAACATCATGTCGCACAACCGATGTCGACCGACCTTGGGCACGTGCGCGACGAGTTCGGCTTCCCCGGCGACGACGCGCTGGTGATCCGCTGCACCGCGGTGTGGGCGTTGATCATCGGGGCCGTCAGCCTGGAGATCTTCGGCCAGTACGGCGCCGACACCTTCACCGACACGGCCGTGTTGTTCGACGAACAGGTCGGTCTGGCGCTCGACCTGCTGACGGGTGGGCCGCAAAACTAGAACACGTTCTAGCCACACCGGCGGCCCGGGGATATCCTTCATCCGATGACCAACCAGACACCTGTCCAGATCGCCTGGGTGACTCGCGACCTGGACGCCACCGAGGCGGCGCTCACCACGCTGCTGGGTGCCAGGAAATGGATTCGGATGCCCGACGTGCACTTCGGGCCGGACACCTGCGAACATCGCGGTGCGCCCGCCGACTACCACGCCGACATCTCGCTGAGCTATGCCGGCGATACCCAGTTGGAGCTGATCGCGCCGACGCGCGGGGACAGCATCTACACCGAGTTTCTCGCCGCCGGCGGCCCCGGCCTGCATCACATCTGCATCGAGGTTCCGGACGCCGAGGCCTTCGACACCGCCCTGAACGACGCCGACCCACCGGCAGAGGTCGTCGCCCGCGGCGTGATGCCGGGCGGCATGCGGTTCGCCTACCTGTCCGCCGCGGCGGCCGGGGTGCCGTACCTCGAAATCGCCTACATCCCCGACGACATCCGCACGTTCTTCGACTATGTGAAACAGGAGCAGCAATGAGTGGCCTGGACATTCCCGCGACCGTCGCCGCCTCGGACGTGACCGAGTGGTCCGACGACGTCGACGTCGTGGTGATCGGCTTCGGCATCGGCGGCGGCTGCGCGGCGGTCAGCGCCGCGGCCGCGGGCGCACGGGTCCTGGTGCTCGAACGTGCCGCCGTGGCCGGGGGCACCACGTCGATGGCCGGCGGCCACTTCTATCTGGGCGGCGGGACGGCCGTCCAGCAGGCCACCGGACACAGCGACAGTGTCGAGGAAATGTACAAGTATCTGGTCGCGGTGTCGCGCGAGCCCGAACTCGACAAGATCCGCGCCTACTGCGAGGGCAGCGTCGAGCACTTCAACTGGCTCGAGGAGCTGGGAATCGCGTTCGAGCGGAGCTATTTCCCGGAGAAGGCGGTCATCCAGCCCAACACCGAGGGCCTGATGTTCACCGGCAACGAGAAGGTGTGGCCGTACAAGAACATGGCGGTACCCGCCCCACGGGGCCACAAGGTTCCGGTGCCCGGCGACACCCAGGGTGCCGCCATGGTGATCGACCTGCTGCTCAAGCGGGCCGACGCGCTCGGCGTGCAGATCCAATACGAAACGGGCGCAACGAATCTCATCGTCGACGGGGATTCCGTGGTCGGAGTGTCGTGGAAACGGTTCAACGAGACCGGGTCGGTCCGGGCCAAGGCCGTGGTGATCGCCGCCGGCGGCTTCGTGATGAACCCGGACATGGTCGCGCGGTTCACGCCGAAGCTTGCCGAGAAGCCGTTCGTGCTCGGCAACACCTACGACGACGGGCTCGGCATCCGGCTCGGCGAATCCGTCGGCGGGGCGACCAAGCACATGGATCAGGTGTTCATCACCGCCCCCGTATATCCGCCGTCAATCCTGCTGACCGGCATCATCGTCAACAAGGAGGGCAAGCGGTTCGTCACCGAGGACTCCTACCATTCGCGCACCTCGGGTTTCGTGATGGACCAGCCCGACAGCGCCGCCTACCTGATCGTCGACGAAGCGCACATGCAGAACCCGGAGATCCCGCTGATCACCTTCATCGACGGGTGGGAGACCGTCGAGGAGATGGAGGCCGCGCTGGGCATCCCGACCGGCAATCTCGTCGAGACGCTGAACAATTACAACGAACATGCCGCCAAGGGCGAGGATCCCGAATTCCACAAGCAGCCGGAATTCCTTGCGCCGCAAGACAACGGGCCGTGGGCCGCGTTCGACCTGACGCTGGGCAAGGCGATGTACTCCGGCTTCACCGTCGGCGGTCTGGCCACCGATCTCGACGGCGAGGTGCTGCGCGCCGACGGCAGCGTGATCCCCGGCCTGTACGCGGCGGGCGCCTGCGCATCCAATATCGCCCAGGACGGCAAGGGCTACGCCAGCGGCACCCAGCTGGGGGAGGGCTCGTTCTTCGGCCGGCGGGCCGGAACGCACGCCGCCGCGGCCGCTAGACGGTAGCCGGCTCGTTGCCCTCGATGTAGCCGAGGCGCCACTGCCCCTCGCCGAGCAGTTCCAGATGCTTGACGTGGTGCTGCTCGACCGTGCTGCGGTGGCTGACGCTGACCAGGATCGTGTCCGGCAGTTCGGTGCGGACCATGTCGTAGAGGGCGAACTCGAGGCCTTCGTCGAGCGCCGAGGTGGCCTCGTCGAGGAACACCGCCCTGGGCTTGGTCAGCAGTACCCGCGCGAACGCGATGCGCTGCTGCTCGCCCGGGGAGAGCACCTTGGCCCAGTCCTGTGACTCCTCGAGTCGAATGGTCAAGTGCGACAGGGCGACCTTGGTCAGCGCGCGCTGCAGCTCGGCGTCACTGATCTCGCCCGAGGTCGCCGGGTAGGACACCACGGTGCGCAGATCGCCCAGCGGCACGTACGGCATCTGCGACAGGAACATCGTCTCGTCGTCGCTCGGGCGGCACAGGGTGCCGGAGGTGAACGGCCACATCTGCGCGAGGCTGCGCAGCAGCGTGGTCTTGCCCGCGCCGGACGGCCCGGTGACCACCAGCGTCTCGCCCGACTCCAGTCGCAGGTCGATCGGATCGATCAGTTGGGCGCCGCTGGGGGTGCGGACCTCCACCTGACGCAGCTCGACCGACCCGTCATAGCTGGGAAGCAAACTCAGCTTCGGCAGCTCGCGAGCCTCGGCGTTGGTCTCCACCAACCCGTGCAGACGAATGATCGCGGCGCGGTAGGAGGCAAAGGAGTCGTAGGCGTTTCGGAAGAACGACAGCGAGTCGTGGATCGACCCGAACGCGCTCGACGATTGGGTGACGTCGCCGAGGTCGATCTGTCCGGCGAACAGCCGGGGCGCCTGGATCACCAGCGGCAGCGGGTTGATGATCTGGCTCATCGACAGGTTCCAGCCCGTCAACGCGATGGTCCGGTTCACGTAGCGCTTGTAGTTGGCGATGATCTGGGCGAACTTGGTGCGCAGCAGCCCCCGCTCGGCGTTCTCGCCACGGTAGAAGCCGACGGCTTCCGCGGAGTCGCGCAGGCGCACCAGGGCGTAGCGGAAGACGGCGTTGGTGAGCTCGTTGCGGAAGCTCAGCTTGATCAGCGGGTGGCCGATCCAGAACGCGATGATCGTCGCGAACACCACGTAGACCAGAACGA
>JAEZIA010000231.1 GCA_023416315.1 Actinomycetes bacterium
GTCGTCGGCAGCGACCGGTCATCCGAAGAGCTCAATCGGATGGCGCCGAAGGGCGCGGCGAGCACCACCGCCAGGAGCAGGACCGCGCCTCCCGTCAGTACCGGCCGACGCATGACCAACCGTGAACTGCGGAACCAGAATCCGTCTTTCTCAGCCCGCGTTGCGGCCCGGGCATGACGTCCGAACCGCGACGGGAGCAGCCGCCGCACGTTGAGCGAGTCGATTCTCGGGCCGAGGAGCCGCAACATGGCGGGTAAGACGACCAGCGCGCACACCGTCGCGAGCAGGATCACACCGATGCAGGCGTAGGCGATCGAACGCAGAAACATCATCGGGAAGGCAAGCAACGCCAGCACCGACAACGCCACCGTGGTCGCCGAGAAGACGACCGTGCGGCCCGCGGTTCGCACCGACTCGACGATCGCGTCGTCGAGCGAGGCGGCCCGCGTCCGCTCCTCCCGGAACCTGGTCAGCACCAGGAGGCTGTAGTCGATTGCCAGAGCCAGCCCGAGGATCGTCGTCACGTTGAGCGCATAGTTCGACACCGGGGTGAGGGCGGACAACAGGGCAAGCAGCCCCAGTGAACCGACGATCGACAGCACACCGATGACCACGGGCAGGCCGGCGGCGACGAGACTGCCGAACACCACTGTGATCAGTGCCAGGACTATCGGCAATGCGATCGCTTCGCTGATCCCCAGGTCCCGGTTGAGCTGATCGGTCACGTCGTCGTAGCTGACCGCCTCGCCGCCGAGTTGGAGCTTCAACGGACCGTGCTCGGTGCCGCGGTAGGTGGCGATGAGACGGCGGGCCGCAGCGGAAAACTCCCGCTCGTCGCCTTCGATGTGCGCCACGATCAGCGCCTTCGTCCCATCCGTGCTGCGGAGCAGGTCTGACCGGCCCGGGCCCCAGTACGAGCTGACCGTTGTGACACCGGGCGTGGTGGCGAGTTGGTGGGTGAGCGCCTCACCGGCGGCAACCGCATCCGGATCGTCGACGGACCCGCCGCCGGTGTCGGTCGCCAGAATCACCAGGTTCGGCTTCCCGACATGAAAGCGCTGCTCGAGCGCGTTGGCGGCACGCTGCGATTCAGAAGAACCGCTATAGAAGCCGCCACCTGCGAGTCGGTCGCTGATTCCCGCCCCGGACGCCAGTGCGGCAACCATGAGCACCGCGGTCACCGCGAGGACCGTCTTCGGCCGGGTCACTGCCAGTCGTGCAAGCCGCTCGAGCATGATCGCCTGTCTTCTTCGTCGGCGTGATGACAGCTCCATCGTCGGTCGCGTTTGGTGCTACGAGCGCAGTAGCACCCCACTGCACATCCCGCCCGGTGTCGGTCCGGCACTACTTACCCGCGTCGCAGCAACGGCGCAGGGGAGTAACGCAGGGGTAACCAAGGCCACGGGCGTGTTAGCGCCAGCTTGTCGGCGTCGGTGTTAGGGTGAGATTCCGTGGGTAGGCAGGCCCCAGGCAGTTCACAGCGATCCCCTGCCCGACGTCACGGAGGTTGCTCTTGCCCCCCTTGCGGAAGCACCCGCAGACCGCCACCAAGCATCTCTTCGTCAGCGGTGGGGTTGCCTCGTCCCTCGGCAAAGGCCTGACGGCGAGCAGCCTCGGCCAGTTGCTGACGGCACGCGGCCTGCAGGTGACGATGCAGAAGCTTGACCCCTACCTCAACGTCGACCCCGGAACGATGAACCCGTTCCAGCACGGCGAGGTCTTCGTCACCGAGGACGGCGCCGAGACCGATCTCGACGTCGGGCACTACGAGCGTTTCCTGGACCGCAACCTGTCGGGGTCGGCCAATGTGACCACCGGGCAGGTCTATTCGACGGTGATCGCCAAGGAGCGTCGCGGCGAATATCTCGGCGACACCGTCCAGGTGATCCCGCACATCACCGACGAGATCAAGGGCCGCATCCTGGCGATGGCCGAGCCCGATGAACAGGGTCGCCGCCCCGATATCGTGATCACCGAAATCGGTGGCACCGTCGGTGACATCGAGTCGCTGCCGTTCCTGGAGGCCGCCCGTCAGGTCCGCCACGAGGTCGGCCGGGATAACTGTTTCTTCCTGCACGTCTCGCTGGTGCCGTACCTGGCGCCGTCGGGCGAGCTGAAGACCAAGCCGACCCAGCACTCGGTCGCCGCGCTGCGCAGCATTGGTATCACCCCCGATGCGCTGATCCTGCGCTGCGACCGCGACGTGCCCGAGCCGCTGAAGAACAAGATCGCATTGATGTGTGACGTCGACGTCGACGGTGTGATCTCGACCCCCGACGCGCCGTCGATCTACGACATTCCCAAGGTGCTGCACCGCGAGGAACTCGACGCCTACGTGGTGCGCCGGCTGAGTCTGCCGTTCCGCGACGTCGACTGGACGCAGTGGAACGACCTGCTGCGCCGGGTGCACGAGCCCAAGGAGACCGTGCGAATCGCGTTGGTGGGCAAGTACGTCGACCTCTCCGACGCCTACCTTTCGGTGGCCGAAGCGCTGCGCGCGGGTGGGTTCGCCCACCGCGCCAAGGTCGAGATGCGCTGGGTGGCCTCGGATGACTGCGAAACCGACAACGGCGCCGCGGTCGCGCTCGGCGACGTGCACGGGGTGCTCATCCCCGGCGGGTTCGGTATCCGCGGCATCGAGGGCAAGATCGGCGCGATCCGCCATGCCCGCCAGCGCGGGCTGCCGGTGTTGGGGCTGTGCCTGGGTTTGCAGTGCATCGTGATCGAGGCCGCCCGCTCGGTGGGCCTGACCGAAGCCAACTCGGCCGAATTCGACCCCAGCACACCGGATCCGGTGATCTCGACGATGGCCGACCAGCGCGACGCGGTCGCCGGCGACGCCGACCTGGGTGGCACCATGCGCCTCGGTGCATACCCGGCGACCCTGGAGGCCGGGTCGATCGTCGCCGAGGCGTACGACTCGACGCACGTGTCCGAGCGGCATCGGCACCGGTACGAGGTCAACAACGAGTACCGGGACCGGATCGCCGAGAGTGGGCTGCGGTTCTCGGGCACCTCGCCGGACGGGCACCTGGTCGAGTTCGTCGAATACCCACGCGACGTGCATCCGTTCCTGGTGGGCACACAAGCCCATCCGGAGTTGAAGAGCAGGCCCACCCGTCCGCATCCGCTGTTCGTCTCGTTCGTCGGGGCGGCCATCGACTACAAGGCGGCCGAGCGGCTGTCCCTGGAGATTCCCGAGCAGCACTCCAACGGCAAGGAACACCCGGAGCAGGCGGCTGCGCCGCTGGCCGAGCAGGTTCCAGAGCATTCGGCTCGTGGCTGACCACGACTTCGAGACCGTCTCCTCCGAAACCGTTTAC
>JAEZIA010000232.1 GCA_023416315.1 Actinomycetes bacterium
CAGACTTTCCGCCATGGCCGGCGTCAAGACTGTCTCCCGCATCCTGACGCTCTCGGGATTCCTCATGATGGTGATCGGCGGGGTCGGCTTCATCATCGTGATGGTCCTCAACGCCTTCGTGCTCGACGACTTCGACGCCTACGGGGAAGTGCCGATCCCCGGCTCGGGTCAGGTGCAGCTACCCGCGGGGCAGGCTCAGATCAGCTTCCACACCTCGGTGACCGGTTCACCGTCGAGCGGGTTCCCGCTGCCCGCGTTGCGGTTGAACATCGTCCCGCCCGACGGCGTCCCCGATCCGGTGCTCACCGAAGACCACGGCACACTGACGACGATCAACAGTGACACCCATATCCGGATCTGGACCGCCGAGATTCCCGAGGCGGGCACCTACCAGATCCACACCGACGCTCAGGTGAACGGCTACATCAACCCGCGGTTGGCGTTCGGCAAGGAAACCGAATCCGGCTTTCTGCATTGGGTGTTCGCGGGGGCGTTCGGGCTCGGCCTGCTGTACCTGATCGCGTCGCTGATCCTGCGCGCGCGGGGCGGCAGTGGTCGGCCGCCGGAGTTCGTCACTCAGACACCGTTTGAGCACTTCGCCCCGACCGATCGTTATACGCCGTCCGATCAGGGTGTACGGCTCGAGCAGCTGAAAACGCTGGCTTCCCTGCGCGATTCGGGTGCGCTCACCCAGGCGGAGTTCGAGGCCGAGAAGCACCGGATCCTCGGCGAGTAGCGGCTCAGGAGCCGCGTTTCACCCAGTCGTCGTAGTTCACCAGCTCGTCGCCGATGCGGGTGGTGTCCCCGTGGCCGGTGTAGACAACGGTATCGGCGGGCAACTTGCCGAGCTTGTCCTTGATCGACCCGAGGATCGTCGGGAAGTCCGAGAACGACCGGCCGGTCGCGCCCGGGCCGCCCTGGAACAGAGTGTCGCCGGAGAACACCGCGCCCAGCGCCGGGGCGTAGAGGCAGGTGGAGCCGGGGGAGTGCCCGGGGGTGGCGATGGCGTGCAGCTCGATGCCGTCGGCCTTGAGTACCTGGCCGTCGGAGATGGTGCGAAATGGCGTGTCGCCGTGGGTCATCCGCCACAACATGTCGTCGGCCGGATTCAGCAGGACCGGTGCGTCGAGGTCCTTCGACAGCTGCGGCGCGACGGTGATGTGGTCGTTGTGGCCATGTGTACACACCACCGCGACGACGTGGCGGTTACCGACGGCATCCTCGATGGCTTGGGCGTCGTGGGCGGCGTCGATGACGATCACCTCCGATTCGTCGCCGACGATCCAGATGTTGTTGTCGACTTCCCAACTGCCGCCGTCGAGTTCGAAGGTGCCGTGGGTGACGATTCGTTCGATGCCGGCCATCAGAGGATCACCACCGAGCGCAGCACCTCGCCGGCGTGCATCTTGTGGAAGGCGTCTTCGATGGCGTCGAGGCCGATGCGCTCGGAGACGAACTTGTCCAGCGGCAGCCGGCCCTGGCGGTAGAGGCTGATCAGGGTGGGGAAGTCGCGCTCGGGCAGGCAGTCGCCGTACCACGAGGATTTCAGTGATCCACCGCGGGAGAAGAAGTCGACCAGCGGCATGTCCAGGCGCATGTCGGGGGTCGGAACACCTACCAGCACAACGGTTCCGGCAAGGTCGCGGGCATAGAAGGCCTGCTTCCAGGTTTCCGGGCGACCGACGGCGTCGATCACCACGTCGGCGCCGAAGCCGTCGGTCAGGTCCTGGATGGTCTCGACCGGGTCGAGCTCTTTGGCATTGATGGTGTGGGTGGCGCCGAACTCGCGGGCCCACTGGAGTTTCGTGTTGTCGGTGTCGACGGCGATGATCGTCTTCGCCCCGACCAGTGCGGCGCCGGCGATCGCTGCGTCGCCGACGCCACCGCATCCGATGACGGCGACGGTGTCGTCGCGGCCGATGTTGCCGGTGTTGACGGCCGCGCCCAGGCCGGCCATCACTCCGCAACCCAACAATCCGGCGACGGCCGGGTCGGCCTCGGGATCGACCTTGGTGCACTGGCCCTCGTGCACGAGGGTCTTGTCAGCGAAGGCGCCGATGCCCAGCGCCGGGGTCAGCTCGGTGCCGTCGGTCAGGGTCATCTTCTGCGCGGCGTTGTGGGTGTTGAAGCAGTACCAGGGCCGACCGCGTTTGCAGGCCCGGCACTGGCCGCACACCGCGCGCCAGTTGAGGATCACGAAGTCACCCGGCTCGACGTTGGTGACCCCGGCGCCGACTGACTCGACGGTGCCCGCGGCCTCGTGGCCGAGGAGGAAGGGGTACTCGTCGTTGATACCGCCTTCGCGGTAGGTCAGGTCGGTGTGGCAGACCCCGCACGCGATGATGTCGACGACCACCTCACCCGGACCCGGGTCGGGGATCACGATGTCGACCAATTCGACGGGCTGCTTCTTCGACCGGGAAATCACGCCGCGCACTGTCTGACTCATGGGCCAAACATTAGCGCGGCGGATGTCGAATCCGCCGTGCAGTCCCGCTCGCTCGGGTCGACGGTTCGCTGGTCACTTCGCTGGTCACGTAGCCTGCTGTGGATGGCTACGTCCCTCGATCAGATCGCCGACTGGCCGGTGTCGGTCGCCGCCGCCGTCGTGGTGGGTAGCGACGGAGTGCTGGCCGAGTACGGCGACACCAATCATCAATTCCGGCTCGCATCGGTGACCAAGCCGCTCTCGGCGCGCGCCGCACAGGTGGCGATCGAAGAGGGTGTGGTGGAGCTCGACACCCCGGCCGGTCCGCCGGGCAGCACCATCCGGCATCTACTGGCCCATGCCTCGGGGCTGTCGATGCATTCCGGCGAGTTGATGGCGGAGCCCGGCACGCGGCGGGTCTACTCGAACTTCGGTTTCCAGGTGCTGGCCGAGACGATCGAACAGAACACCGATATCGAGTTCGACCGCTATCTGGCCGAGGCGGTCTTCGAGCCGCTGGGGATGGCGGCCTCCCGGTTGGAGGGCGGTGCGGAGGCGGCCGGCTACGGCGGGATCTCCACGGTGGCGGATATGGCGGCGTTCGCCGCGGACCTCCTTGCGCCGAAGACGGTGTCGGCGCAGCTGCACGAGCAGGCGATCAACGTGCAGTTCCCGGGGGTGACCGGTGTGCTGCCGGGATTCGGGGTGCAGCGGCCCAATGACTGGGGGCTGGGATTCGAGATCCGCGACGACAAATCACCACACTGGACCGGATCGTCCAACTCACCGCGGACGTTCGGGCATTTCGGTCAGACGGGCACGTTCATCTGGGTTGACCCGGAGCGCGCATTGTCCCTGGTAGTGCTCACGGACCGGGATTTCGACGAGTGGGCCAAACCACTGTGGCCTGCGCTCTCTGATGAAGCTCTGAGAGAGTACGGGGCGCACTAGCGCAACACAGGCCTCACAAGGCACAATAAACACGCACGACACAACCGCATCTTCGGAAACACCAGGTCGTTGGGGAAGACGTCCCTCGTGGAACCGAAGGAGAAGGTGATGCGTGCGTCGAACCAGTTCGCCGATGCGACGACTGGCGTGGTGTACATCCACGCCTCTCCCGCAGCGGTATGCCCGCATGTCGAGTGGGCGCTTTCGTCGACCCTGAACGCCAGGGCGAATTTGAAGTGGACGCCACAGCCGGCGATGCCGGGGCAGCTGCGGGCGGTGACCAACTGGGTTGGTCCTGTCGGCACGGGCGCTCGGTTGGCCAACGCGCTGCGTTCGTGGTCGGTCCTGCGGTTCGAGGTGACCGAGGACCCCAGCGCCGGTGTCGACGGTGAGCGGTTCTGCCACACGCCGCAGCTCGGTCTGTGGGCGGGCACGATGAGTGCCAACGGCGACATCATGGTCGGCGAGATGCGGCTGCGCACGTTGATGGCGTCGGGCGCAGACACGTTGGCGGCTGAGCTGGACTCGGTTCTCGGCACGGCATGGGACGAGGCACTCGAGCCCTACCGCGACGGTGGCGACAGCGGTGAGGTGAGCTGGCTGAGCCGGGGAGTCGGCTGAGCGAGGCCGCTCAGAACGGCGGCGGTTTGTCGCGTTCGGTCACTCGGGCGTCGTTGAGCGCCCGTTCGCGGGTGATGCGGTAGATGCGTTGGGCTGCCCGGGTTTTTCGTCGGGTGGGCATCATGATGCCGATGGCCGGTGGGGGTTGTTCGGTGGGTGGGGCCAGGGTGGCGGTGGTGGTGTTCCAGGTGGGCAGCAGTAGGCGGCTGCCGGGTCTGGTGGTGTAGGTGCGGCCGGTGGGTGTGGTCCACGTGATCGTGCCGTCGGGGTGTTGACGATCCCTCCACGCGTTCCAGAAGGTTTTGAGCAGGTGGTGTTTTCGGCATAGGCAGGCCAGGTTCGACGGGTGGGTGGGCCCGATCGGCCAGGCGATGGTGTGGTCGAGGTCGCAGTACTCGGCGGGCACATCGCAATTCGGGAAGCGACACGTCATGTCGCGCATCCGCACCCACTCATCGAGTGCGGTCGAGGGCCGGTACTGGGGTTCGGGTTCGTCGTTGGGGCGGCGCAGCGGCCGTACGGTGGCCCCGGCGTTGATGAGTTCGGCGAGCAGTGGTGCGGGCACGAAGCCCCGGCTGCCGGTGAGCACGCCACTGGGCGTGCCTCCGGTCGTCGGTTCGGTGGCGACGGTGTCGGCTTCGGCGACGACGTGGACCACCACGGCGGCGGCGCGGCCGTCATCGTTGGCGGCGGCGGGGCAGTCGGGATTGCCGCACTGGCAGACCAACCGGTCTGCCCCGGCGCCGAGTGCGCCGAGGGCATCGGAGCGGCGTTGCGCGATCGTGCGGGGGTCGTCCTCGCAGACCGAGTAGGCCATCCGGGTCAGTCGGCGTTTGACGAGTTCACCGTCGGTGGCCGAGAGCGCTCCGGTGATCTCGGCGGTTCCCGCGGCGGCGTCGACGGTGATCACGACGTCGCGAGTGCGGGCGCGTGACTGCGCGCGGCGCACCGCACCCGGGTCGTAGCGGTCGACCCAGCAGTCGATGGCGCGCTGTAACTTCAGTGCCGACAACGGTCCCCAGGTCAGTGCGTCGTGGGCGATGGCGGTATCGACCAAACGCAATGTGGCGGGGTCTTGGATCAGGTCGGTGCGTTCGGTGATCGCCTCGCACACCCGGTAGGTCAGGGTGCCGGCCAGGAACAGTTCGGCGACCCGGGGTAGCCGGTCGCGCAGTGACATCGCCATCAACATTTCGCCCGAGGCCCGCCCGCAGGTGATGCCCAGCGCGGCGGAGACCTCGGCCACTGCGGCGTCCCAGGCATCACAGGCCCAATACGGGTGCTCGTCGTCGGTGCAGCGGCGTGCCACGAATTCGGCGATCCAGGCCAGGCGTCGTGCGGCATCCTGAGCCTCGGCGCGGGCGAAGTCGACGATGGCTTCCACCACCGCCGGATCACTCGCCGACCGTGTATCGAACATGTGTTCGAGTATGCCACCGGGGGGTGACACGTTTTGTGTTCGGCGACGTGACGGCGAGGGCATTGTGGTCGGGCCGCGCTAGTTCTACTATCACCCGTAGTAGATCGAGGGAGACGCCATGGTCGAAATCCACGTCGAGAAGACGATCGGCGCGCCGCCCGAGCAGGTCTTCGCGTGGCTGGCCGACCCGGTGAATCTGAAGGCCGCTCCGTTGATCGTGACGTCGGACTGGGCGCGGGACTCACCGCCGCCCGGCCTGGGTGCGATTCGGACCGGGTTCGCGATCGGGCTCTGGTTTCGCGAAGAGCTCGTCGCCTACGACCCGCCGCACAGCTACACCTACCTGATCGTCGCATCGGTCCCCGCGTTCGACCACAAAGGCGGCACGTTGACCTTCACCCCGAAAGGCGATGGGACACACGTCGATTGGGTGAGCACCTATAGTCATCCGGCTCGCGGCGGCGGTAAGGCGATGGAGCTGGTCACCTCCAAGTTGTTGCCGTGGAACTTCGCCGCGATCCTGGACGGTTGCGCGAAGGTGCTGGAACGCTAGACCGGCTCCGGCACAAGTATTTTCAGCGCAGCGGGAACCGCTGAGATCTCCGCGGGCAGCGGGCACACATAGTCGCCGTCGGCGTAGGCGTTGATGCCGGGGGAGTCGACGGTGATCGTGCGCGCCCGCGCAGTGGTGACCTGCGGAAGGTTTACGTGCGTGCCCTTGAACACCGTCGGGAACAAGCGGATCAGTTTTGTCCGCGACGACGCGCCCACCATCGTGACGTCCAGCAATCCGTCGGAGTGGTTGGCGCCCGGGCAGATCAGCATGCCGCCGCCGTAACTGCGGGTATTGCCGAACGCCGCCAGGGTCAAGTCGCTGACGATCTCCCGTTCCCCGTCGAGCACCATGCGGAAGGGCAACGGCCGCAACTGTGAAATCTCAGCGACCAGCGCGACGTTGTAGCGCATCCGGCCGTGCGGCCAGCTCATCCGGTTCACCCGATCGCTCACCAGGGAGTCGAAGCCGGTGGCGGCGACCGTGCCGAACCACGTGCTGGATCCATCGGCGCCCTTGATGTGCCCGAGGTCGACTGTCTCGGTGTACCCGGCGGCGATCACGTCGACTGCTGCCGCCGGCTCAGCCGTCGGCAGCCGGTACTCGCGGGCATGATCGTTGCCGGTGCCGGCCGGCACGATTCCCAGCGGAATGTCGGTGCGCGCCAACGACTGGATCGCCAGACGAATCACCCCGTCGCCGCCGACCACCACCAGCGCGTCGGTCTCGCGGGTCAACGCCTCGTCGACCAACTGGCGGGCGTGAGCGGCGTCCCGCCCGACAATAGCGGTCACATTGATTCCGAGCTGTTGGAAGCGAGCCACCGCCTTCTCCCCGGCATGTGGCGCATTGCCGTGCCCCGACTTCGGGTTCGTCAAAACGGTGACATGGGAGATCATGGAATCAGCTTGCCCGGGTTGAGGATTCCGGCCGGATCGACGGCCTGCTTAACTGCCCGAAGAACCGTCACGCCGAGCTCGCCGATCTCAGCGGCCATCCACGGCCGGTGATCGGCGCCCACCGCATGGTGGTGGGTGATGGTCCCGCCGGTACGCGAAATCGCATCGGAGGCAGCGACTTTGGCGGACAGCCACTGCTCGGCGACGTCGCCGCGCTGTCCGGCAACGACGGTGAAGTACAGCGACGCCCCGGTAGGATACACATGCGAAATGTGGCACATCACCAACGCCGGCGTGCCACTGTCGGCCAGTGAAGTCGTCAGCGCCTCGGTGACTACCGCCTTGAGCACCGGCAGGTTGGCCCACGTGGTCGCGGTCTCCAGCGTCTCGCACAACGCGCCTGCCGCCAGCAGGGAGTCCCGCAGGTACGGTGCGTCGAACCGGCCGTGCTCCCACGCCCGGGCCGGCGCCTCGCCCAGTGACGTCCCGCCTTGCGCCTCGAGCACGGCGCGGGTTTCGGCATGGCGGCTCTCGGTGTGTGCCGCGCTTCCTTCGAACAGGGTGATGGCCAGGCAGCCGCCGGTGATGCTCTGTTCGCCGATGCTGCCGGTGGTCGCCAGGTTCACGCCGGTCTCGGCCTCGTCGGACAGCCGCACCACGGTGGGGCCGGTGCCGATCTGGGTGATGGCGCGCAATGCCGCTGCGCCGGTGGCGAAGTCGGGGAATGACCACGCTTCGTAGCGCGTGGTCTCGGGAGTTGGATGCACCCGCAGCCGCACGCGGGTGATGACGCCGAAGACTCCCTCGGACCCGGTGAACAGCTCCCGCAGATCCGGCCCCGCGGCGGATTCCGGCGCGCGGCCGAGGTTGAGCACACCGGCGGGGGTGACCACGGTCAACCCGCGGATCATGTCGTTGAACCTGCCGTATCCGGCCGAATCCTGGCCCGACGACCGGGTGGCCGCGAACCCGCCAATGGTCGCGAAGCGGAAGCTCTGCGGGAAGTGGCCGAGGGAAAAGCCGCGCTCACCCAGCAGCCGCTCGGCATCCGGGCCGGTGACGCCGGCACCCAACTCGGCCTGCATCGACGTCTCGTCGAGGTTGTGCAGCGCGTCGAGCCGCCTCAAGTCCAGGGAGATGACGGCGGCGAAATCGCCACGGATCGGGTCCAATCCGCCGACCACGCTGGTGCCGCCGCCGAACGGCACCACGGCGATACCGTGCTGGGAGCAGTAACGCAGGACGGTGGCGATCTCGTCCTCGCTGCCGGGCAGCAGCACCGCGTCGGGGGCGTCCTGGTGGGTTTGCTTGCGGCGCAGCAAGTCCAGCGTCGACTTGCCGCCTGCATACAACAACCGGCCGCGGTCATCGGTCCGCACGTAGTCGGCGCCGACGAACTCCACGAAGGCGTCACGGTGCGCATCCGCCAACGCCGACGCGCGCACAGCCACCTCGTCGATGTCCGGGGCGGAAATTTCGCTCGGCGTCACCCCCAGCGCCTGCTCGAGCAGCGCTTTGATGCCATCGGAGAGGGGTTTGGCGGCCTCGGGGTCACCCCAGGCGTTCCAGGCCATCGGGGGAACCAGGGTGCGGGCGTCATCGCTCATGCGTTACAGTATTACAGATGCCGTCAATCAGTAACGACGAATCCGTGGATATCGGCGACCGGATCATGGCCGCCGCGGCCACCTGTGTCCGCGACTTCGGCGTCGAGCGCGTCACGCTGGCCGAGATCGCCCGGCGGGCGGGCGTGAGTCGCCCGACGGTGTATCGCCGCTGGCCAGACACCCGCACGATCGTCGCGTCGCTGCTCACCGAGCGCATCACCGGTACCTGGCGCGCGGTCGCGCCGGCTGGCCGTGGCCGGGTGGGCCTGGTCGAGCGGATCGTCGAGGTGGCCCGCCGGCTGCGCGACGACGACCTGCTCACCTCGGTGCTGCGATCCGCGCCGGACCTGGCGATGACCTACATCGCCGGGCGGCTGGGTACCAGCCAGCAGATCGTCATCGATCTCCTCGTCGACGCGCTGCGAGAAGCTCAGGCCGACGGCAGCGTCCGCGCCGGCGATGTCCGCCAGCTCGCCGCGATGGTGCTGTTGATCAGCCAGTCCGCGATCCAGTCCGCCCACATCGTCGAACCCATCCTCGACGCCGACGCCCTGAGCACCGAGCTTTCGCGCGCCCTGAACGGATACCTCGCATGAGTGATCTCACCGCCCTCAATGCCGCCCGGCGCACCGCCGATCTGACCGCGCTCGGTGACGGCGCCCGCGTCGACGTCGTGGTGATCGGCGGCGGCATCACCGGGACCGGAATCGCGCTCGACGCGGCCAGCCGCGGCCTGTCGGTGTTGCTGGTCGAGAAGCATGATCTGGCCTTCGGCACCAGCCGGTGGAGTTCCAAGCTGGTGCACGGCGGCCTGCGTTACCTGGCTACCGGCAACGTCGGTATTGCGCGGCGCAGCGCGATCGAGCGCGGCATCCTGATGACCCGCAGCGCCCCGCATTTGGTCCGGGCGATGGCGCAGCTGGTGCCGTTGCTGCCGTCGATGAGCCACAGCCAACGCACTTTGATCCGAACGGGTTTCGTCGCCGGTGACGTCCTGCGAATCCTCGCGGGCACGAAGTCGTCGACGCTGCCACGATCGCGCCGGGTCGACGTCCCGCAGGCCCTGGCCATGGTGCCCACCGTGCGGCGCGACGGCCTCGACGGCGGGCTGCTGGCCTATGACGGTCAATTGATCGACGACGCCAGGCTGGTGGTCGCCGTCGCGCGCACCGCCGCCCAGCACGGCGCGCGGATTCTGACCAGGGCATCGGCGACGGCCGCGACCGGTACATCGGTGCGGCTGACCGACGAACTCACCGGTGAATCGCTGGATGTGCAGGCCCGCACGGTGATCAACGCGACCGGGGTATGGGCCGGTGAGGTGGATGCGTCGATCGCATTGCGTCCCAGCCGCGGCACTCACCTGGTCTTCGATGCCGCAGCGTTCGGCAATCCGACTGCCGCGCTGACCATTCCGATTCCCGGCGAGATCAACCGGTTCGTGTTCGCGATGCCCGAACAACTCGGTCGCGTCTACCTCGGGTTGACCGACGAGGACGCCCCCGGCCCGATCCCCGATGTGCCCGAGCCCACCGCGGCCGAGACGAGCTTCCTGCTCGACACAGTCAACACGGCACTGGGAACCGCGTTGACCGTCGCCGACGTGAAGGGCGCCTATGCCGGTCTGCGGCCTCTCATCGACACCGGGGAGGGTCGCACGTCGGACCTGTCCCGCAATCACGCGGTCATCGAATCCTCCAACGGGGTGTTCAGCGTGGTCGGCGGCAAGCTCACCGAGTACCGGCACATGGCTGAGGATGTTCTCGACCGTGCGCTGGGGGCCCGGTCGATCACCGCACAGCCGTGCCGCACCCGAAACCTGCCGCTGGTCGGTGCGGTCGCCAATCCGGTTGCCACGCTGCGCACCACGAGCGACCTGCCCGGCTCGCTCGTCGCGCGCTACGGGTCCGAGTCGCCCAACGTCATCGCATCGGCCCGGTGCGACCGGCCCACCGACCCGGTTGCCGACGGAATCGACGTCACCCGTGCGGAATTCGAGTTCGCCGCCACCCACGAGGGCGCCCTGAGCATCGATGACATCCTCGACCGGCGCACCCGGATCGGACTGGTCGAGGCCGATCGAGAGCGTGCCGCAGCGACCGCCGCAGAGCTCGTCGCACTGGCTCAGTAGCGGACAGAACTCCGCAGCAGCGGGGGATAGACCGTCGACGGCTCGCCGTCCACCGTGGTGCCGGCGAACTGCAGCATCGAGCGCGTCGTCCCGTTCACGTCGGCCGGATAGTTCAGCGTCGGAGCCGACACCTCGTCGAGTCGGTGTAACTGCTCCGCGCTGAGAACGACGTCGACGGCGGCGAGGTTGTCCTCGAGATGGGCCATCCGCCGCGCCCCCAGAATTGGCACGACCGTTCCCTGCCGTGCCCGCAGCCACGCCAGCGCGACGGCCGCCGGTGACGCGCCGATCTCGTCGGCGACGGCGGTGACGGCGTCGATGACCACGAAGTCGTCGTCGCTGGGGCCACCGACGAAGGCGGCGCGGGCCGAATCGTCGACCGAGCCACCTGGCCGGTACTTGCCCGAGAGGAAGCCGTTCTTCAGCGGGCTCCAGGGAACCAGCGCCATGCCCTGATCGATCGCCAACGGTGCGAGTTCGCCCTCGACGGTGCGCGCCAGCAGTGAGTACTCGACCTGCAATGCGATCAGAGGTGTCCAGCCGCGCAACGTCGCCATGGTCTGGGCTTGCGCGGTCACCCAGGCGGGGGTGTTGGAGAAGCCGACGTAGCGCACGGTGCCTGCGCGCACGAGGTCGTCGAGGGTGCGCATGGTCTCCTCGATCGGAGTGTTGCGGTCCCAGTTGTGCAGCCAATAGAGGTCGAGATAGTCGGTTTGTAAGCGGCGCAACGTCTCTCGCAGTTGACCGAGGATCGCGCTGCGGCCTGCGCCCCCTGCGTTCGGATCGCCCGGATGCAGGTTGGCGAAGAATTTCGATGCCAGTACGACGTGCTCGCGCCGACCGGGGCGGGCGGTGAACCAGTCGCCGAGGATCTTCTCCGAATGGCCGTTCGTATAGAAGTTGGCGGTGTCGACGAAGTTGCCGCCGCGGTCGAGGTAGGCGTCGAGAATCCGTTCGGATTCCTCGACGCTGCAACCGGCGCCGCCGGCGTCCTCGCCGAACGTCATCGCCCCGAGTGCGAACGGGCTGACCCGCAGCCCGGACCGGCCCAGGGTGACATAGTGGTCGAGTGGCATGATTCGCTCCTTCGATGGATTAGTTGATGTCT